>NZ_JBPTTO010000003.1:0-316699 GCF_051547145.1 Flavobacterium sp. RSSB_23 | reverse complement strand
TTCAGAAGAACAAGAGTCAGTTACAGTTACAGTATAGGTTCCAGCAGGAAGATTATCAACTGTTGCAGTAGAACCCACTACAGTATTCGAAGCATTTTTCCAAGAATAAGTTACTGTTCCTACAGCTCCAGTTACAGCACCTGCAGTTACAGAACCCGTGCTAGCTCCAAAGCAAGAAGCATCAGTTTTAGAAGAAGCACCCAAAGCCAAAGCCGCTTCAGGTTGTCCAACAGTTACTGAATTGGATTCAGAAGAACAAGAATCAGTTACGGTTACAGTATAAGTTCCTGCTGGAAGATTATTTACCGAAGCAGTAGAACCTACTACTGTATTAGAAGCATTTTTCCAAGAATAAGTTACCGTTCCTACAGCTCCAGTTACAGCGCCTGCAGTTACAGAACCCGTGCTAGCTCCAAAGCAAGAAGCATCAGTTTTAGAAGAAGCACCCAAAGCCAAAGCTGCTTCAGGTTGTCCAACAGTTACAGAATTGGACTCAGAAGAACAAGAGTCAGATACCGTTACAGTATAGGTTCCAGCAGGAAGGTTATCAACTGTTGCAGTAGAACCCACTACAGTATTCGAAGCATTTTTCCAAGAATAAGTTACTGTTCCCACAGCTCCAGTTACAGCGCCTGCAGTTACAGAACCCGTGCTGGCTCCAAAGCAAGAAGCATCAGTTTTAGAAGAAGCTGCTAAAGCCAAAGCTGCTGTTGGTTGGGTGATTGATACCGATAAAACAGCTGTACTACAACCGTTTTTATCAGTAGCTATAACCGTATATGTTCCAGAACTTAATCCAGTTAGGTTTTGAGTAGTGGCATATGAATTTCCATCTTTTTTCCAATCATAAGTGTATGGAGCAGTTCCTCCAGTAGGATTATTTAATGTTATTGCTCCAGTAGAAGTACCAAAACAGCTTACATTTGTTTGGGAAGCTAATGTAATAATTGGACAAGGTATATTTGTTGAGGATGTTGAAATGTTTAAAGTTGAGTTTTGACAATTAGTATTTCGATAACTTAGAGATGAAGAACTCACAGTTTTACTTCCGCATACATTTGCTTTTGGTGTAAGTTCATATTTTAAGGTGATTGTCTCAACATTCAAAAAGTCGATGTTCCATGAAATCGATTGACCTGAGACAGATGCTGTTCCCTTTGAAGGTGTAACAGCTCCTATTATAAAATCATTACTGACTGACTCTGTTGCAAATGGTGTTCCAGCAATTTGTTGTGCAATCCAAGAAAGTTGAGTAGATATTTGGTTATAAATTCCAGTTAGATTCGCTGCGTTTTCTGTAAAAAAAGCACCAGCAGTTTGAATATTATTTAAAGTATATTGCGCGTTAGTTTGATCTGTTCCTGATATTGCACCAAATAAACCAACTGCAAAAATTTGGTTATTATAGGTTATTCCTGAAACAACTGTGGTTTTAGCATCGTTAGCTGCTGTAATAGCAGCTTGAATACAGGTCCCTTGCTGACCTCCAGTACAATTACTTCCATTAGCAACATTTTGGTTTGCAACACCATCGGTTAGTAGTACAATACTTCTTGATGTAATACAATCAAAAGTACCTTTTGCAGTTAACTCTTGATCCGCTTTTCTAATACCATCTTCAATATTAGTTGATCCGTTAGCTACTAATGCATTAACATCATCAATTAAGGTTTGTTTACCAGAAGCTAGTGTTAAAGTTCTTACTAACGAACCACTGCTACCATATTTTACTATTGCGATTTTATTTTTTCCGGTGGGATTATTTGCTGGTAAAAACACATTATTAATGAAACTTATAGCTGCATCCTTTGCATAATCTAGTGGTTCTGGTGTTGGACCATCATCCATACTTCCTGAAACATCTATTACTAGAACAACTTCATTTGGCCTTGCAACTGGATTAGAACCTTGCAATTTTAACTCAACATCAATTTTACCACATACTCCAGGTCTTACAGTAATCGTTTTTGTTGGTGTAATTGTTTGTGAGTTTACAAATCCAGCCATTAAAAGAAAAACAATTAATAAAATTGTTTTTTTAAATTCTTTTATAAATTGGTTAGGGTATAGTTGTCTTTTCATCTTAAACTATTTAATAGTGTTATTTTGGTATGAAATGATGTGTAGTTTTTTACTCTTGGTTAGGATCACTAACTAGCGTATGAAGAATAGTTGATACAGAATAGCTTGAGCAATCATTAGATGTTGCAATTATTTGAGTACAATTCCATTTATTGAAGGGAGTGCCAGAGGGTAATTCAATTTTAGCTAAAAAAGATTTTGTTTCTCCCGGATTTAAACTTAACTCGGTTATAGGATTTGAATCTAAATCCGTAAAAAAAATGGTTAAATTCACATTGCCAGAAGTGGAACTTCCATCATTATTCGAACAAGAAGCATTGATATTTACAGCTTTCAAAGTATAATTGGCACTATTAAAATTATCATTAGTTAATTCCAATTTGTACTGTGTTCCTTCTGAAGTTATGCTTCTGGAGTTTCTGCTTTTTTCAACTTGTAATTTGGCCTTGCAAGAGCTTTGAGAATATGAAAAAGTAGTACTTACTATAAATAATGCAATAATTATTAAGTTCCTGCTTATAGTAAAGTTTAGTCGAGAAGTAATAATGGAATAGAATAACTGTATTTCGTTTGAAGTAGTTTTAAATTTCATTGCATATAATTTTAAGAAACAATTTATATTTTGATTAACTACCTCAAAATTAGATACAAAGGAAATATTCCCTTTTTTTTTTCTATCAATAACCTAAAAACTCGTTAAAAAGCGTTTTTTGTTATATTTTTTTGGTTTACTTATCGCTTGTTAAATTTTACATATTTAAATTCCTACGTATAAATCCCTGTAATGAGTTAAAAATCTAGAATTCAGTATTTTGTCATCTTTTATTCTAAAAAGTGTATATAATAATTCTGATTTTTTTATCAAGACAAACACTAAACAATTGTTAATTTATATTTAGTTCAATTCAGACTAAAAAAATAAATGTAATTTAAGTGTCTGAAAAATAGATTTATAGGTTAAAATACACACCTTTATCTAAAAGTATTTGAACTAAAAAAACGGAAGCATTATGAAAAATTTAATCTTAGTTCGACACGCAAAATCAAGTTGGGAAACACCCCTAAAGGATAGAGATAGACCTTTGTCTAAAAATGGTCTGCAAGCGGCACATCTCGTATCTAGCTATGTTTCAAAGTATTTGCCTAAAACCTATTTGTTTTGGACAAGTGTAGCAGAACGAGCTTCTCAAACTGCTTTAATTTTTGCTCAAAATTTATCCTATCCTATCGAGAGCATTATTTATAAAGAGGAGCTGTATACTTTTGATGAAAACCAATTAGCTAAGGTGATTAAATCTTGTAAAAATGAATTTGATAGTGTAATTCTTTTTGGACATAATGGGGCAATTACAAATTTTGTTAATAAATTTGGAGACGTTTTTATTGAAAATGTTCCTACATCTGGGTTTGTCTCGCTACAATTTGATGTAGACGATTGGAGTGCCATAGAAAAAGGTAAAACTTTAAAAGTAATTGTTCCTAAAGATTTAAAATAAATAAAGTTTTGATACACAAATATATTGACAGAGAAAAGAGTTGGTTGGCTTTCAACGCCCGTGTTTTGCAAGAAGCAGCCGATGATTCAGTTCCTTTATTAGATAGATTACGTTTTTTAGGCATATTTTCGAATAATTTAGATGAATTCTTTAGAGTTCGATTTGCAGCCATCCGTAGATTAAGCCTTTCTGGAATTTCTGGTGAAAAATATTTAGGAGGTGTTTCTGCTCAACAATTGGTTAAAGAAATTACCGAAATTGTAATTGAACACCAAGCTGAAAGTTTGAATATTTTGAATGAAATTGAAAGTCAGTTACAAAAAGAGAACATCTACATTATCAATGAGAATGATTTAGATAAGGACCAGGAAAACTATCTGAAGGATTTTTTCATTCAAAGAGTAAGTCCTGAATTGGTGACTATTATTTTGAATGACTTAGCCGAATTTCCTTTGCTAAAAGACACTTTTGGTTACTTGGCAGTGAAATTGGTTATGAAAAAGGAGGAAGAAGTGCGCTATGCTGTAATCGAAATTCCAAAAACAATCAATCGCTTTGTTGTACTCCCTTCTAAAAACGAAAAGCAATATGTCATTCTGTTAGACGATGTCATCCGACAAAATTTAAGTAGCATTTTTAATATTTTCGACTATCAAAGCATATCAGCTCATATGATAAAAATTACAAGAGATGCCTCGTTAGACATCGATAGTGATTTGAGCAAAAGTATGATTGAGAAAATTGCTTTGAGTGTAAAAGACCGCCGAATTGGAGAGCCCGTTCGTTTTATTTACGACCAAGAAATAGAGGAGGATACACTCAACTTCTTTTTGGATAAAATGCATATTGTTTCTACTGATAGCATAATACCGGGTGGACGATATCATAATAGACGAGATTATATGGACTTTCCAAATTTGGGACGATTTGATTTATTGTATCAATCGAATGTACCCTTACCAATTCCTGGATTGAGTCTAGAAGGAAGTATGCTGGATAAAATAAGCGAGAAAGATTATTTATTGAATGCACCTTATCAATCGTTTTCTTATCTAACTAAGTTTTTGAGAGAAGCAGCATTGGACCCAAAAGTACTTTCCATTAAGATAACTTTATACCGTCTGGCAAAGAATTCACAGATTATAAGTTCTTTAATCAACGCTGCCAAAAATGGTAAAAAAGTAACAGTACAAATCGAATTGCAAGCTCGATTTGATGAAGCTTCCAATATTTCATATGCCGAACAAATGAAAACGGAAGGCATAGAATTGATTTTTGGAATCAAAGGTTTAAAGGTACATAGTAAAATCTGCGTGATTGAAAGACAAGAAAAAGACAAAATTAAACGTTACGGTTTTGTTTCTACCGGTAATTTTAATGAATCAACAGCCAAAGTTTATACTGATGTAACCCTTTTCACAAGTCATCAGCAGATTTTAAAAGACATTAATAAAATTTTTGATTTCTTCGATGTGAATTATAGAGTACATCGTTACAAGCATTTAATCGTATCTCCACATTACACACGAAGTAAGTTTGTAAAGTTAATAGATCGTGAAATAACGCATGCTTTGGCAGGTAGAAAGACTTATATAAAGTTAAAAATGAATAGTTTGTCTGACTTTGAAATGATTGATAAGTTATATCAAGCTAGCAAAGCGGGAGTCAAAATCCAATTAGAAGTTAGAGGTATTTGTTCATTGATTCCAGGGGTTCCTGGTTTAAGCGAAAACATTGAAGCAATTAGTATTGTTGATAATTATTTGGAACATTCTAGAGTGTATATTTTTGGGAATGCAGGAATTCCTGAAGTATACATTTCATCGGCAGATTTTATGAGAAGAAATTTAGATGCAAGGGTAGAGGTAACTTGTCCTATCTATGACCAAGATATAAAAAATGAATTAATAGATCATTTTGATTTGGGCTGGAAAGGTAATGTCAAAGCTCGTTATCATTCTGAAAATTTAGACAACAAGTACAAACAAAGAAATGGTGAGCCTCTTTTTAGAGCACAAATTGAGACTTATAAATATTATCAAAATAAACTTGAAGTAATTACTGAAGAAGCATAATGTATTGAATTGTGCTGTTATAAATGAATGAGTGAACATATGATTAAAATTAAAAAATATGCTGCTATTGATATCGGATCCAATGCGATGCGTTTGTTGATTGCTAATATTGTTGAACAAGAAGGAAAAGAAACACAATTCAGTAAGAGTTCCTTAGTGCGTGTTCCTATTCGTTTAGGGCAAGACGCTTTTACAGTTGGAGAAATTTCTCCCGAGAATATAGAACGAATGTGCGATGCTATGAAGGCATTTAATCTTCTGATGAAGGTGCATAAAGTAGAATGTTATAAAGCTTTTGCTACTTCAGCTATGCGAGAAGCATATAACGCCAAAGAAGTGGTGGCATTGATTAAGAAAAAAGCCGATATCAAAATAGAAATCATTGATGGTAAAAAAGAAGCGGCTATTATTGCTTCTACCGATTTACATCATTTATTAAAAACAGATGAAACCTACTTGTTTGTAGATGTTGGTGGGGGTAGTACCGAGTTTACTTTATTTTCTCACGGCAAGATGATTAATTCTCGTTCTTTTAAAGCCGGTACTGTACGTTTATTGAACGAAATGGTACACGATGTGGTTTGGGAAGAAATCGAAAAATGGATTAGAACCAACACTGCCGATTATGACGAAGTTACTTTGATTGGTTCTGGTGGTAACATCAATAAGTTGTTTAAAATGTCTGGTAAACAACAAGATAAACCCTTGTCTTATATATATATCAATTCGCAATATGCCTATTTGAGTTCCTTAACTTATGAACAACGAATTTCGCAATTGGGATTAAATTCAGACCGTGCCGACGTAATTGTGCCTGCAACGCGTATTTATTTGAATGCTATGAAATGGAGTGGAGCCCGTCAAATTTATGTGCCAAAGATTGGACTTTCGGATGGTATTGTAAAAGCAATGTACTACGGTAAAATCTAAATAAAAAAAGCAAAGGATTATCCTTTGCTTTTTTGTTATAATCTCTTTTTTTGGAAAAGTTTACTTCGTGTTTTTTACGGTCAAGTCTTTAAAGGCTTTTCCTAATTGGGTCATATCCGAATCTACTTCTCGTTTAAAGGAATCCCAATCGGTTTGGTTGTTCTCGTAGTTTTTGATTTTCAATTTCAACGATGCATTTCTATCTTCCAAGGATTGAATGCTTTTAGAATAATTGGAATCAAAAGTGTTACCAGGTTTTTTTAAAGCAGCTTTCAATTCTGAGATGCGAACTTCGTTGGCAGCAACGCTAGTATTTACTTCTTCTTTGTACGTTTGCCACTCCATATCGTTGGCTTTTTTTGCTTCGTCATCATTGATGTCTTCGTTAACGGCATCAAGATTTTCGTTAGCATCAATCACTTTTTCGGTTGCATCTGCCTCTTTTTCTGTATTCGATTTACAAGCAGTGAATACCATTACTGCAAGGAACGCAGTTATTGCAAAGGTATAAATGGATTTTTTCATAATGTATAGTTTTCAATTAATGGATTAAAGCGATTCGATAATCCTTTTCAATTCGGCTTTGGTTTTGCCTAATTTTTTTTCAATTCTACCCAACATTTCGTCTTTTTTTCCATCTAAGAATAATAAGTCGTTATCTGTTAGTTTGGCAAATTTTTGTTTGAGTTTCCCTTTTTGTACTTCCCAATCTCCTTTAAGTTCTGTAGTATTCATGGTGATAATATTTAAATCAAGAATGTATTTTCCTGACTGTACAAAGGTGCGAAAGCTTGGGAATTTTGAATTGTACTATTTTGAGTAAGAGTTGTAATATTCACACATTGTCTCACTTAAAATCGATATCGGATTCCCAAAGCAATGTCTGGTCCAAAATTATTATCACGATAATCATTTGAATTAAAATACAATTCAGGTCTAATATCAAGTGATACTTGAATTGGAACATCAAAGTCGTATTCAATACCTAAGTCGCCAGCCACAAAAGCAAAAACGCCATTGTCATCATTCAGATTGTCATCATGATTCCAATACCCTAATCCGCCACCAACTCCAGCATACCAATTAAAACCGCCTTCAATATTCCAAACCCATTGGTAAATTCCTGCCAATTTTAGTGCGTCAATATTGTTATTACTACGCCATCCTAAATCCAGTTCTAAGCGGTTGTTTTTGGCCATTTTTCTTTGATAGGAAAGCTCTCCACCAAAACCATCGTTATCACCAATTCTTAGTCCAAGTGCGTTTTTTGAAATTGTTTGTCCTTGTGAACACCAGCTTAAACCTATAAGCAGGCTAGTCATTACAATTGTTTTTTTCATTTTATTGTTGTTTTATAAATTAAAGTTGAAGGCATTAGTATTTTGAATTGATTACATTCAAACTTGATTTTCTGTATTTACATCATTCAAAGCAATATTTACTTCTTTTTCGAATGTAGCATCAGATTCTATGTATTCTTCAGAAAGTTCTCTGATTTCTTTTTCTGTTTTATTACCCGTGTTCATTACAGCATTTTTAGCTCTTTCGTGTGAGGAAATGAGTTCATTCATTTTCAAATGAATTAAAGCGGAATAGCGATTGAAGGATTTTTGAATAATAAACAAACTCAAAAAAGTAAAACCAAAAATGATGTCACCAATATTTTGATGCCAATTATTCGAAGTGAATAAATTAGTACTCCACCAAAAAAGTACTAGCGTTAAAGCCAAAACAAAAGCAAAATAACTTCCGAGAACTTTGGTTACAACTAACGTAAGTCTTTCGAAAAGCAATTCAATTTGTAATGATTTCTTTTTCATTTTAAGGAATTTTAAATGTGGTATTTATCAATTCAATCTTTTGATTATCTGTCATTTTATCAATGTACTTGCTGTAAATTTTTATCGCATCAAATTTGGGTTTACCTTGAATGATGTTTATCAATTCGGTTTTTGCATTCGTTGGACCAAAGAAAAAGACTTCGCTACAAGGAGCAACCTCGGCTATTATTCTTTTATAAAAATCGCTTTGTAAATCTTGTTCTTTGTTGTGCCAATGACTTTCTCCTTTTTGTAAAATTTCTTCTTTCACAAAAGGATTCATTTCAGAAGCTATCGTTTTTTCTAGTACCGCTGTTTGATTGTTATAATCAAATACCATCGCTGTATAATGATCCAAATAGATGGCTTTTCTTAAAGTGTTTTTCATGATTTTTTAGATAGATTGAAATAAAACATTGTGGTTTGGAGCATACTTCATCAGTAAATTTCTCAAAGAATTATAATAATCATTTAAAGCTTTTTGATCTACTTCGGGCGAATGCAACATTGGAATGGTTATGGTCATTTCGTTCAAAAAAGGCATTAGTTCTGGAAACTCATTTTGAATCGTTTGAGTAATTCTGAATATGTTGTCATTGAGTTCAGTTACGGATTTCATAGCGATGCAATTAGAAAAAGCACCCAAGGATTAGGATGCTTTTATGGGGTTAAATCAAACTCTAGCCAAAGTCCTATGCAATCTGAGATTGTTTTTTTTTGTTTTTTTTCTGAATCTTTTTTGCCAAATCAGATTCGTTTTTTGCTTTGCAGTTACATCCACAAGCCATAGTACTATTGCCCTCTTTTTGAAATTTTGCTACTTCATGATGAAGTTTTGCCGCTTTTTCGTGATGTAATGCGGCTTTCTCATAATTGTCAATTATTTTTTGACTTTCTGCTTTTGGGTCTTTTTCTTTTTTTGGAGACTTAATTATGTTTGCCATGATAAGGTGTTTTTAAGTTAATGAAAATGTTTTCATTGCTAATCAAAGTTCTTCTTTTGTTCCCAAGAAGTTGTTACATAACTATTGGTATAAGTTGCTTTATTCCTAGGTTTTGAATTCTGCTGCTTTAGTTCTCTTTTTTTTCAGCCTTGGCTTTTTTTCTAAAAAAACCTCTTAGCAAAAAATTGTGTTTAGCAGCTTCTTCGATTTCTAGTAAATTTTTAGAACCTTTTTCAATATTGGTCAAAGAAGAATCGAGTGAGGCAGCTAGTCGTTCATCATCTACCAATTTGGATAAAATACCACGACTGCTATTTAACTTTTTAGAAAAAACATCTATTTCATAAGTACTTTTTTCTAAGTTGGTGACCGTCTTTTTTATCGAAGCCGCATATTCTGGATTGGTCATTAATTGTGACAAAGTTCCATTTTTGTCATTCATATTTTTGCTAAAAATGGCAAACTCATCTGAGCTTATTTTTAAATTCGTTATGGTTTGAGCAATTTGATTAGCAAATTCTTCATCGGTCAACACTTTATTTAAAGCTCCTTTTCCTTTATTAATTTTCAAACTAAATTCCGAAAGTTGAAGCGTGATTATTTGAGCGTTGTCGACACTTTTTTGTAAGCTTTTCATCAAATCTTCAAGTTCTATAGCTTTTACAGAAACGATAGTAGCGTTGTCTTTTACAATTTCATTTGATGAAGTTCCTGGTGAAATCGTGAGTACTTTATCACCCATCAGGCCATCTGTTCCTATGCTAGCTTGCGCATCTTTTTTGATGTAAGGCTGAATCTCTTCTTTTATTATCAGTTCCACAATCACTGCCGAATCGGATAGAAACTGGATATTTTTTACACTTCCTACATTAATTCCAGAAAAGCGAACATTATTGCCCACTTTGAGTCCACTAACATTCTTGAATTCTGACCGCAAGCGAAACGTACTCCCAAAAAGATTTTTATTTTTTCCTATAAAATAGATTGTAATGACAAACAAAGTTGCTCCCAAAAGAACAAATGCTCCCAATTTCCAAGTATAGTTTGTTGAATTTGCCATAGTATATGTTTTCTGTTGCCACTTAAGGTTTTATGAATTTGTCTATTCCTAAATAGTTGCCTTAAGCAATACCATTTTAGGATGGGTTATCTTTATGGAGTTCTATTAGTTGTTTATATGAAAAAAGATTTTACCCATTCGTCATTACTATTCTCTAACTCAGAATAAGTTCCTTCGGCATGAATTACCCCTTCATTTAAAATCATGATTCGGTCACTTGTAGCTTTTGCACAAGCCATATCATGCGTAATGATAATTGAAGTAGTGCGTTGTTTTTTTTGAATAGAAACAATCAATTCACTAATTTCTCTAGCCGTAATCGTGTCGAGTCCCGAAGTAGGTTCGTCATACAAAATAATTTCGGGTTGAATGATTAATGTTCTTGCTAAACCAACTCGTTTTCGCATTCCTCCTGATAATTCCGAAGGCATTTTATCAATCGCTTCTGATAATCCCACAGCTTCAAGAGCTTCTATAGTTTTTTCCTCAATTTGAGTGGATTCTATGTCTTTGGTATGGTGTTTTAAAGTAAAGGCTAAATTGTCCCTAACCGACATCGAGTCATACAAGGCACCATTTTGAAACATGAACCCAATTCGGATTCTGATTTTGTTTAGGGCTTCCGTTTTTAGCTTGGTTACATCGAACCCAAAAACGAGAATTTGTCCTTTGTCGGCTTTTATCAAACCCACAATGCATTTGATGCAAACAGATTTTCCTGAGCCAGACCGTCCTAAAATGACTAGACTTTCTCCTTTGTTTACAGACAAATTCAACCCTTTTAAAACTTGATTTTTTTTAAAAGATTTCCATACGTTTTCGATGTTGATGAGTGGTTCTTTCTCCATTATTAAAAGAATAAATCGGTTATTTGAACCGTTACCATATCGATAATAAAAATAGAAAGTGAAGCCATAACGACTGCTTCATTGGCAGCTATTCCTACACTTGCTGTTCCGCTAGAGGCGTTGAAACCTTTATAGGAACCAATCAATCCAATAAAAAAACCAAAGAAAAAAGTTTTAATAACCGCAGGCATTAAATCTAGAAACTCTAAGTGCTCAAATACATCCGAAAAATAGCGGTACAATCCCATTGTGCCTCTCACATTGTATCCGATATAGCCACCATAAATCCCAACTAAATCCGCATAAATAACCAAAAGTGGCACCATCAAAGTAGTGGCCAAAATTCGTGTTACCACCAAATAATTGTAGGGATTGATTGCCGATACTTCCATTGCATCAATTTGTTCGGTTACTTTCATCGCGCCTAATTCAGCACCAATTCCGGAAGCAATTTTTCCAGCACAAATAAGTGCTGTGATTACGGGAGCAATTTCTCTGATTAGCGACAATGAAACCATACTAGGTAACCAACTTTCTGCTCCAAATTTTGTCATCGTGGGACGGGATTGAATCGTCAAGACCAATCCCATGATAAACCCAGTGATGGTCACTAATGGAAGTGACTTGTATCCGATGGCATAACATTGCCGAATGAATTCGTTGATTTGAAAAGGGGAGGTGCTGATTTCTTTAAAAAATCGACTTCCGAAAAGCGAAAACTCTCCAATTTCTTCAAGCATTTTATTTATAGCGGTTCCCATATACTTTTATTCTGCACTTATGATTGTGATTTTGGGTAAGGTTCCATTTTTGGATGGAGACGGAAGAGTATATTTTTTAGTTTTAGTTTTTTTCTTCGTTTTTTTATATTTCTCAACAGTTAATCGAGACATCATATAACTTACGGTTGATTCTGCTCCTTGATTCAAATTGATGTAGGTTTCTTCTAAACCATCATAACATCCGCCCGTACATGGGTTGTAAATAATTTGATGCAAATGATTTTTACCTAAAAACCATTCAAAAGCTACCTCCATTTTTTTCAAATAGTTTTCTTCACCAAAATGGTCGTAAAATTTACTCAATGCCATTATTGTGTAGGCGACATCAATAGGTTGTTCGCCTCCATTTTTCGGTTCAGCAATTTGAACTTTGTTGTGCATCCATCCTTGATTAGAAATAACTTTAATAGTATCCTCATTGAATGTTTTTGAAAGTAAAAAATCAAATGATGTTTTGGCAACAGTTTGATAAATAGGATTATTTGTTACTAAATAGGCACACAACAAAGCCTCGGGCAAAATGCTGTTTCCATACGTTAAATAACTTTCGAACCATTCCCATTCTTCATCTGATTCATGTTTGTACATTTGAACCAATCTATCGGCTAAGGTTTTTAGTAGTAAAGTGTTTCCAAAACTAAAATTGGCCGAATGACTGTAATACAAGCCTTTGATGATAAAAGCCATCGCACGTGTTGAATGAATTGCATGTGCTGTTGACAAGGCCAATTGCATTGTTTTTCGGGATTCATTTACCAATTTTAACGGAAGTAAATCACTAATTGCGATTAAATTACCCAGTGCCCATATCGCTCTACCATTAGCATCTTCAAGATTTTCTGAGTTTTGAGGTGTAAATTTTCGGTCTTTATCAACATAATTTAGAAAATGCCCATCGGCTTGTAAACAAAACTTAATGAAATTGAAATATAACTCAATAAGTACTAAATCACTAGTGTCTTTGGTGAGTTCATAATGTTGACAAACAGCAACCAATGCTCTAGCATTATCGTCTAAAGTGTATCCAGTGCTCAAATCGGGTTGATTGATTTTTGCAAACTGAATCATTCCAAAATCAGTAGTCATATTTTTGATATGATTCCAATTGAGAGGTGGAATTTTGTAACGCAATTGAATTTTTCTTCGGCTCACTTTTTGAAACAAAAGCGCATGAGCAATGGCCGAATTTTTCCAAGCAGTTGGTGCAAGTTTATGAATTCCGTTTAAGGAAATGTCTTGTCGCAATTGTTCGTTATTCAATAAATGAATAACATTTTTAGCAAGTTGTTCAGGATTTTCAAAATCGATTATGATTCCTGTTCCGTTTTTTAAGACTTCAACTGCATGTGGAATAGGAGTGGAGATAATAGGGCAACCACAACTAATGGCATACGAAAACGTACCTGATACCGCTTGATTTCTGTCTTTAGAAGTAAATAAATAAATATCGGTGAGTTGTAAGTATTCTAACAACTCTTTCAAAGGCAAGTATTTATTGATGAATTTCACATGGTCATTCAGTCCTAAATCATTGATTTTGGTTTCTAAACTTGTTCTGTAAGCTTCTCCTTCGTTTTTTACAACGGTTGGATGTGTTTTTCCAATCACTAAGAACAGTACCTCAGGGTGTTTTTGTATGATGGTTTTTAGTGCATTTATCGAAGTTTCAATGCATTTTCCAGAACTTAAAAGTCCAAATGTGGAAATGATTTTTTTGCCTGCAACTTGATATTTTTCCTTCAAAACATTTTTATTGGTGTGTTCAACCAAATGGGTGCCGTGTGGAATAACCATGATTTTATTGGGAGCTACTAGGTATTCTTTAGCAATTATTTTTGCTGAAGTTTGTGTCATCACAATAAAAGCTGTGGCATAGAGGTCTATTGCCAAAATCATTTTTTTCAATACTAAATCAGGTTGTGGCAAAACCGTATGAAACGCTATTATTATTGGTTTGTTCAAGGCTTTTAAAAACAATAAAAAATCCCCTTCATTAGAATGAAATAATCCAAATTCATGCTGAATAACGACTAAGGAAAGATTACTGTTTTCATTGCAATTTTTAGCCAATTCTATATAGGAAGTAGGAGTATCAGTCTCTAAGATGGCTTCAATATCTTCTTGATAGGAATAGCTTTCGTTTTTATTTTCTAAGGCTGCTATTTTGAGTTTGAAAGATTTCTTGAATTTATTATTCAAAGCAAAAATTAAATCCTGAGAATAAGTGGCGATTCCACACTCTCTTGGCGGGTAAGACGTAATGAAAAGAACTTCAGGCAAGACAGTTTTGTTTTTGATTCTTTGTAACGGAAACAAATTGAGGTTTTTGTTCGATTTCATTTTATGTTATTTTAGATTAAGTAACAGTTCGGTAAGTAAATCGGGCAGATGAAGTGAAACACAGGCAATTCTCTCATCGGCTGCGCCATAATAAATGTAAAGGGTGTCCTTGTCAACCACGGCTCCAGTAGGAAAGCAAACGTTATTTACTTCTCCTTTTAATTCCCATTTTGTTTCTGGTTTAAAAAGAGGGTAGGGCAATCGTGCCAATTCATTTTGTGGATTTTCTAAATCAAGCAAAGCAGCACAAGCACAATACACATAGCCTTTTACGGTATCATGTACTCCGTGATAAATAAGTAGCCAGCCTTTTTCGGTTTCGATAGGGGGACATCCTCCACCAATGTAACTTATTTCGTGTTCGTACTTAGGTTGAAGTACAATAGTATCTTTGAATTGTAACAAATAATTTTGCCAAAATTCAGAGGTAAGTTCATTTAAATTATTGATACTAACGATTTGAATATCTGGTTTGATTCTATGTAGAAACAGCAGTTTATTATTGATTCTTCTAGGAAAGAAAAGAACATTTTTATCCCACACCCAAACTTTTTTTCCTTTGCGTTCTTTTATGCGGTCGTGACTGTTGTAGCGCAGGTATTTTTCGTTGATTTTCCCTTTGGTTTCTGCCAATCGTTTGAATTCGTCAAACATAATTTGGGGTACAATAATTCCTTGTTTTTCCCAATGCATTAAATCTGTAGATGTGGCTAAAGCTCCTAAGGCATTTACGCCGTCGTACGCACAATAGGTTAAATAAAAAGTATCATTAATTTTTACAATTCTTCCGTCTTCAACGCCGTGTTCTTCATATTCAAATTGAGGAAAAATAAGTGGCATATCTTTACGTTCTTCAACTTCCAATGGCGATTTTAATTTGGCATAGCCAATACTGGAATAGTTTCCTTTTCCCACCGCTCTATAAAATATATGTATGGCTCCTTCATGCATGATTACAGCTGGATTCAAAACGCCATCAATTTCAAAGCCCAATAGCGTTTTTTCTAAAATGATTCCTTCTTTTTTTACTTCTAACATGATAACTGGGAGATTTATGGTGAATACTGCTTTTGGTAAAGGTCGCTTATATGTGGAGCAATATTGTTGCATAACTTTTAGTAAAACTTATAAGATTCCTAGGGTCTAAAAACAGAAAAGACGACCTTTTAAAGTCGTCTTTTTTGCTAAAATCAAATACTGAATTAATAATTGGTTTTCAATTCTACTCTACGGTTTTTGGCTTTTCCTAAGGCTGATTTATTAGAAGCTATAGGTTTGCTTTCACCATAACCTACAGCAGTCAAACGACCTTCTGATATTCCTTTTTCTATCAAATAAAATTTAACTGAATTGGAACGTTTTTGCGAAAGTGTTTCGTTATATGCAGCTGTTCCTACACTGTCGGTATGACCTTCAATAGTTAAGCTAGCGCCTTCGTATTTTTGTAAAATTTTAGTCAGTTCGTCTAATTGTGACAAAGAAGCCACTTTTAGTTTATCTGAATTATTTTCGAAGAAGATTTTGCTTCCAATGTAAGTTATTCTAACCACATCGGCTTTTGTAATTTCAGGACAGCCTTTGTTTTCAATAGTTCCCATTGCATTCGGACAACGGTCATCTAAATCGGCTACGCCATCACCATCTGTGTCTGGACAACCTTTTAAAGCAGCAATTCCAGCAACATTAGGACATCTGTCTAAATCATCTGTAACGCCATCGTTATCACTATCCATAGGACAACCTTTGGCATCCACTTTAGTTCCTGGTTTGGTATTGGCGCACATATCGTCAATATCAGCAACACCGTCTTTGTCGGCATCAGGACAACCATTCAAGGTTACTGTTCCTGCTTGGTTAGGACAACGGTCTTTGGCATCTTCAACACCATCATTATCTTTGTCTGGACAACCGTTTAAAGAAGAAGTTCCTGCTAGGTCTGGGCAATTGTCTAGATAATCAGCTACACCATCAGCATCTCTATCTAATGGGCATCCTTTTTTATCCACCGCAATACCACTTGGGGTGTCAGGACAATTGTCTTTTTTGTCAGAAACTCCATCGTTATCAGTATCTTTAGTATCGCCAAGATTAAAAGTTAATCCCACCATATGGGTAAGAAAATCATCTTTTTTACCTTGAACAGCACCATCTCTGGTATCATTGTCCGTAAACATAAAGGTTTCTTGTATGTTTAAGGAAACAATTGGAGTCAATCGAAAGTTGATACCTCCACCCGCGGTTGGCAAGGCATAATCAATTTTTTCTTTATGAAAATTAAGTTGACTGTCAAAAAGTAGCACGCCAACACCTCCAAATACATAAGGTCTTATTGCGTATTCAGAACTTACAAAATTGAATCTCAAGTTTAAAGCTACTGCAGAATAATCGCTTCTAAAGCCTGCTGTTGTTCCGTTGTTATAACCTAAAGTTCCTTTTGAAAGTAATAGGTTGGCATCTAAATAGCGGTTCAAATATCTCGAAACCGAAAGGCCTCCAAAACCATACATCGAGTTTTTGGTTTTGTAAAAGTCATGCCCTAAATCACCTTGATATTGAGTAACTCCGCCATGAAGCCCGAGATTCCATTTTTTATCTTCAGTTTGTGCGCTTGATGCAAATGTATAACCGATACATATACATAGAAAAAGTAATTTTTTCATAATGTTTGGTTGTTAAATTATTTGATACAAAGGTGATTCGGTTTTACAGAAATGGTGTTACACAACTATTGTGAAAACTTGTGTTATTCCCACCTTTCGAAATTCTTTTTTGAGATTAAAGCACAAAAAAAAGCGAGAATGTATCTCGCTTTTTGATTTTTGAATTGTTCTTAATTGAATAAATCTTTGATGTTTTCACCAACTTCATTCATATCACGATTAAAATTCCCTTTGAAGGTTTCCCATTGTGTGGCGTTACCATCATACCCGTTGAGTTTTTTTTCGAGGTCCATATTCTTGGCTTCTAATTTTTCTATACGGTTTCTGTACATTCCATCGAATGTGTTGCCAGGTTTGTTCATTTTTTCTTTAAGTACTGTGATTTGCTTTTTGTTCTCGGCAATTTTGATTTGAGCAGAAGCTTTGTAACTTTTCCACTCAGCTGCATTGTCGGATCTGGTATCTGCTAAATCTTGTTTGGCTTCTGCTACATTCGTTTTGGCCGCATTTTCTTTTTGTTGCGCTGTTTTACAAGAAGTAAAAATAGTACCGATAAGGGCTAGAATAAGGATTGATTTTTTCATTTTTATATACTTTTAAATGTTTAACAAAGATGCGTTGCTAAACCAATCCAAGTATTATAGAATTTTAAGCAAAAGTTGTAAGATTCTTTTATTAATAAAAAGTTGTAGTAGTAAAGTGTGATTTTAAATACCAAATTAGGGAGAACTATTAAACTATTTTTACATTCTGTCGATGTACCAATTGAGCTCTTTTTCCATTTTTTGATATTTAAAAATAGTTTCAATTGCTTTTTGTAAGCGTAAAAAAGCAGTCTCGCTTTTTACAATATAATCAAATGCTTTGTGATGCATACAACTTACAGCTACGTCTATTTTGTCTTGACTGGAGAGCATAATTACAGGGATGTTTGGATTACTATTTTTGATTTTATCCAATGTTTCAAGTCCATTCATAGCAGATTTGGTTATCCCATCCAAATGAAAATCAAGGATAATCACATCTGGTTTTTTGTCAAGATTTTGAAGACATAATTCACCCGTTTCAAATGTTTCAATATCAAAATCTCCATGATGCTGAAATTGTATTTCTAGCATTTTTAAGAAAATTATATCGTCATCTACAAGGAATAATCTTATTTTACTATTTGTTTTCACAATTATACTTTTTTTATTTTTTTCAATTCATTTTCAAGTTCTAGGCATGCTTGCGAACAATTTTTTTCTAATTCTAATACGAGCTCGTTGATTTCTTCATTAATTTCAATGGTATAGGCATATTCATGAATCTTTTTTGCCATACTTAATGCGTCAGGATTAATGCCCATAATAGAGAAGGAAGGAATCATTTTGTGAATGGCGGCTTGTAATTTTTTCCAATCTTTGTCTACCAAACTTTGTTTGATACTCAAGATAAGCGAAGGCGTTTGTTCTAAATACGCCTTAATCATATCGCTCATAAGATTTGGGTCGGATTTCGTGAGTTTGTTTAAATAACTCATGTCGATGTATTTAAAAGTATCCTTCTTTTTTTCTTCGCCTATAGTGTGTTCTATGATTAGTATAGGTTTTTTAGAAAATGCAATAAGTTTGCTGTACAACAATCGTTCATCTACGGGTTTTGCAATGTAATCGTTCATACCAACCGCTCTGCATTTCTCAACATCTACCGTTGTAACATCGGCAGTCAAGGCAATAATTGGAACTTGAAGTTTCATGACATTTCGAATATAGATTGTAGCTTCGAAACCGTTCATTTCTGGCATTTGTAAATCCATCAAAATGATATCATAGTTTTTGGTTTCTAATTTTTCGATAGCCAGTTTTCCATTAGCTGTTATGTCACATTCAAATCCAAAATCATCAAGAATGGTTTTCATAAGCAGTTGATTGAGTTCCATATCTTCAACCACTAATATTTTTGTGTCTTTGATATCAGTATTCAATTCAACAATTTCAGGTTCTAACACTGCATCGACATGCGTTTTTGCGAAGTCAAGTGTAAAACTAAAAGTAGAGCCTTTATTGACTTTACTTTTAACTTCCATTTGTCCATTTTGTGCTTCGACTAATTGTTTTGCAATCGCCAAGCCCAGTCCAGTACCTCCAAACAATCTTGAGGTGCTACTTGTCGCCTGTGTGAAATTTTCGAAAATTTCGTTTATTTTTTTTTCTTTGATACCAATGCCAGTATCGGCAATTGAAAACTTTAAGGTGGCTTTGTCTTTTGTTTCTTTAATTAAAGCAACACTTACGGTTATGGTTCCTTTATGAGTAAACTTCACAGCATTACTCACCAAGTTCAATATAATTTGATGCAATCGAATTGGGTCACCAAGTAATACTTCAGGTATTTTAGGGTCATAGTTGGTGATTAATTGGAGGTTTTTTTCTTGAATCTTTGTTTCAAAAAGATGCAGCATCGCTATGATAGACAAATTGAGTTTGAAAGGTGTTTTTTCAAAAATCATTTTACCTGCATCCACTTTGGCCAAATCCAAAATATCATTGATTAAAACAATAAGTGCATCACCACTCATTTTGATAGCCGTCAAATATTCTTTTTGTTTGGCATTAAGTTCTGTTTTGAGTACGACCTTTGTAAAACCAATTATGGCATTCATTGGCGTTCGAATTTCGTGGCTCATGTTAGATAGAAATTGCTGTTTCGTTTTTACAGCTTCTTCAGCATTTTTGGTGGCGGTTTCTGCAATAATCTTGGCTTCAGTCAATTCATTTTGAATTCTTTTTTGCTCTGTAATGTCTCTGGCAATCATCACAGCACCAATGGTCTTTCCGTTTTCATCTTTGAAAATGGCACCATTAAATAATACATCGGTTAATTTATGGTCTTTTATGGTTAATGGAAAAGCGGTCACAAATCCTTCCGAAAACACAAGGTCATATCCAATTTTTGCTTGTTTTGAATTGGTAAAATACCCCACAAAGGCAGAGCCAATTAGTTGTTGTTTCGAAACTCCAGTGGCAAGTACAGAGGCTTCGTTCACATCCATTATTTTACCAGACGTACTGATTGCAAATAAAGGGTCACGACTTGCCTCAATAAGGCTAAGTAAGTATTGTGAAGCTCGCTCTAATGAATTAATATAGTTTTCTAGTTCTGGGTCTTTATTAGTATGATTCATTGCAGTTGCTTTTGAATGTTTTTAAATGAATTTTTTGTCAAAAGCGTCAATGTATTCTAGCTATTGAAGGGTAATTATTGTTAAATATCCTCGATTGGACAACGCCTTTTGTCCTTGAGTTGTTTAAAATGCGAAGGAGATAAACCAGTGACTTTCTTGAATTGACTTGACAAATGTGCAACACTACTATAGCCCATTTTCCATGCTATTTCGGTAATGTTGTATTCCCCATAAATCATTAATTCTTTGATGCGTTCTATTTTGTGCGAAATGATAAATTGTTCAATGGTCGTACCTTGCACTTCTGAAAATAGGTTCGCGAGATAGGTGTAATTGTGGTCTAATTTTTCACTTAAATAATCAGAAAAATTTACCTTGATGACCTCGCTAGGATGATGCACCATCTGAATGATGCTATTTTTAATTTTTTCAATTAAAATGGCTTTTTTGTCGTCCATTAGTTCCAAACCTGAACTAGAAAGCCTTTTTTTGAGTATATCCCGTTGAGCGATAGTAAGCGTTTCCATAATTTCTACTTCACCCAAATCGACCATAATAAAGTGCAACCCCATTTCTTTGAGTTCTTCTTTTACGGCTAATTTGCAGCGATTACTGACCATATATTTTATATAAATTTTCAAACCAGTTGGGGATTTAGAGGTACTACAAAGGTGATAGAATGTTAATTCAATTCTTTACATAACTATTTGAAAAAGTTATATAATTCATAGATTTAGCTAGATAAGAAAAAACATAGGTAAATGCTATAATTCGTATTTTCTTCTAAGTTAAGCTTTTAAAAAAGGAATTGTAAGTACTTATTGTTAAATAAAATAGCGCTACTGTTTTTACAGACTACTTTAAATAATAGTATTGCTATCCAAATGACACTAAACTAAAAATCGGATTACTTTTTTAAAGTAATCCGATTTGCTAACCGTGCGATAATGAATAGACGAAGTTAATATCCAAATACTAAACTATCTTTTCATTAAGTTAATAAACAAAATCTGTTTTAGTAGCTGTTACAGATTTGCCCTTATTGATATTGATAGATTTCTGTGTGCAATTCAGATACAAGTTTTTTCAAAAAGGGGTTTTTAATTTTCTGCTTTTCAAAGTTTTTTTGCTTTGCTATTTTATGAAATGTTAATTTGTTTGAGATGTACTCTAAGATACCTGTTTTAACATCTAAAACTTTAAAACTATAACCATACAAATCTGCACCATACACTTTGAATTTCGTTGATTTTTTATCTAATCCGCCATATAAACTTTTATAAAATATTTTTTCATTTACAATTGGTAATTCACCTTCATCGCCTGAGCCTAGAATTTTATATAACCCTACTTCAGAAGTTGTCAAAAAGAACATAATTTTTTGTCCTCTTTTATAATTTGTCCAGCGAGATGCGCAAGTCCAGTTTTTAAATTGGCTAATCTTTAGAGTTCGGTTGGTTAGTTTTCCTTTAATTACATCCTCAAAAAACACTAATACATTACTATTATCAATGCTTTTTATTTCTCCAATTCCTATTATTTGAGATTTATCTATTAGTTGACTTACTAATAGAGGGTCGTATTTTGCATAACTAATTGAAGTAAGCATTAAAAGAAAACATAACAAATAATTATTTCTCATATTCTTAATATTTAGTTTAGGAGATAGCATATTGTTAAACTAGAAACTAATAAGTCAACACTCTGTTTTACGCATCAACGTGCAAACCAAAAGTAGAACGCAACAAATCGATGGCGGGATTTATTTCTTTTAATCGATTATAACGGTCTTGGTCGTTTAGGTTTCTTTTGATTTCGATGCTTTCGTTTACAATTACATCAATAGTGATTTCGTGATTGTGCAAATGCCCTTTCAAATGACCTAAAAGTCCGTGTTTTTGACTTTCAAAATCCAATTTAGAACCTTCGTTTGGTAATTCAATTGTAATTCTTGTACCATCTAATTTTGGGTCGTTAATCAATAATAACGATTCCATAATTCTATAGCCTTTGCTGCCTAATTTTTGGGCATATTTTGTCCATTGCAACAACATTTCTGTTTCTGTAAATGCTTCTGTAGGAGTATGAACTACTTCTTTTACAATCGATTTACTGCTTTCTTCTAAGGCTTTTTTGGCACGAATACTCGATAACGAAAATGCCGAAATTTTAGGCTCATCTGTACTTAAAACAGGTGCTATAGGTGCTGCAATGACTGGTTTTTCTACTGTAACTTCAGTATTAGGAGTAACTTCAGTTGGTTGTGGAGCAACTACAGGAGTTTCAGGAGTTGTAGCAATAGTAGGTTTTACTACTTCGGTTATAGAATAGTCATTTCTACGGAAATAAGTAGGTGGAATTATGAAAGACTCAGCTTTTTTTTTTCTCCATCAAAAGTGATAGAGGCCAATTGCATCAAACAAAGTTCGACTAGTAAGCGCTGATTCTGACTGACTTTGTATTTCAAATCACAGTCATTGGCGATTTCTATTCCTTTTAATAAGAAGTCGGCACTGCATTTTTGAGCTTGTACACCATAAAGTTGTTGCGCTTGTTCTCCCATTTCTAATAAACTTAGGGTTGAAGGAGTTTTCGCCACCAACAAATCTCTAAAGTGAGACGCTAAGCCCGATACGAAATGATGTGCATCAAAACCTTTGGATAAAATAGTATTGAAAGCCAATAACAAATCTGGAATTTTATTCTCCAAAATCAAATCGGTAATATTGATATAGGTTTCGTAGTCTAAAACATTTAGATTTTCGGTTACGGCCTGTCTAGTCAAGTTGGAACCACAAAAAGAAACCACACGGTCAAAAATAGACAACGCATCACGCATCGCCCCATCGGCTTTTTGAGCGATAATGTGCAGCGCATCATCTTCAAATTGAATCCCTTGACTTTCGGCAACATCAGCCAAGTGTTCTTTGGCATCTTTTACCGTAATTCGTTTGAAATCAAAAATCTGACAGCGAGACAAAATCGTTGGAATGATTTTGTGTTTTTCTGTAGTAGCCAAAATAAATATGGCGTGTTTTGGTGGCTCTTCTAATGTTTTCAAGAAAGCATTAAACGCCGCCGATGACAACATATGCACCTCGTCGATGATGTACACTTTGTATTGTCCAGTTTGTGGAGGGATTCGAACTTGGTCAATCAAATTTCGAATATCGTCCACCGAGTTGTTCGAAGCGGCATCCAACTCAAATACGTTGAACGCAAAATCTTCTTCTGGGTCATCATAACCAGGTTGGTTAATTTTACGCGCCAAAATTCTAGCGCAAGTCGTTTTTCCCACACCACGAGGCCCCGTAAACAACAAAGCCGAAGCCAAATGGTTGTTTTCTATAGCATTCAGTAGCGTATTGGTAATCGCTTTTTGACCTACAACATCCTTAAATGTTTGCGGGCGATATTTACGTGCAGATACTATAAATTGTTCCATTGTTGTCCTATGATTCGAAAGCAAATATAGCTTTTTTGTTTATTTCTTGATGTTCAAAATGGTTTATTTGCCAAAAAATCTTTTCATTTTTTGAATATCCCATTGACAATCAAAATAATGATGCAGCAAACGATATGCTAGCTGATTTTTCTATCGCATTCATTAATTTGAAAGATGATTAGGAGCAGCAATTCCCGCTATAATTCACGAGTCGTCCTGCTTTCCGCTATATCTTTTTTAGGTCACAGGTAAAAAAAACCTGCGACCTAAAAAAGGATGCCGCTGCACACGAGCGAAGCGAACTGGCGAAGCAATCAGGGCTAGATAAGTACTTCTCTTTTTCATAACCCGTTTACAAACTATTTTAATAAACTAAAATTCAGAACGAAACCAGTTAGTAGTTCATCCGCAAACTAAATAGCCCTTATAAAATTGACTTTAACAAGGAAATCAAGTTTAAAAAAGTTACTTTTGCACCGCAGACCGCCTTATCGTCGTTCGCCTAGGCGAAGGGAGGAAAGTCCGGACACCACAGAGAAGCATAGCGGGTAACACCCGTCGGTTTGGTCTTTACGGACTAGATTAGGACAAGTGCAACAGAAAGTATGTACAGGTAATGCTGTAGTGAAACCAGGTAAACTCTATGCGGTGAAATATCAAGTATATCAGCATTTAAGGGCTTCTCGTTCGTTGCTGAAGGGTAGATAGCTTGAACTTGCAAGTAATTGTAAGTCTAGATAAATGATAAGGGTTCGCTTTAGCGAATACAGAATCCGGCTTATAGGTCTGCATTTTTTTCAAAAAAAAAGCCTTTGCTAAGCAAAGACTCTATAGTTTTTATTCTTCTTCTGAATCGGTTACTTCAAAATCGTCATCGTCTAACTCTTCTTCTTCGTCAGTATTGTTGAATTCAAAGAAGCTGAAAAACGAACCACCATAACTTTTTTGAAACGAAAAATTATCCAAATGGTCCATTTTGGTGTATTTAGAATGCTCGATAATCATCATTCCTTCCTCGTTGAGCAAGTTTTTTTCAAAAACCAAAAGCACCACTTTTTCAAAAGTAGCTTGGTCCAATCCATAAGGCGGGTCGGCAAAAATAATATCGTAAGTGGTTTTGCAGTTTTCCAAAAACTTAAACACATCGCTCTTGGTTGCCGCAATCGTAAAGTCATATTCGGCAGCGATTTGTTTGATGAATTTTATACAACCAAAATCACCATCTACCGAAGTAATTGGATAACTTCCTCTTGAGGCAAATTCGTAACTGATGTTTCCGGTGCCAGAGAATAAATCCAATACTTTCAATCCTTCAAAACTAAAATGATTGTTCAACACATTGAATAAAGCTTCTTTACTCATATCGGTAGTGGGACGCACAGGCAGGTTTTTTGGCGGTTGAATGCGTCTTCCTTTGTATTTTCCTGAAATGATTCTCATGAGTTGAATAGTATAAAATGTTGTCTGTTGATGGCTTCTGAAAAAGAATTACTGCGTTGCAAACTGCTCACATCAAAAAGAGAAATGTTTCGGATGTATTGGTAAGCTAGTTGGTAGTAAGGACTTTCTTCGTTAATATTTCCCATAATTTCCAATGGGAAATTTTCTGGATTTAAACTCAATTGCTCGGCAGTAAAGAGAATGTAATACAAGAAATCTTCGGGTGTGGCGTATTCAAAGGAATTGAAAAGCAATAGTTGCTGGTTTTGCACCACTATAATTTCAAAATGACCGGTATTGAAATGTACGACCATTTTTTTATTGTCATTATTCTTAGAAGCTTCTAAAATTTTGGTAACCAAAATACTGTTGGCGTGCTTGTAATCAAAGGAACCAAATTGGTCAATAAAGAAATTATTAATATTCACATACGGAATGTAAACGGTATTCATTTCGTAATTGGCAATGGTATCGTAAGCAAAAAAATCGGTTTCGAACACTTTGGTGTTGTACTGCAAATAGCTTCCTAAATAATTTTCATCAAATAAGGCAGTGGGCACAAACGTCGATAAAGTGTTGTTGTGAATGACTACGATTTCATCATAGGTATCCTTTAATTCAGGAAAATCGCTAAAAGCGTCGGCAAAAAGTTCTTCTATTTTGGTAGCTTTATGAAAGGTGTCAAAATGAACTTCGTTGTAAGAAAGGATTTTTTTATTTAAAGTGTCGAAACAACAAAAAGACAAACCTGTCAATGATACTTGAAGTGCTAATTTTTTGTATTTTTTTTCGGTGATACTCATCTTTTTTTGCTTTTTTTCGACTACGCAAACTTACAAATTTTAATAGCAATAACAATAGCCAATTTCAAGGCGTAATGGAATCTTAATGGTAATTCTAACCCATTAGGTGAAATTCAAAAAAATAAAAAACTTAACCACATAGAGCCATAGATTAATAGCAAAATCAACATAGAAAAAAAATAGAAATAGCACTATTTCTCACAATAGATGAGCTATGTGAATAGTAAAACGTCTATTTGTTACTCTTAAAAACTATAGTTTCTATGATTCTATGTGGTAAATAATAATTTCACTCAACGGGTTAATTATAAAATAAAATTACAGCATTTGTGGTTGTGACAAAAATGAAATTGCCTTTGAAAATTGTCTATGCAATAGAAAACTTTCCGTTACTTTGCATCCAAATTTCACTCCATGAATTCCTCTCAATTTTATAGTTTTTTACAGAAAAATTTTCCTTTTCAGCCTACGTACCAACAGGATATTTTTTTTCAGAAAATTGCTATTTTTCTAACTGAAATTGAGAACAATACCATTTTTGTCTTAAAAGGTTACGCAGGAACAGGAAAAACTACGGTAATTTCAGCTCTTGTGAATAGCTTGTCGGGCATTAACAAAAAAGCCGTTTTATTAGCGCCAACGGGTCGAGCAGCCAAAGTAATTGCCAATTATTCTGAAAAGCCAGCTTTTACGATTCACAAGAAAATCTATTTTCCTAAAAAAACATCTGGAGGAGGCGTTTCGTTTACGCTGCAACCTAACAAACATAAAAACACCATTTTTATCGTCGATGAAGCTTCTATGATTTCTGATACCAATTCGGATTCGAAATTATATGAAAATGGTTCACTCTTAGATGATTTGATTTCGTATGTGTATTCGGGAACCAATTGCAAGATGATTCTTTTGGGAGATACTGCACAGTTACCTCCAGTAAATTTAGATATTAGTCCCGCCTTAGATATTGATACTTTATCCCTTCATTATAATAAAGAAATCGACCATATCGAACTCGATGAAGTGATGCGTCAAGAAGAAAGCTCGGGAATTTTATACAATGCGACGGCTTTGCGTGAATTGCTAAACGATGCTTTTGTGACCGAGTATCAATTTGATTTGAAAAAGTTTAAGGATATCGTCCGACTTGTGGATGGCTATGATATTCAAGACGCGATTCATTCGGCGTATAGTAATTACAGCATTGAGGATACTGCTTTTATTGTCCGTTCCAACAAAAGAGCGAATCAGTATAACGAACAAATTCGTGCAAAAATATTGGATAAAGAAAGTGAATTGGCCACGGGCGATTTCTTGATGGTGGTCAAAAACAATTACTTTTGGTTGAAAGATTCTGACGAAGCTGGTTTTGTAGCGAATGGTGACATCATTGAAGTATTAGAGATATTCGCAATCAAAGAATTGTATGGTTTCAAATTCGCGAAAGTCAAAATCAGAATGGTCGATTATCCCAACCAAAAACCTTTGGAAACCGTTTTATTATTGGATACCATAAAAAGCGAATCTCCATCTTTAACCTACGAAGAATCGAATAGATTGTACCAAGAAGTGATGAAAGATTACGAAGGTGAAACCAAATACAAGCAGTTTCAAAAAGTCAAAAATAACGAGTATTTTAATGCGCTTCAGGTTAAATTTTCCTATGCCATCACTTGTCATAAATCGCAAGGTGGACAGTGGAATACCGTTTTTATAGAACAGCCGTATTTGCCTAACGGAATCGACACCGATTATATTCGCTGGTTGTACACCGCGATGACACGTGCCAAAAATAAGTTATATTTGATAGGATTTAAAGACGATAGTTTTGTAGATTAAATTTGAAATGAAACAAAAAATAGCACATATCGCTTTGTTGGTGGCTGATTATGATGAAGCCATTTCGTTTTACGTAGATAAATTACATTTTGATTTGATTGAAGATACTACCTTGTCTCAAACTAAGAGATGGGTTTTAGTAGCTCCCAAAGGAAGCCATGAGTTTAGTTTATTGTTAGCCAAAGCCGATGGTGCTATTCAAAAACAAAGTATCGGTAATCAATCGGGTGGGCGTGTTTTCTTGTTTTTAAATACAGATAATTTTGATAGAGATTATCAGAATTTAATAGATAATGATATTGAAATTGTACGCGAGCCCAAGAAAGAAGAGTATGGTAAAGTTCTTGTTTTTAAAGACATCTACGGAAATCTATGGGATTTAATTGAACGTAATAACTAATCCTTATGCAGAGTATAAATGATTTCAATAAAATAGCAAGTTCTTTTTCGACTACCGAAAAGATGCCAGTTTTGTTTTTAGGTCACGGAAGCCCTATGAATGCCATCGAAGAAAATCAGTTTGTTACTGGTTTTCGTAATTTAGCCAAAAACTTACCTAAACCCAACGCTATTTTGTGTGTTTCGGCTCATTGGTATACCAAAGGTTCAAAAGTTACCGCTATGGAAATGCCGAAAACCATTCACGATTTTGGTGGTTTCCCAAAAGAGTTATTTGAGGTACAATATCCCGCTCACGGAAGTCCTGAATTAGCTTCTTTTACCCAAGAATTATTGCTTCCGACAGCAGTAGAATTAGACCATCATTGGGGATTGGACCACGGCGCTTGGAGTGTAATTAAACATTTATATCCAGAAGCCAATATTCCTGTCATTCAATTGAGTATAGATTATTCAAAACCCGCTGAATATCATTTTCAATTGGCGCAACAATTGAGTAGTTTGCGTCAAAAAGGTATTTTAATTATTGGTAGTGGTAATATCATTCATAATTTGCGTTTGGTCGATTTTTATAATTTTGAGAAAGATGATTATGGCTATGATTGGGCTATAGAGGCTAGAGATACCATTAATTCACTTCTACTAGATGGCAATTTTCAACCTTTACTCGATTACGAAAAGCAGGGTCAAGCTTTTAAATTGGCTATTCCAACACCCGAACATTTTTTGCCTTTGATTTACGCATTGGGTTTAAAGGGCAAAAGCGAAGAAATACAATTATTCAATGACAAATTAGTAGCGGGTTCGTTAAGTATGACCTCGGTGCAAATTGGCTAGAGTTGCTAATTGACTTAAAAAGAAAGGATTTTATATATTTGTTTAGTCAAATTTTAAATTAAAAAAACTTCATATACTAGCGCCTTTGTGGCAAAAAATAAAACAATGAAAATAATAGCAGTCATTCCCGCTCGATACGCATCAACCCGATTTCCTGCAAAATTAATGAAAGATTTAGGTGGAAAAACAGTCATCAGAAGAACTTATGAAGCCGCCATTAATACCCAACTTTTTGATGATGTGTTTGTGGTGACCGACTCTGATTTAATTTATAATGAAATTGTAGCAAATGGCGGAAAAGCCATTATGAGTATCAAAGAACACGAGTCAGGGAGTGACCGTATTGCAGAAGCAGTTGAAAATCTCGATGTTGATGTCGTGGTCAATGTGCAAGGTGATGAACCATTCATAAATGCAGAGCCTTTAGCTAAAGTCATTGAAGTGTTTAAAAATGACACCAACCAACAAGTGGATTTGGCTTCTTTGATGCGAGAGATTACAAATGAAGATGAAATCAATAATCCAAACAATGTGAAAGTTGTGGTAGACCAAAACAGTTTTGCCTTATACTTTTCACGTTCTGTAATTCCTTATCCAAGAGAGAAAAATGTCGGAGTGCGCTACATGCAACATATAGGCATTTATGCTTTTAGAAAGCAAGCCTTATTGGATTTTTACAGTTTACCAATGAAATCTCTAGAAGCTTCTGAAAAACTAGAACAATTACGTTATTTAGAATTTGGGAAACGAATTAAAATGGTCGAGACTACTCACGTAGGTATTGGTATAGACACTGCCGAAGATTTGGAAAAAGCCAGACAGTTACTTCGTGATTTATAATTGAATTTATATTTTTTCTTCACGAATCTATAATCTGAGTTCAACTAATTTTATGAAAAAAGGCTACACTATTTTCTTTTGCTCACTGCTAACAGTTTTAGTAGGCTGTAGTGGCTTGCGAAACAATCCATTAAGAGAGACTTTAAAAACACCAAAAGGGATTATTCATCAAGTAATGCAAAATCCCGAAGAATATGAGGTTCAAATCATTTATTCTCAAATTAAACGAGCTGCTAACGGAAAGGCTTCTTTTATTGATTTTAAGTATAATGTAGACTCCAAAAACTATTTCTATCCTGCCAGTACAGTGAAATTCCCTATTGCAGTCATGGCCTTAGAGAAGTTAGATGCAATTTCGAATACCTCAGTAAATTCAACATTCTCCATTGGAGAAGAGGCAACACAATGGAAATTCTCAGAAGAAGTTTCAAAGTTGTTTGCAGTAAGTGATAATGAAGCCAGTAATCATTTGTTCGAATTTATCGGATTTGATGATTTGAACAATGGTATGAAAAATAAGGGTTTGTCGCCATTCAGAATTACTCATCGATTATCGACAGCAAATTCTGGTAGTAGAGTAATAAAACCTATCACTTTGTATAAAGACGATGGTTCAGTTGTGAAATTCCCATCAATTCAAACAAAAGCATTTGTTCCCTTGAAGCTAAATGGAATTCAAAAAGGAAATGGCTATTTAGAAGGAGAGCAAATCATTCAAAATCCATTCGATTTTTCATCAAAAAACTATTATCCTTTAGAGACATTGCATAATACATTGAAAAGAATTGTCTTTCCAGAAGCTTTTGAGGAAAATGAGCGTTTCAAGCTTTCAGAAAAAAGCAGAGAATTTATATTGTTTTCGATGCAAAACTTGCCAAGAAATGCAGGATATGACCCAAAAGAATATTTTGATGGGTATTGTAAGTTTTTTATGTTTGGTGATACCAAAGAACCTATTCCTGATTACATCAAAATTTACAACAAAGTTGGAGAAGCGTACGGAACACTTACGGATTGTGCGTATATCGTTGATTCGAAAAACAACATTGAGTTTTTAGTATCGGCCACTATTTTGGTCAATAAAAACAAAATTTTTAACGATGGAATTTATGAATATGATTCGATTGGATTTCCTTTTTTGGGAGAACTCGGTCGACAATTGCATAAAAAAACAAAGCAATAATCTAGTTTAAGGTCAAGGCTCCTAAAATTTCCTCGAATAAGAAAGGACCTCCGGGATATTTCGCGGTATAATCCAAATTCATCCATACTTGCCCACGCTCATCGATGTGATAATGCAATTGTTTCTTGGCGCTTTCTCTCGGGAATAGTTCGTTTTTGATTAAATAATTCACTTTTTCTAAATCTTCCATCGAGCCAATTAAGATTTCAGGATAAATGTGCCCTTTGGTGTGAATTAATCTTGGAGTGCCACCAATTGCTCTAACACAAGCTGCCATAAGAATGGAATGGTCATCACAATCGCCAGAGAAATACATCAAAGATTCTGTTGCTGTAGCAATATAATCGCCTTCTTTAGGGTCGTGAACGTAATTCCAACGCGAATTGATTTCCTTGAAAACAGCAAAACACTGAATAATGGTTCTGTAATCGCTATATCCTTTTAGATTTCGAAAGTGCTTTGTAGTAGCCATAATGGCAAAATTGCGCACTTTTGGATTTTCATATTCAATGGCGCTCAAAATCTTTGATTTATTGGGAAAGGGAAGGAGTTTGGCAATGATAATATCTTGAGGGTAAGGACTGTCAGACATAGTGTAAACCATTGAATTGTAATCTTCAACGACGCTATTAAATCCGTAATTTCCAAAAATACTCCCGTAAATAAGAACAAAAAAATAAATCAGAATGGCAATCATCATAAAGGTTCGCATTGCATTCAGAACGAAATGAATAACAATGAAGACCAACAAGAATATCAGAATTCGGTCTAAATTAAAAGGCCAATTGAAATCAATAACATTGTGATGAATAATGATGAAAACAGGGAAGGTGATGACCAAGTTCAAAAAAGATATAATAATAATGTCCCAAGGTTTCTTGACTTGAAGTTGGGTTTTTAGCTTATTTAAATCAATTTTTTTTGGGTCTATCATATCTTAAAAAAGGAGTACGATTATACCACTTTTACTATTTCAGCAAATGTACTTTTTTTATCAATAATTCCGAGTTCTAACAATTGATTTTGGACATTGTTTAACACATTTTCACTTAACTGATTTTGTGACCATTCGGTTAAAGCCAACCATTTTTCAAGGTCTTCTTCTTTTTGATGAAAACGTACTGCTAATTTTTCAATAATATTAAGTAACGATTTAAAATTTAATGTATTGGAGTTAATTACTTCAAGTATTTTTGCAATTATTTCAGGGTTTTGATTTAGAATTTCTTCTCGAACAGCAACAACAAAACAAGGCCAAGGTGTGGGACAATCAGCAATTCTCCTGAAAATTCCTTTGTCTACAAGAGGTTGTGTCATAAATCGTTCCCACATAAAGTAATCAGCAGTACCTTCGGTCAAAGCAGTGACAGCTCCATCAATCGTATTTACAATTTCAAATGTCAAGGAATTAGCGTCCCACTTTTGATTACCAGCATTGACATAGGCCATTAATTGAGAACCAGAACCTATTCTTGAAATAGCGGCTTTGGTGCCTTCAAGTTGGGCTAAGGTCTTGTATTTGGATTGGGCTGCAACGTGAATTCCCCAAATTAATGGAGTTTCAACATACACTTGAACTATTTTTGAAGGATTGCCAGCGGTAATATCTTTTACGATACCTTCGGTTAAAATAATAGCAATATCCGTACTCCCATCACGAAGCATTTGGCACATTTTACCCGTGCCTTCTGGAACATCTGTCCATTGCAAATCGATGGCTGCTTTTTTAAAATCTCCATTTTCTATGGCTAAATGCCAAGGTAAATTAAAATGTTCTGGAACACCAGCTATTCGTATTGTTGTCATTTATTTTTGATTTGGATTCAATAGTTGCCACCATTTCCAATTGATACCATCTTCAGTCGTATATTCTTCTATAAATTGCATTCCGCATTTGCTTAAGATATGATTAGAAGCACCATTTTGGGTGTGGGTGTAAGCATTCATTTCTTGTATCTTCATTTCATTAAAACCATACTCCAGCCAAAATTTTGTGGCTTCGGTGGCGTATCCTTTGTTCCAAAAGCGCTCGTCCAAGCGGTATCCGTAATCGTAAAAATTAGTATTTCCGTTTTCTATATGGTCGTTGATGAACTTAATACCTGTCCAACCGATAAATTGTCCCTCTTCTTTTAAAAAAGTAGCAAAACGACCAATTTTATTTGCTGCATATTGTTTTTGAAGCGATTCAATCACCGGATAGATTTCTGAAACATTTTGAACGGGTTTGTTCCATAAATATTTATGAACATTAGGATTGGAATCCATAATAAACATGGCTTCGGCATCGTCAAGCGTAAATGGGCGAAGAATTAATCGGTCAGTTTCGAGAAGGACATTCATGCTTGTGTTTTTAAATTTGAAATAATTATACCGTATCCATCGGGGTCAAAAAACAATTTGCCATTTTCGTTCCAATATGGATTTTTCGTTGGCCTCCTTTTTATAGCGTTTGTATTTAAACTAGAAATTATTCTATCGTAATCTTCAATGCAATTGGGATAAAAAACTAAAAAATCTTCGTCTCCAAAATTAAAAGTAATAGTTTCTTCCGATTTTGTAAATTCTAGATGCCAATTTTCATTCGATTTGCCAATAAAAATACCATCATACCCGTTGTGATTTTTAAAACATCCCAATAATTCGAAGCCTAAAATATGGATATAAAATGATTTAATCTTTTCTAAATCGTTAGTATGTCTTGCAAATCTAAATGTCATCCAAATAAATTTTATTGGGCTAGTTTATTGAGCGTATACAAAATAAGTTCGTCTACCGCTTTATAAGGATCTTGGCTAAAAGTTCCGTTCGCGCGGTTGGCAATGATGGCATTCATTGATAAGCAATGATGTCCTAGTAATTTACCGAGTCCATAAATAGCACTGGTTTCCATTTCTAGATTGGTAATGCGATGCCCTTCAAAACTAAAGGAATCCATTTTAGAATTCAATTCTGGATCTTGAATTCCTAAACGCAACACACGCCCTTGTGGTCCATAAAAACCACCAGCCGTTGCCGTAATTCCTTTATGAATTTGTTCACTTGCAATTAATTGCTCCAACTCAGTAGAACAACCAATAACATAAGGCGTTCCTTTTTTCAAATCCCAGTGGGTATGTTCGATAAAGGCTTTTTCTAAACGAGTCTCAGAAATTGAATCAATCAAATAAGAGCGAAGCATATTGTCTAATCCTAGTCCGTATTGCGCCATCACAAAATGATCTACAGGAATATCGGCTTGCAGAGAACCTGAAGTTCCAATTCTGATGATTCGTAACGCTGTTAGGGTGTCTTTTATCTTTCTGGTTTTTAAATCGATATTGACTAAAGCGTCGAGTTCATTGAGTACAATATCTATATTATCTGGACCAATTCCAGTAGAAATCACACTAATTCGCTTGCCTTTATAGGTTCCGGTTTGCGTTTTGAATTCTCTTTTTTGAACGGTAAACTCAATAGTTTCAAAGTGTTTAGTGATTTTTTCTACACGATCTTGATCACCCACAAACAGAATTGTAGTTGCAATTTGTTCTGGCTTTAAGTTAAGATGATAAACGCTACCATCTGGGTTGAGTATTAATTCGGAATCTTTTATCATAACCTATGTTTAAATTGTTTGAGCTTTAATCGTTTAATGTTGTTAAACTGAGTATTAAAACCTGCATTCTGAGGACTAAAGTACGTGCTTTTGTGTTTTTTATCTGTTAAACCGAACACTAAAAACTGCATACTGAACACTTACTATTTTACCCTCCAACTCTTTTTGTTTTAAAGCCTTTCTCTTTTAAAAGGGTCATAATTTTATCACGGTAATCCCCTTGAATGATTATCGCTCCTTCTTTGAAAGTACCGCCAACACTCAATTTTGTTTTTATTTCTTTGGCTAGAATTTTGAAATCTTCATCGGTTCCTTCGTAGCCTTCTATAATCGTGGTGGCTTTGCCTTTTCGTTTTTCGTATTTACAAATCATCGGTTCTTTTTGCACGTACAATTCGTGCGCTACTTCCTCGACAGGTTCGTCAGGAAGGGGTTGATGATCTGGAAAAAGATGCTTTAATTGGTCTTGTAAATCCATAAAATTAAACTTTTAAAAAAATCAAATTCCAAATTCCAAGTGGGTAAGCTTTGGAATTTGGAATTACTGATAGTATGTTTATCCTTTTATTTTTTGATTAAACCCAAATCCACCAAACGCTCATATAAATAATCGCCAGCAGTGATATCATCAAACAATTTAGGGTGTTGGTCATCGATACAATTTTCCAAGCAATTCAGCTTCATATCGCTAACAGGATGCATGAAAAACGGAATAGAATAACGTGAGGTTCCCCATAATTCTCTTGGTGGATTCACTACTTGATGAATGGTTGATTTCAAACGATTATTGGTGTGACGGGATAACATATCACCAACATTAATCATTAATTCGTCAGGTTGTGCCATAGCATCAATCCATTCGCCATCGTGATTTTGCACTTGCAACCCTTTTCCTTGAGCCCCCATTAATAGGGTAATCAAATTAATATCTCCGTGAGCTGCTGCACGAACTGCGCCGTCTTTTGGCTCATCTGTAATTGGAGGATAATGAATAGGTCGCAAAATGCTGTTACCATCTTTTACGTATTGGTCAAAATAAAATTCATCCAAACCAATAAACAAGGCTAATGCTCTTAATACATAAACTCCGGTTTTCTCCAACATTTGATAGGCTTCTTTTCCAACTGTATTAAAATTGGCTAATTCTGAAACTTCAACATTGGCAGGATATTCCCCAGCGTATTTTGAACCTTCGCTTACATATTGGCCAAAATGCCAAAATTCTTTCAAATCTCCAGCTGAGCGTCCTTTGGCATGTTCTTTTCCAAAAGAAATATAGCCTCTTTGTCCACCAATACCTGGAATTTCATATTTTTCTTTTACTTCGAGAGGAAGTGAAAAAAAGTTACGAACTTCGGTATACAAGTTCTCAACTAATTCGTCATTCAAAAAATGACCTTTTAATGCTACGAAGCCTATTTCTTCATAAGCGGTTCCGATTTCATTTACAAATTTTTGTTTACGTTTCGGGTCATCCGAAAGGAAATCACGCAAGTCAACACTAGGAATGTTTTGCATATTATTTGAATTTTGATAATTTAGAAGCTTTTTAAACTTCTAGTTACAAATGTAAAGAATATTTTCAATTCTGACTTTTTAAAAAATCATTTGAAAATCAAAAAATATAACAAAAATAATCAAAACTGTTATATTTTTATATCTTTGAAGCACTCATAAAAATCGAAAACCATGACTTTTGATAGAAAAGAACTTAGCAACGAACAATTAATTAGTCTCTATAAAAAAATACTACTTCCTAGACTTATTGAGGAAAAAATGTTAATCTTGATACGACAAGGTAAAGTATCCAAATGGTTTTCAGGCATTGGTCAAGAAGCTATTGCTGTAGGTATTACCGCTGCTTTAGACCAAGATGAGTATATTTTGCCAATGCACAGAAATTTAGGAGTTTTTACAGGAAGAGCTATTCCGTTACACCGATTATTTTCTCAATGGCAAGGTAAAGCAAATGGTTTTACAAAAGGTAGAGATCGTAGTTTTCACTTCGGTACCCAAGAATATAAAATTATTGGAATGATTTCGCACTTAGGCCCTCAACTGGGAGTGGCCGATGGGATTGCTTTGGCCAATACCTTAAAAAAGAATAATAAAATTACAGCTGTTTTTACAGGAGAAGGAGCGACAAGTGAAGGCGACTTTCACGAAGCTTTAAACATTGCCGCTGTGTGGGATTTACCAGTTCTTTTTGTCATTGAAAACAATGGTTATGGTCTTTCTACGCCAACTAATGAACAATACCGTTGTGAAAATCTAGCCGATAAAGGAAAAGGTTACGGAATGGAAAGCCATATTGTGGATGGTAATAATATTTTGGAAGTTTTTACTTTGATTAGTGAATTAAAAGCCTCGATGGTTGAGCGTCCTCGTCCTATTTTGCTAGAGTTTAAAACCTTTAGAATGCGAGGTCACGAAGAAGCAAGCGGTACTAAATATGTTCCTCAAGAATTGATGGATTTATGGGCAGTGAAAGACCCTGTTGCGAATTATAAAGACTTTTTACTTCAAAATGGTATTCTTACAGAAGCAGAAGATGCTGAAATCAAAGCAAAAATAAAACAGGAAATCGATACCGATTGGGCTTTGGCGAATGCCGAACCGGAAATTGAAGCTAGTTTCGACGAAGAGTTAAATGATGTTTATAAACCCTACGTTGCAGAAATTGTTGAACCTTCAGGAGCTACTGAAAATATTCGATTTATAGATGCGATTAGTCAAGGATTAAGACAATCCATGCAGCGCTTTGAAAATTCTGTTATCATGGGGCAAGATATTGCTGAATATGGTGGTGCTTTTAAAATAACCGATGGTTTTGTGGCTGAATTTGGTAAAGAACGTGTTCGGAATACGCCTATTTGCGAAAGTGCAGTTGTCTCAGCCGCTATGGGATTGTCCATTAATGGGTATAAAGCCATCATGGAAATGCAATTTGCAGATTTTGTGTCTACAGGTTTTAATCCAATAGTAAATCTTTTGGCTAAATCGCATTATCGTTGGTTGGAAAAAGCCGATGTTGTTGTCCGAATGCCTTGTGGTGGCGGAACTCAAGCTGGGCCTTTTCATTCACAAACCAACGAAGCTTGGTTTACCAAAACACCAGGTTTGAAAGTAGTGTATCCTGCTTTTCCTTATGACGCCAAAGGATTATTAAATGAATCCATTAATGACCCTAATCCGGTTTTATTTTTTGAACATAAATTATTGTACCGTTCTATCTATCAAGAGGTTCCAAAGGAGTATTACACGCTTCCTTTAGGTAAAGCAGCCGTTTTAAAAGAAGGGGAACAAATTACCATTATTGCTTTTGGAGCCACTGTTCATTGGGCATTAGAAACGTTGGATAAAAATCCACAGCTTAGTGCTGATTTGATTGATTTACGAACCTTGCAACCGTTGGATACCGAAACTATTTTTGCTTCTGTGAAGAAAACAGGAAAGGCAATTATTGTCCAAGAAGACAGTCTTTTCGGAGGAATTGCAAGTGATTTGTCCGCATTGATTATGGAAAATTGTTTTGAATATTTGGATGCGCCAGTAAAACGAGTAGCCAGTTTGGATTCGCCAATCCCATTTACTAAGGCGTTGGAAGACCAATATTTACCCAAAGGCAGATTCGAAAAAGAATTGCTGGATTTAATAGCTTATTAATAACAAAAGGGTTGCTTATATTCTGGAATATGAGCAACCTTTTTATTTTAATAAAGACAGAAACTTTTCTTTAATTAAGTTTATTTCAGCCGAATGTTCGTTTTTCTTTCTTGAAGCAAAATAGAGTTTATTTATCAAAGGATTTTTCCCTTTCCAAATTAATTGAACAGACCCGTTTTCTATCTCGTTTTTGCAAAGAAAATCAGGAACTACTGCTAAACCTGGCCCTGAACTTAAACAACGAACAATAGAATTGATATTTGGTACAATGTAATTAGGTCTAAAATCAGGATGCTTATTAAAATTTAATTGCCAAAATTTGCGAAGATGCTCCATGTCGCCAGTAGTGCCGTACCATTTTTGCTGTTTTAACCAAGTTTCGATTTCAAGCAAATTCTCATTTTTAAGTATTGCATTAAATTTATCACTGTCAGTCGAATTTCCACCAATAAGTACAATGGTTTCTTTAGAAAACTCTTGATAATCAATTCCGTTTTTAGCTACTATTTGAGGAGTTACGATAAGGTCTAAGATTCCTTTTTCTAAACTTTCTATCATCTCGGGATACAATCCAAATTGAATGATAATATTGAAAGACAAGCTAGAAACAAATTGCTCTAAAGTAATTTGAAAGGTTTCAAAACACATTCCTACGCTTATGGTTGGCGTGTTTTTTTCGGTACTTCGCTGAAACATTTTTTCTGCTTCTTCGAGTTTACTCAATGCTTCAACTATAAAATTGTAAAGTACTTTTCCTCTTTCGGTAGGAATCATTTTTCTGCCACTTCGGTCAAATAATTTATATCCTACATAATTTTCTAAAGCACTTAAGTGCAAACTTACACCAGGCTGAGATATGAATAGCACCTCTGCTGCATTCGTCAAAGTGCCTGTTTTATAAATCGCTTTAAAGGTTCGATACCATTCAAAATTCACCATAACTATTATAATTATAATACAAAGGTATAATTTATATTGTTTTTGTAATAGTTAAATACGTTCTAACTTTGCAAAGTCAAAAAATACAACTTATATCATGAAAAAAATATTTATAATCAATGGTGGACAAAAATTTGGTCATTCAGGTGGACGATTCAATGAAACTATTGCAAATGCCTCTATAGAGTTCTTCGAAAGCAATCCAAATTTTCAAGTAAAAACGACCAATATTAATGACGAGTATAATCCAAAAGAGGAAGTAGAAAAATTTGTTTGGGCTGATGTGATTATTTACCATACTCCAATATGGTGGTTTCAATTACCTCATGGTTTTAAAAAATATATAGACGTTGTTTTTACAGAAGGTCACGCTAATGGAATTTACAAAAGTGATGGTCGTTCTGCTGAAAACCCAACGATAAATTATGGAACAGGTGGTATGTTGATTGGAAAACAATATATGCTTACCACTTCATGGAACGCACCCAAAGAAGCTTTTACTTTACCAGGGGAGTTTTTTAATCAACATTCTGTAGATGAAGGGCCATTGTTTGGTTTTCATAGAATGAATGCATTCGTAGGATTACAACCAATACAAAGCATGCATTTTCACGATATTGAAAAAAATGCCAATGTTGAAAAGGACTTAGAAAAATATCAAAACCATTTGGAGCAACTATTTTTAAATTAATTATGAAAATAAATCTAACAGCAATTTTAAAAAGTAAGCCTGAGAATATTGAAGAACTTCGTCACATACTTTTGGATATGGTTGATAAGTCCAAATCAGAAAAAGCTTGTATTCAATATGAATTGCACCAAGATAGGAATGACAAGTCTCTTTTTATTTTTCATGAAGTATGGGAAAATCAAGTTGGTTTTGACCTTCATAATCAACAAAATTACATTCAATCTTTTTTTCAAAAGTCAAAATCATTACTTCAAGAAGAACCATTGTTATATTTTACCAATCGAATAGCATAAAAATTTGTGCACTCAGATAGTATGATTTAATTTTGAAAATTAATGTAAGAGAAATTAAAAATGAAACCACTTAAAGAAAAACTTCTAATTCAAGATGCTACAATAAACAAAGTGCAATATGATACAGAGTGGTTTTTCAATTTTGAGGACATAGCTTTTTACCTAAAAGAAGACCTTTCGGAGGTGGAATGGATTTATTTGCCAATGATGATAGAAGGGGAGCAAGAAATTGTAAAATGCTGTACTTTTGAAGATATTCTGAGAGGTAGAAAAGAACTATAAACAAAAAAGGAGGTACTAATTATACCTCCTTTTTGTTTTTTATCGATTATTTATTTTGGCTTTTTCTTTTATGATATCACTAATTTTTCTGTTTTCAATTTTGCTTTCAAGCCAAGAAATGATGTCCAAGTATAAGAAAGCTCTCTTTTCATAAGTGTTTTTGTCAAGTTCTACGAAACGCTCTTTCATTTTTATAAACTCTTTTTTGATATCACTTGGATAAATCGAGTTTAAGTTTTTCATAAAACGAATGATTTCTTTTTGCACTTCATGCAAATCATTCATCTTAATCAAAAATTTATAGGTGTTTTTGATTTGGTTTTCGATATAAAAATCTTTGCCAAGTTCATAATGAGCAATTAAGCATAAAAGTCTAGAAAAACACATCAAATCCTCACGCATTGATAAGTTTTTGTTGTTGATTATTTTTTCAAGATAATTAATACATTCTGCATATTTTTCATTACCAAAGTAAATAGAAGCTATTTTGTAATAAAACAACATTTCATGATGCTCATCAAGATGGTCGTTGTGAATTTTGAGTTTATTCAAAATCTCTGGAATCAAATATTCGCTTTCTACAAATGAGCCTTCGAGAATGTGATAATTGAGTTTGTTGTTATACAAATACAAAAAGGACAAGCAAGCAATATTGTCGTTGATTGGAAAACGAGGGTCTTTAATTGTTTCTTCGAGTAAAACTAAGTATTTCTTGAACTTTGATTTGTATTTGAGCATGTACAATGACTCCAAAAGATAATTGTTCCCTTTTAAGAAAAAAACGGGATTCAAATAAATCATATTGGGATTGTCATAAAACAAGGTAACCCATTTAAAGGCATATTTATAACTGGCCAAAAAGTTCTGAACCAAGAAGCTACGCCATAAATTGGCATTGTAAAACCAATATTTTTCTCTAAAACCAAATTTACTTTCATCTAATTTGGAGATATGTTTTTTGAAATAATCATCAATATACTTGTATTCAGTATCACTTTTTACATATCCCGTTTTTAGCATAATGCCATACAACTGCAAGGAAAGATTGGATAGCTTACTCGAAATGGTATTGCGATAATTCAACTCTTTGGCTTGCACCACTAATTCGTCTGCACGACCTTGTATACTTCTCGTGATGTATTGTGACTCGATTAGTTTTTCAAATTCAACAATTTCAAAAGCCATGTATTTTTCGTCATTTTCAATGGCTAAGGCTTTGGTTTTATCAAGAATTTTCAAGCTTTGTTTATACAATCCTTTGTTGTACAAAATCACCGCAAAATCAATTTGTTCACGCAATTGATAGCGAATATTTTGACTTGGAATATTTAAGCGTATGCTAACTAGGATTTGTTTGTACAAGTATGATTTCAAATTGGATAATTGCACTTTTTTAATCAATCCATTCTTTAAAATCATTTTTTCATCATAGACTTCTGATTTGTCCAAAATATTGAAAAGTTCGATGAATTTAGTATTTGAACTAGTCTCCAATCGACTGGCAAAAATTTTAAATTGACGTTTTTCAGACTTAGAAAGAGACTTAATCAATACAAATAAAAAATCTTTTTGATGGTTAGCCATTGTAAAATAATGTATATTAAACTATTGAAAATCAATTAATTAAAAACAATTAACTGCTTTTATAAAGAGTATATTTGAATATATTGGTTTTTGTGCTTGTGTAACGAAATCTATTTTTGTTTAGAGATGTGAAATTACATTAAATAAATTAAAATGAATAGAGAGAAAGTTCAAATTTTTGACACCACACTAAGAGATGGAGAGCAAGTTCCTGGATGCAAGCTAGATACCAAACAAAAGCTAGTGATTGCAAATCGTTTAGACGAAATGGGAGTTGATATAATAGAAGCTGGTTTTCCGGTTTCTAGTCCAGGTGATTTTTTATCTGTTTCTGAAATTAGCAAAATTGTAAAAAATGCAACGGTTTGTGGTTTAACTAGAGCCGTAAAAAATGATATAGATGTTGCTGCTGATGCTTTACGATATGCCAAAAAACCTAGAATTCATACAGGAATTGGTACTTCAGATTCGCATGTAATGCACAAATTGAATACGACAAGAGAAGATGTAATCGAAAGAGCTAAAGCCGCTGTTGCCCATGCAAAATCATATGTTGAAGATGTAGAGTTTTATGCTGAAGATGCTGGTCGTACTGACAATGAATTTTTGGCACGAGTCTGTGAGGAAGTCATCAAATCGGGAGCTACTGTTTTGAATATCCCAGATACAACAGGTTATTGCTTGCCAGAAGAATACGGTGCCAAAATTAAATACTTGAAAGAAAATGTAAGAGGTATTGAAAATGTAATTCTTTCTTGTCATTGTCACAACGATTTAGGAATGGCTACAGCCAATTCAATTTCTGGAGCAATAAACGGAGCCAGACAAATAGAATGTACTATCAATGGTATTGGAGAGCGCGCTGGAAACACAGCACTCGAAGAAGTGGTAATGATTTTTAAGCAACACCCGTATTTGAATTTGGATACCAATATCAATACCCGACAATTGAATGAAATGAGTCGTTTGGTTTCTGAAAGTATGGGAATGATTGTGCAACCTAACAAAGCGATAGTAGGTGCCAATGCTTTTGCTCATAGTTCAGGAATTCACCAAGATGGGGTAATTAAGAACAGAGCGACTTATGAAATTATGGACCCATTAGACGTTGGTGTCAATGAATCATCCATTATTTTGACAGCAAGAAGTGGCCGAGCTGCTTTGGCATACCGAGCAAAAAAAGTGGGTTATGAGCTAACCAAAGTACAATTGGATATTGTCTATCAAGAATTTTTAAAGTTTGCCGACATTAAAAAAGAAGTAGTTGATACCGATATTCACCAAATCATAGCCGCTTGCAAAATTGAAAGCGAGCTAGCCAGAAACTAAACCAAGACTATTAAGACCAAAAGATTATGAATTTAAAAATAGCAGTACTTTCAGGAGACGGAATAGGTCCAGAGGTAACAATGCAAGCTAAAAAAGCTTTGAACGCTATTGGTGTGGTTTACAATCACGAATTTGTTTTTGAAGACGCTTATATTGGTGCAATAGCCATAGAAAAAACAGGAAAACCACTTCCAGATCAAACTTTGAATTTGTGTAGAAACACAGATTGTATCTTATTTGGTGCAATCGGAGACCCTATATACGACAATAACCCAACTGCAAAAGTTCGTCCAGAACAGGGATTATTAAAATTAAGAAAAGAATTAGGCTTGTATGCCAATATTCGTCCAATAAAAGCTTATCCTCATTTAATGAGTTCTTCTCCTATTAAAAAAGAAGTTTTAGATGGAACTGATTTTGTAGTGTACAGAGAATTGAATGGTGGCTTATATTTTGGCAAAAAAACAACCAACGAAACCGAAACGTATGCTTCGGATTTGTGTGAATATAATGAATCTGAAATTGCAAAAATCACTCATTTGGCTTTCAAAGCTGCCCAGGCTAGACGCAAAAAAGTGACATTAGTTGACAAAGCCAATGTATTAGAAACCTCTCGTCTTTGGAGAAGAGTAGTAGCAGAAATCGCTACGGATTATCCAGATGTAGAATTGAATTTCTTGTATGTAGACAATGCAGCAATGCAAATCATTTTGAATCCAAGACAGTTTGATGTTTTATTAACGGATAATTTGTTTGGTGATATTCTATCGGATGAAGCAAGCGTTATCTCGGGTTCAATCGGGTTAATGGCATCTGCTTCTATAGGAGATTATCATTCTTTATTTGAACCCATTCACGGTTGTTATACCGAAGCCAAAGATAAAAATATTGCAAATCCAATTGCATCCATTTTATCGGTAGCTATGCTATTGGAACATTTTGGATTGTTTGAAGAAGCTAAAAAAGTAATCGCTGCGGTAGAAGCTGCCATAAGCAATCAAGTCGTCACGGTAGATTTAAAGGTAGATTCTCGATTTGGAACAAATGAAGTCGGGGATTTTATCGCGAATCACATTATGGATGCAGAAGATTTGTACTTCAAAAAAGATTTTGTACAAATTGGTCGATCAACTATAGTCTAGTTTATTGACAAAACATTAAAAATAGAGGATTCGTTGTTTTTTTATCCAAACTTTTAGTAGATTTGGACTTCAATAAAAAAAACAATGCAAAAACATAACAATACTATTACCTCTATTATTAATGTCATCGTAATTATTACGCAGGCAAGAGGAATGGTATGATAATATGTTATAAACATATATAGAAAAACCTTCCAGCTTCTTGGAAGGTTTTTTTTTACACAAATTTTTAAAAAAAATAGATATACATAAAATGGAATTAAATAAATACAGTAAAACAATTACACAAGACGAAACACAACCAGCAGCACAAGCAATGTTGTACGGAATTGGATTAACTGAAGAAGATTTAAAAAAAGCACAAGTAGGAATTGTAAGCATGGGATACGAGGGAAATACTTGTAACATGCATTTAAATGATTTAGCCAAACACGTTAAAAAAGGGGTTTGGGATGCCGATTTAGTTGGCTTAATTTTTAATACGATTGGCGTTAGTGACGGAATTTCTAACGGTACAGATGGAATGCGTTATTCATTGGTTTCTAGAGATGTGATTGCTGATTCTATCGAAACTGTAATGGGAGCGCAATGGTATGATTCTATGATTGCCATACCGGGATGTGATAAAAATATGCCAGGAGCTTTAATTGCAATGGGAAGAGTAAATAGACCAGCCATTATGGTTTATGGCGGATCAATTCATTCAGGGGAATGGAAAGGTGAGAAGCTCAATATCGTTTCTGCTTTTGAAGCTTTGGGTAAAAAATTACAAAAAACAATTTCTGAAGAAGATTTTAAAGGGGTAATTCAAAATTCTTGCCCTGGTCCAGGTGCTTGCGGTGGAATGTATACTGCCAATACTATGGCTTCAGCAATTGAGGCTTTGGGAATGAGTTTACCATACAGTTCATCTAATCCGGCTTTGAGTGAACAAAAAAGAAATGAATGTTTGGATGCTGGTAAATACATCCGATTGTTGCTCGAAAAAGACATCAAGCCAAGGGATATTATGACTCGAAAAGCGTTTGAAAATGCGATTACGATTGTAGCTGTTCTTGGAGGTTCTACCAATGCGGTAATGCATTTAATCGCAATGGCGCATTCAGTTGATATTGAAATTACCTTGAAAGATTTTCAAAATATTAGTGATAAAACACCTATGCTAGGTGATTTGAAACCAAGTGGTAAATACATGATGGAGAATCTTCATTATGCAGGAGGAGTTCCAGCAGTTTTAAAATATTTATTGAAAAACGGCTTGATTCATGGTGATTGTATCACAGTAACTGGTAAAACAGTAGCTGAAAACTTGGCGAATATTCCAGACTTAAATGATGGACAGGATGTGATTCACGAAATACAAAAAGCATTAAAACCTACAGGAAATATTCAAATTTTATATGGAAATCTTGCTGAAGAAGGTTGTGTAGCCAAAATAAGTGGTAAAGAAGGTGAATATTTTGAAGGTACAGCCGTAGTTTTTGAAAGTGAGTTTGAAGTGATTCCCGGAATAGAAGCTGGAAAAGTAAAACCAGGTAACGTAGTAGTAATTAGATACTGTGGTCCTAAAGGTGGCCCAGGTATGCCTGAGATGTTGAAACCAACATCTGCCATAATGGGAGCAGGCTTAGGAAATTCGGTAGCTTTAATTACTGATGGAAGATTCTCAGGAGGTTCTCATGGTTTCGTGGTAGGTCATATCACTCCAGAGGCTTATGATGGTGGTGGAATTGCTCTAATCGAAGAAGGAGACGTAATTAGTATTGACGCCGTCAAGAATACGATTAACCTTAAGATTTCTGATGAAGAGTTTGCAAGACGAAAAGCCAATTGGGTACAACCACCACTAAAAGTTACAAAAGGGGTGTTACTTAAATACGCTAGATCGGTCTCTAGTGCTTCAACAGGATGCGTAACCGATAAATAACTAGAAATATTTAAAAAATGAAAGCAATTTCATTTCCAAATAATAATACCAATGGTAACAAATAAAATTTCAGGCGCTGAAGCAATCATCAGATGCCTACTAGAAGAAGGTGTAGACATCGTTTATGGATATCCAGGTGGTGCCATAATGCCTGTATACGATGAATTATATAAATTTCAAGATAAGTTGCATCATGTTCTAGTGCGACACGAACAAGGAGCAACGCATGCTGCACAAGGTTATGCTAGAGCTACAGGAAAAGTTGGAGTAGCCATCGCTACTTCAGGACCAGGAGCCACTAATTTAGTCACTGGAATTGCCGATGCTCAAATCGATTCGACTCCAATGGTTTGTATTACAGGTCAGGTTGGGAAACATTTATTGGGTTCTGATGCTTTTCAAGAAACGGATATTATCGGAATTTCGACTCCTGTAACCAAATGGAATTACCAAGTTACAGAAGCTTCGGAAATTCCAGAAATCATCGCTAAAGCTTTTTATATCGCTCGTTCAGGACGTCCAGGACCAGTTTTGGTAGATATTACCAAAAACGCTCAGTTTGATGAACTTGATTTTAGTTATACTAAATGCAAAGGAGTTCGCAGTTACTTTCCAAAGCCTGTTTTGGATCACCAAAAAGTTGCTGAAGCAGCTGCATTGATTAATGGTGCTAAAAAACCTTATATCGTTTTTGGTCAGGGTGTGATTTTGGGGCAAGCCGAGGAATTATTAAAAGCGGTAATTGAAAAAACAGGAATACCAGCAGCTTGGACGATTTTAGGTCTTTCTGCTTTACCATCAGATCATCCACTAAACGTTGGTATGCTTGGTATGCACGGTAATTATGGACCAAATATTTTGACCAATGAATGCGATGTATTGATTGCCATTGGTATGCGTTTCGATGATCGTGTAACAGGTAATTTAGCCACGTACGCCAAACAAGCCAAAGTAATCCACTTTGAAATAGACCCTGCTGAAGTAGATAAAAATGTAAAAACGGATGTAGCTGTTTTAGGTGATGTAAAAGAATCGTTGGCAGCACTTTTACCTTTGGTAGAAGCTAAATCACATGAAGCTTGGCATAACGAATTCAAGGAAAAATATAAAATTGAATTAGAAAGTGTTATCAACGACGAATTAAATCCAAAAGGAGAAGGAATCTCTATGGGTGAAACTATTGAAATGATAAACAAGCATTCAAATGGCGATGCTATTATGGTTTCAGATGTTGGGCAACACCAAATGTTTACTTGTCGCTATTCTAAATTCAATCAATCAAAAAGTAATATTACTTCAGGTGGTTTAGGAACTATGGGATTTGCTTTACCTGCAGCTATCGGTGCCAAAATGGGACAGCCAGATAGAGAAGTGGTTGCCATCATTGGTGACGGCGGTTTCCAAATGACCATTCAGGAATTAGGAACTATTTTTCAAACTAGGGTTCCAGTAAAAATTGTGGTGTTAAACAATGAATTTTTAGGAATGGTAAGACAATGGCAGCAGTTGTTTTTTGACAAACGCTATGCGTCTACCGAGATGATTAACCCCAATTTTATTGCAATTGCCGAAGGGTATTATATCAAAGCCAAAAAGGTGACCAAAAGAGAGGATTTAGATGCTGCCGTAGCTGAAATGTTAGCTTCAAAAGAAGCCTATTTCTTAGAAGTAATGGTAGAAAAAGAAAATAATGTATTTCCGATGATTCCAACAGGGGCCTCAGTTTCTGATATCAGATTAAGTTAAAAGTTATGGAAAATAAAACATTCACGATTTCTGTATATTCAGAAAACAACGTAGGCTTATTGAATAGGATTTCAGGCATATTTCTGAAACGACATATAAATATTTTGAGTTTAAATGTATCCGAATCAGAGATAGAAAACGTTTCTCGATTTGTAATTGTAGTAAATACAACCGAAAAATGGGTACAAAACATCGTAGGTCAAATCGAAAAACAGATTGAAGTAATTAAGGCTTTTTACCACATCGATGAAGAGACAATTTTCTTGGAAAGCGCTATTTTCAAAATCGAATCCAGTTTACTTTTTGATGAGCGACAAATTCAAAATATAATCAAAGAAAGCAATTCACAAATTGTAACCGTTTCGAGAGACTTTTTTGTGATTTCAAAATCAGGAAAACGTTCTGAAATAGAGGAGTTGTATGCAAAGTTAAAGCCTTTTGGAATTATGCAATTTGTACGTTCAGGACGTATTTCAGTTTCAAAAACGAAAATGGAAATTTCAGCAATATTAGAGAATTTATAAAGCAATAGCATTCGAAATTACCATAACTAGAATTTCAAAACAAAACCAAATAAAACTATTAATTATAAAATTTTACATTCATTAAATATTAAAAAAATGGCAAATTATTTCAATTCATTACCACTTAGATTACAACTAGAACAATTAGGCGTTTGCGAATTCATGGACCAATCAGAATTTGCAAATGGAATAACAGCTTTGGCAGGAAAAAAAGTAGTCATTGTAGGTTGTGGAGCTCAAGGTTTAAACCAAGGTTTAAATATGAGAGATTCTGGTTTAGATATTTCTTATGCTTTACGTGCAGAGGCAATTGCTCAAAAAAGAGCTTCTTATATGAATGCTGCAGATAATGGTTTTAAAGTTGGAACCTATGAAGAATTGATTCCAAGTGCAGATTTAGTTTGTAATTTAACTCCAGATAAACAACATACTGCCGTAGTAAGTGCTATTATGCCATTGATGAAAGAAGGAGCTACTTTAGCTTACTCTCACGGTTTTAACATCGTTGAAGAAGGAATGCAAATTCGTAAAGATATTACGGTAATTATGTGTGCACCAAAATGTCCCGGATCAGAAGTTCGAGAAGAATACAAAAGAGGTTTTGGAGTGCCTACCTTAATTGCAGTACACCCAGAAAATGACCCTAATGGAGTAGGTTTAGAGCAAGCAAAAGCGTATGCAGTGGCAACAGGTGGTCACAGAGCTGGCGTATTGAAATCTTCTTTCGTTGCCGAAGTAAAATCAGATTTGATGGGAGAGCAAACCATTTTGTGTGGAATGCTACAAACGGGTTCTATTTTGTGTTTTGACAAAATGGTAGAAAAAGGAATCGAGCCAGGTTATGCTTCAAAATTGATTCAATACGGTTGGGAAACAATTACTGAAGCTTTAAAACATGGTGGAATCACTAACATGATGGATCGTTTGAACAATCCTTCTAAAATTGAAGCTTATGAATTGGCTGATGAGTTAAAAGACATTATGCGTCCTTTGTTTCAAAAACATATGGATGATATTATTTCTGGTGAGTTTTCAAAAAATATGATGATTGATTGGGCAAATGACGATATCAATCTATTATCATGGAGAGCTGCTACAGCTGAGACTAATTTTGAGAAAACAGCACCAACTGCAGCATCAATTTCAGAACAAGAGTATTTTGACAATGGTGTTTTAATGATTGCGATGGTTAAAGCAGGTGTAGAGTTGGCTTTTGAAACAATGACAGAGTCTGGAATTATCGAAGAATCTGCTTATTATGAGTCATTGCACGAATTGCCTTTGATAGCAAATACTGTAGCCAGAAAAAAATTATATGAAATGAATAGAATCATTTCTGACACGGCTGAATATGGTTGTTATTTGTTTGATCATGCGTGTAAACCTTTGTTGGTAGATTTTATGCAAGCTATTGATACAAATGTTATTGGTAAGCCATTTTCTACTTCAAATGAAGTTGACAATGCAGTATTAATTGCTGTTAATAATAGTATCCGTCAACACCCAATTGAAGAAGTGGGAGCTTGGTTACGTGAATCAATGACTGCAATGAAAAAAATAGGTTAAAAATAAAAAAGGAATTACCACACAGGGAGCGTGTGCTGAAAAACTATCTTATCGATACTCTTTTGGTTTTAGTTTGAATTAGTTATTAAATTTTAAAATTGGGCTAAACGATTTGATAAAGTCAGGTTCACTTAACTTCGTTGGGGAGTTAAGTGAATGTAATCCAGAAAATAGAATAGATTGTTAAAAATTGAGTTAAATTGTTATTTCTAAAGGCAAACTGTAAAAAGTTTGCCTTTTTTATTCTATCAAAACCTACAAAAAACAACAATTATTGTAAACATCAATCAAAGGAATTAGTATATTTGATTTTCAATAAAATCAACGAATAAAATTTAGAATTAATACCTTCGCAAAAAATTAAAAAAGATGAGTTATTTTAAAATCGAAAATTTAGAGCAATATTTTAAACACTATAATAAATCAGTTAGAGAACCTAGAAAATTCTGGGGAAAAATTGCTGAAGAAAATTTTACTTGGTATCAATATTGGGATAAAGTAGTTGATTTTAATATGGCTACCGCTGAAGTAAAATGGTTTACCGAAGCAAAAGTGAATATCACCAAAAACTGCATTGATCGTCACTTAGCCAAGCGAGGAGAAAAAAATGCCATCATCTTTGAACCTAATAATCCTGAAGAAGCAGCACAGCACATTACTTATAACGAATTGCATCAGCGAGTTTGTAAAATGGCTAATGTTTTGAGAGAACAAGGGATTTCAAAAGGAGATCGTGTTTGTATCTATTTACCGATGATTCCTGAATTGGCTGTTTCGATTTTAGCCTGTGCTAGAATTGGGGCTATTCACTCTGTTATTTTTGCAGGATTTTCTTCTTCTGCTGTAGCGTCAAGAATTAATGATAGTGAATGTAAAATGGTCATCACTTCTGACGGTGGATATAGAGGGAATAAAACCATCGATTTGAAAGGAATCATTGATGAAGCATTAGAGGCTTGTCCTACAGTACAATCAGTATTGGTTGCCAAAAGAACGGAGACAACAATTGCAATGAAAGCTGGAAGAGATCAATGGTTACAACCTCTTTTGGATCAAGCATCAGATAACAATGTAGCAGAAATAATGGATGCCGAAGATCCATTGTTCATTCTTTATACATCTGGTTCTACTGGGAAGCCAAAAGGAATGGTACATACCACCGCTGGTTATATGGTGTACACTTCATATACCTTTAAAAATGTTTTTAATCACGAAGAAAATGATATCTTTTGGTGTACCGCAGATATCGGATGGATTACGGGACATTCTTATACACTTTACGGTCCATTGTTAAATGGTGGAACAACAGTTATTTTTGAAGGAATTCCTTCTTATCCAGATTTTAGTCGTTTTTGGGAAACTATTGAAAAACATAAAATTACTCAATTCTACACTGCACCAACCGCAATTCGTTCTTTAGCCAAAGAGAGTTTAGAATATGTACAACGTTTCCCTTTGAAATCATTAAAAGTTATTGGTTCTGTTGGAGAGCCTATCAATGAAGAAGCTTGGCACTGGTTCAATGATCACGTTGGTGACAAACGTTGTCCAATTGTGGATACTTGGTGGCAAACTGAAACGGGTGGAATCATGATTGCGCCTATTTCTTTTGTAACGCCAACCAAACCAACCTATGCTACTTTGCCTTTACCAGGAATTCAGCCTGTTTTGATGGATGATAAACGCAACGAAATCGAAGGCAATCAAGTTGTTGGAAGTTTGTGTATTAAATTCCCATGGCCAGGTATAGCAAGAACAATATGGGGAGACCATCAACGCTATATTGATACTTACTTTTCATCGTTCCCAGGTAAATACTTTACCGGAGACGGTGCCTTACGTGACGAAGTTGGGTATTACAGAATCACAGGTCGTGTAGATGATGTTGTAATTGTTTCGGGGCATAATTTAGGTACCGCTCCAATCGAGGATGCTATCAACGAACATCCAGCTGTGGCTGAATCGGCTATTGTGGGATTCCCTCACGATATCAAAGGAAATGCTTTGTATGGGTATGTTATTTTGAAAGAATCTGGTGAGTCTAGAGATAGAGATAATTTGATAAAAGAAATTAATCAAATCATTACCGATCATATTGGCCCAATTGCAAAATTAGATAAAATTCAGTTTGTAACTGGTTTACCAAAAACACGCTCAGGAAAAATCATGCGTCGCATATTACGTAAGATTGCAGAAGGCGATTTTTCTAATTTTGGAGATACTACAACCTTGCTTAATCCAGAAATTGTGGATGAAATTAAAAACAATAGATTGTAATACAAATAAATACACTTTTTACAGAACTGCTTTATTTTATCGATAAAGCAGTTTTTTTATATAATAAAAGTGCACTTGTTGCTTCAGTACAAAACATTTGACTAAATTTACCAATATGGTATCTACAGAAGTTGTTATTATTGGAGGTGGATTAGCAGGTTTGACTGCTGGAATTCATTTATCTCAAAACGGAATTTCAGTAACTATTATCGAAAAAAACGAATATCCAAAACACAAAGTTTGTGGAGAATATGTTTCTAATGAAGTAAGAGGATATTTGGAATCCCTTGCTATTTCTATACAAAATGCAGAACCAACAGCAATTAATCAATTAGAATTTGAAACCCTTTATGGTGCAAGAATACTTCAAAAGCTTCCATTAGGAGGTTTTGGTATCAGTAGGTATACATTGGATTTTATTTTGTACAAAAAAGCCATTGAAAATGGATGTACTATAATAAATCAAACTGTAGAAAATTGTCGATTTGATGGGAATCATTTCATAATCGAAACAATTGAAAAATCAATTTATAAAGCACAAATTGTATTAGGCGCTTATGGCAAAAGAGCTCAATTGGATTATTCATTAAAAAGAACATTTATCAAAAAAAAATCACCTTGGTTAGGGGTGAAAAATCATTACAAAGGTCAGTTTTCAGATAATCTTGTTGGTTTATATCATTTCAAAGGAGGCTATTGCGGAGTTTCTAAAGTAGAAAATGACACTATAAACATTTGTTATTTAACTAATTATTCTTCCTTTCAAAAACACAAAAACATTGCATCTTTTGAAAAAGAAGTCCTTTTTAAAAATAAAAGATTGAAACAAATTCTGGAGAATAGTGTTCCAATATTTGAAAAGCCTTTGACTATTAGTCAAATTTCATTTGAAAAAAAAGAACCAGTTTCAGAGCATATGCTGATGATAGGGGATACGGCTGGACTAATTCATCCTTTGTGTGGTAACGGAATGGCAATGGCAATTCACAGCGCCAAAATTGCTTCTGAATTGTGTGTATTATATTTAAGTGAGAAAAAAATAAGCAGAAATGAATTAGAAGAACGTTATTCTAAGGCTTGGAATGTAAATTTTAAAAAAAGATTGGCAATTGGAAGAGTATTGAGTACACTTCTTGAGCAACAAACACTAACATTACTTGTTTTACAAATTGTTGTTTTGTTTCCGTTTCTTTTGAAGCAAATAATAAAACGAACCCATGGCAAACCTTTATAAAATGATTTTTTTTGTTCCTACAAAATACAGAACTACATCCACTGAAATAATGGATGATTTCACTTTAGAGGGTGAAGAGCTACGAGATGCTTTAGATAAGATTGCAATCATTAATCAAGTTTTAGGAGGTAATACAATAACTTTAGATGGAGTTAATCAACTTATTAAAAAACATTACTTTAATAAAAATTTGACAATCATAGACATTGGGTGTGGAAATGGTGATATGCTACGAACTTTAGCAAAATTTGGGCAAAAATTAAAACTAGAATTAAATCTAATTGGAATTGATGCCAATGCTTTTACTATCAATCACGCAAAAGAATTATCTAGTGATTTTAAAAATATTTCTTATCGATGTGAAGATATATTTGATTCCTCTTTTGATGAAGTCAAATGTGATATTTTTTTATGTACCTTAACACTGCATCATTTTAAAGATAATGAAATTCTGAAGTTGTTGCATCAGCTTTATAAGAATGCAAATGTAGGAATAGTAATTAATGATTTGCAGCGAAGTGGTTTAGCCTATAGATTATTTCAGCTTTTGTGTTTTGTTTTTAGACTAAATACAATGTCAAGAGAAGATGGTCTAACGTCTATTTTAAGAGGTTTTAAAAAAGAAGAACTACATCATTTTTCAAAGCAACTGAACTTTAAAAAAAGAACCATTCGATGGAAATGGGCGTTTAGATACCAATGGATAATTTCAAAAATATGAGTGTAAAAATAAGTACTGTAGCCAAACAATTGCCTAAGTATTCTAAGGCTACTGAAGAAATTATTCCTTTTTTAGATGCTTGGTTAGAAGGACAAGACGAAAGGTTCATTCGAAAGGTTAAAAAAATTTTTGAAGGTGCAGCTGTAGATAAAAGATATTCTATAATGGACCCTGTCGAAGTTTTTACCAAAACTAGCTTTGCAGAAAGAAATGCAATTTATGTTCGCGAAGTTATTGATTTAGGTGAAAAAGTGCTTCATAAAGCATTGCAACAAGCACAATGGGATGCTACTGATATTGATTTTATAATTACTGTAAGTTGTACTGGAATAATGATTCCATCTCTTGATGCTTATTTAATCAATAGTTTACGTTTAAGACAAGACGTTGTTCGTTTGCCTGTAACCGAAATGGGCTGTGCAGCAGGTATATCTGGAATTATTTATGCTAAGAATTTTTTAAAGGCCAACCCAGGAAAAAGAGCTGCTGTTGTTGCAGTGGAAAGCCCAACGGCAACTTTTCAGTTGGATGATTTTTCGATGGCTAATATTGTGAGTGCTGCAATTTTTGGAGATGGTGCAGCTTGTGTTTTACTTTCTTCTGACGAACAAGATTTAGGACCTGAAATCATTGGAGAGGAAATGTATCATTTTTATGATGCCATTGAAATGATGGGTTTTGAATTGACCAATTCTGGATTGCAAATGGTTCTTGATATTGCTGTCCCAGAAACTATTGCGAATCATTTTCCAACTATTATTCATCCATTTTTAGACAAATATCAATTAAGTATTGCAGATATTGACCATTTAATTTTTCATCCCGGAGGAAAGAAAATTATTGAAACCGTTGAAACTTTATTTGAAGGTCTTGGAAAAAATATAGAGGAAACAAAATCGGTGTTACGTTCCTATGGCAATATGTCAAGTGCAACTGTACTCTATGTCTTAGAAGAAATAATGAATAAAAAACCAATAAAAGGTTCAAAAGGACTGATGCTAAGTTTTGGTCCAGGCTTTTCGGCACAAAGAGTTTTATTGCAATTTTAAAAAATGGAAGCACAAGAAATTATATCCAAATTACCCTACAGCAAACCCTTTTTGTTTGTGGATACCATTATTGATGTTAATGAAAATGCCATTAAGGGTAGTTATAGATATGAAGAAGATTTGGATTTTTATAAAGGGCATTTTGTAGGGAATCCGGTAACGCCTGGCGTTATTTTGACCGAAACTATGGCGCAAATTGGCGTCGTGTGCTTGGGAATTTTTATTCTAAATGATAACTTTACAAAAGAAAGTGTAATTGCCTTAACATCAAGTGAAATTGATTTTTTAAAGCCTGTTTTTCCAAGCGAGACCGTAACTGTCTTTTCTGAAAAAATATATTTTCGTTTTGGTAAGTTAAAATGTAAAGTATGGATGGAAAATGAAAAACAAGAAATAGTTTGTAGAGGAATTATTTCTGGAATGATTAAATAAATTTTGAGCTAAAATTGCTAAAAATGAAAAAAAGAGTGGTTATTACTGGTCTAGGGGTAGTTGCTCCAAATGGAGTAGGAGTCCAAGCTTTTACCGAAGCCATCAAAAATGGTACTTCAGGAATTAAGCATGACCCTCAGTTAGAAAAGTTGGCTTTTTCTTGTCAAATCTCAGGGAAACCTATCGTTTCTGATGAATTGGCACTTGAGTATTTTACACCTCTAGAACTTAGAAATTTTAATGCTTCTGGAATTTTATATGGAGTTATTGCAGGAATGGAGGCTTGGAAGAATGCAGGACTACCTATAGAAACAAATGACATACCCGACTGGGACAGCGGAACTATTTTTGGCACTGGAACATCTGGGATTGATAAATTTAGGGAAAGTATATACAAAATAGATGATTTGCAAACCCGCCGTTTGGGTAGTACAGCTGTAGCGCAAACTATGAATAGTGGTGTAAGCGCCTATCTTGGAGGGAAATTGGGATTAGGGAATCAAGTAACAACTAATTCATCAGCATGTACAACGGGAGCTGAAAGTATTTTAATGGGATTTGAGCGGATTCAAGCAGGATTAGCCAAGCGCATGTTAGTTGGTAGTACAAGTGATTCTGGTCCTTACATTTGGGGAGGTTTTGACGCAATGAAGGTTTGTACTTTCAAACATAATGAACACCCAGAGCAAGGTTCAAGACCTTTATCAGCATCGGCTTCTGGATTTGTACCAAGCAGTGGAGCAGGAGCTTTGGTTATTGAAGATTTAGAATCTGCTTTAGAGCGAGGTGCAACCATTTATGGAGAAATTATGGGGGGCAATTGTAATTCTGGTGGTCAAAGGGGAGAAGGTTCTATGACTGCACCAAACGGTATTGCCGTTCAAAAATGCATAAAAGACGCCTTAGAAAATGCTGGTATTACTGCAGGAGAATTAGATTCGATTAATGGTCATTTAACAGCGACCTCTAAAGATGCATTTGAAATTGAAAATTGGTGTACCGCATTAGATTTAAAAGGAAAAGATTTTCCGTATATAAATTCCTTAAAATCAATGGTTGGACATTGTCTTTCTGCAGCAGGTAGTATCGAGTGTGTTGCTACAGTTTTACAATTGCACAATGATTTTATTTTTCCAAATATAAATTGTGAAGATTTAAATCCTGACATTCTAAGTTTAATAGATACGACAAAAATCCCACAAATTGCAATAGTAAAAAAAATGAAGTATATTGCTAAAGCAAGTTTTGGCTTTGGAGATGTTAATGCATGTATAGTTTTTAAAAAGTGGAATTCTAATTTCTAAAAAAATCACATTTTATGAATACAAATCAAGACAATAGAATTGAAGAACTTAAAGAAATCATTAAGCCTTACATTCAAAATCAAGAAGCAATAGAGACTATAACAGAGGAAACCGATTTCATAAAAGATTTACAAATTAATTCTGCCAATTTGGTTGACATTGTTTTGGACATCGAAGAAAAGTATGAAATTGTCATAGACAACCCATCAATGGAACGAATGATAAATGTAAAAGCTGCACTAGAAATCATTGATGCAAAATTAAACGAATAGAGCAATTTATGATTGGAAACGACATTGTAGATTTAGTCCAAGCGCGTTTTCAAAGTAATTGGAAACGAAAAGGATTTGTACAAAAAATATTTACTCAAAAAGAACAAGAGTTAATTTTTTCATCCAAAAATCCTGAAAATATGGTTTGGAATCTATGGACTAGAAAAGAATCTGCATACAAAATTTTTAATCGAAAAACACAAATTCGTGCTTTCATACCTCACTTAATTGAATGTAATATTGGCAATGAAGAATTCGACACGGTAACTATTGAGAACCAAATTTACTACACTCAAACAGTTATAAATGAAGAATCTATTTATACAATAGCTGTTGGCAACAAAAAATATTTCTCAGAAATAGTTCCATTATCGAATGATGTTTGTTTTGAAAAAGAAAACGGTATTCCATTTTTAACCGATAGCGTAACAAATAAAAAAAATCCCATTTCAATTACGCATCACGGGAGATATTGGAAAGGGATTATTTTAAAAATTTAAATCTAATTTGTTTTTTAACTTCAAAAATAAAAGTGCAATTCTATAAGCGTCTTCAGAGGATGAATTTCTATCACTTTTTGGAATTTTATGTAAAGCGCAAAGCTCGTCTAATGAAAACTGCTTATCTGTAATATCGTTAAGTTTTCTATACATCACATCTACATCAAGTGCTTGATTTTTTAAGCGACCACAACCCAATTTATCCAGAGCAGCATCAATCATTTCTACATCAAAATCAATATGATGACCAATGAGGATTGAGTTGCCAATAAAATCAATAAACATCTGAATAGCATCCATCTCAACCAGTTTTTTCATTTTGCTATCTACAATAAACTCATTGGATAAACCATTATCATGAAAATATTTGTATTGTAACAAAACCGCCTCAAAACTTTCCCCAATAGAAATACTATTATCTTCAATAGCAAAAGAGCCTATAGATAAAATAACATCTTTACTAGGATTCATACCAGATGTTTCAGTTGAAAAAACTATGAATTTATTTGATTTACTATCAAATTTAGACAAGTAATTTTTCCAAAAATCAGGATAATCTTTATTGATATTTTTTAGCCAATCTAACATATTATGAAAATTGCGTAAGTTTAAATTTACCTTTAATTAGTTCTTCTAAATCTTTCATTGGGTATAAAGCAGCTTTTAACTTGTCTTTTTCCAACTTAGACATATCCGTTATTGGGATATATTGGCCGGAATCATCATTTCGTAATCCTTCTATTGTTCTGTATTTTGATAATGTTATGAAAGCATCAGCACAATTTAAATAAATCTCTTCATTTTTAGGATCAGTTATCGCAAGCTGTTTGAATCTTAGATAAGTATTATTAATTCCTTTTAAATTGTAATGTAATGCAAACAAACGTGCTCCATCAATTAAAGGCATTAGTGCACGTGTTTTTATATCAAATTTATTTCGATTTAAAGAGTCTTCTTCGGTTATGAATTTTTTGAAAAAAGTTAAAGGTGCATTTTTTCTTAAAACATCATTCCCTAAAAAATCAAAAAACAGGGTATTGTTTTTAGCATTTTGAAGTACCACATTACTAATCGCTTCTTCGAGTTTATCATCTCCAAACACTAACTCATAGTCAAAAAAGATACTACTCATATCATTGCTGTTTTCTCCAGGAGTATTCATCCAACTATTATATTGCTTAATCCAATCGGATAGTGATTTACACCATTGCAAATTACTGGCCATATGATTTTGTGCACACAACTGATAACCTACTTTCTCCAAGGTTGCGGTAGTACGTTTAGCCAATTTTATAAAATAGTCTTTTACGTCGCGATATTTTTCAGAAGGCACATCTTCAAAAACAAGCATACTGTCTTGATCAGTATATAATAATTGTTCTTTTCTGCCTTGGCTACCAATACTTAACCAAACAAAACGAGCAGGAGGGGAGCCTAAATCTAAAATGGATAATTCTACGCTTCTTTTAACAATAGCTAAATTTATTTCACTTGCAATATTGGCAACATGATATAATGGTATATTTTTATAAATTGAATTTTGAATTAAATCGGTAAGTCGCTCTCTTATCTGTTTTAAATCTTTTGCGGCTAACGATCTTTTAATTTCTTTAATCATCACACCAGGATTACTAGCTTGTGCAATGATTAAATCATGTTCAGAGATGATACCTTTTACAACAGATTGAGTTGTCCCATCTAAAGTAACACACAGATGCGTTACATTATGTTTTAGCATAAGTAACTGAGCTTCAGCAAGCGATACATTTTCTACAACAGTAATAACTGGAGAATCCATTATTTTGTCAATCGTATCAGTTATTAAGTACCTTCCTGTGGCGACTTTTGAACGCATATCACGATCAGTAACTATACCAATTGGCAAGTTGTTTTCACAGATTAGTACATTGTTGACAATTTCTTCTGTCATTAGCTGCGCAATATCTTTAATGATAGTTTGTGCAGTAGTTGTTATTGGAGAGGTATTATAAGTTAAAGATTGAAAGTATTGAATTTCAGACTGCTGATCAGGATAAAACACATTATCAGATATTAACTTACCGCCATAATTATCTTTGTCACTTGCATATCTAGAAGTTGCAGCAAAACTCTCCAACAAGAAATTCAATACCAAAGAGTTGTTGGCTACGAAAGGACGGAAAGTTGCAATGGGAATGGCATAAATAATGCTTTCTTCACGAGCTTTTGCTGTCATCATATAATTATTTTTGGCAAAGAAAGGACGTAAACCAAAAATATCTCCCTGATGGCATTTGTTTAAAAGTGTTTCTTCTGCATCTGAAATTACAGATAAATTAATTGTTCCAGATGCAACTACATAAAAGCTTTCATGAAGTGTATCGTTAATTTGAAATAACGTTTGATGCTTTTCAAGATTGATTACACGAATATTCGAGGCAATTTCAGATAGTTCATTAAAAGTTAAATTATCAAAAGGTGGGTACTCTTTTAGAAAATCAGCAATGCGTTCAGCAATTGTATTCATAATATTAGTGAAGGTTAATACTATAGTAAAAATAGTAAAATTGAAAACAAAATCAATGCAGTTTTTTCAGAACTCATTGATTTACAAATATCTTAATTATTTCTTAAAAAAAACTAAAAACCTTATAAAGATAGCCAGAGTTGAATTACTTTTAATCAAAATTTATTAAAACCTATTCAATTATGAAATTACAAAACAAATCATTAGTCTTTTTTTTCTCACTTTTAATCAGCACTTTTTCTTTTGCACAAAAAAAAGTAGCTAGCCCTGCAGAAACTGTATCAGGAAAAATCAATGGAGCCACAATTACAATCAAATACGGAAGTCCATCTGTAAAAGGAAGAGCCATCTGGGGCGCCTTAGTTCCTTATGACAAAGTATGGAGAGCTGGAGCCAATGATGCAACTACTTTTGAAACTGATAAAACAATAACTATTGAAGGGAAACAATTACCAGCTGGCAAATATTCTTTTTTTGTAATACCAAATGAAAAGGAAAGTATTGTCATTTTTAACAAAGAAGCCAAACAATGGGGATCTTATGATTACAAAGAAAGCAATGATCAGTTAAGAGTTGTTGTAAAAAATAAGAAAGCTGATGCTTTAGTTGAAAAATTAGAATATAAAATTCAAGAAAATAAAATTGAATTACGCTGGGAAAACTGGATAATTGGATTTGAAGTTAAATAATCAACCAAATTTTATTTTAAAGCACCTTATTAGGTGCTTTTTTTGTTTTATTAATACTTGTGAGATTTTAATATTTCGAGCAAAGAGCAAGTTCTTTTAAAATATTAAAAATTCTATTTTACATAATATAAATTATAGTTCAAACCATATACCTGAACCCTTTAAATCAGTGCGTTATGAACTATAATCCAGTGCCTTTAAATGTCGGGTTAATAGATTCGTTAACCATATATTTACCCCTAGACAAAATACAAGTAATTGACAACAAATTAGTTGACGAATTTAAAGTATTTTATGAAACTACGGGCGAACTCTTGGACGATTTAAACCCACCTAAGCCGATTTTAATAAATGACAACGGTATAAACTTTAGGTTTAATAAAATCGTATTTCCTCCAAGAAACAACCAACCCCCGCAAACCTTTATCAGAATCACATTGACTTGTAAAATGTTATTTGAAAGATATTTTGAAGGAATTAATTCTTATAATATCTACTCTATTGTCGATTATATCAATACTCGTAATATCATCAAAGTTGATTATGAAACCGTTTTAAATTCAATTTGTAATGATATCGATATTTGCATAAACTACAATCTTTTACTAGAACCTTACAAAGAAAGTTTAAAATTACTCAAAAAAATGGGTAAATCTTCCAAACAACACGCTATCAAACTTTTCCCAAAAAAAGAAACACAAAAAAAAGATTTAAATATCGGGATTCAATTCGGCGAACGTGATAAAGCAAGTATCTCAAATCCTTTTTGCAAGTTCTACAACAAAACAAACGAACTTTTAACCAATTCCGCTGACTTTTATAATAAGTACATTTTCCCCCAATTGAAATATGGTTTAAACATTGACAATCTGATAAGAAAAGAAACCACTATAAAAAATTCAAGTGCAAAACAAAATCTTAAAAAGAAAAAACTAGTTTCCAAAAACAACGAATTAAAAACCTTGAATGATATTTTACAAATCACACCCGACCAATTAACCACTATTTGCAACATTCAATTAAAATACTATTACGAAAAAAAACAAATCTCAATCAGTTCCGACCTGACTCCAAGAGAAAAGGCGTTTTCTATGTATATGTATCAACTTGTAAATGATGCCAAATTCGATAAAGTTAGATTGCTTGAACCTCTCGAACTTTTTGATTCTTCAATACCCTCTGAAAAGGTACAAAAGGCACAACTTAAAAAATATTTATTGGAAATGATGGATATCACGTTTAACACTCAATATTTACAACAAATTCTTACAAAAAATAGCTATGCAAACGAATTTATTAGAATGCAGAATTTATGGTAGTCAAATCAAAGGCGGGGGATACTGATTCCCCCGCTCAAGTTAATCTTTTCGTTAACTTTTTAATGTTTCAATTATGCAAAATTTAACCAAAATCAACCAAATGAGAAAAGCAACACCAAAACGACAAAACAAAGGTTTAATTCCCTCAATGATTCACAAAACAGAAAAAGAGAAAGGTTTTATTTATCGTCTTTCAAATGGGGATTTTTTATACTTTGAAGATAAAATTTTCCCAACTGACAAAGTCGAAAACAAATCAAATCCAGCTCAGTTAAACTTATTTTTTAATTAATAAGGGGGGATTCCGCCCCCCCTCAAACCCCACATTATAAAATGAATTCTTCTTATCAAAAAATTACAGTTAAACAGTTAGTTAATAATATGGGTATTTCTTTAAGAACTGCTGAACGTTACTATAAAGACATCAAAAACCATTATAATATAAAAGTTGTCCTATTATGTCACGTGCAAAGCTACTTCAAAACCGATGCCGAAACACTTAAAAATTAAATAATTCCGACAAAATACGCAAAAATCCGACAAAACACCCCACTTTCAAAAAGTAGGGTGTTTTTTTTTAAACATTTGTAACTCAATCATCAATCAAAAAATCAAAATAATGGAAATTTTTAACTCTAGCGGAAAAAATATCACAAAATCAGACGTGCTTTTGGTCACAAAACCAATAGGGGCGTTAATTGTTTCTTCTTCATTGGAAGTAGATGCATTAACTACGGAATCAATAGAGGTATTCGTAGAACGTTTATCAGGTAATATCCAAATTACCGAGGGTGTAATGGCTTTAAAAGATTTTATTCTTTTAACAACGTTCAACGGTGACGCAGTTTCAGCGGATGCGACTTACAAAACTACTGCCGAATGTGAACTATCCGAAAACGGCGCTATCGTTCTTTCAGAAAAAGACGTTATCAAAATCAAATTAAGTGGTTTAAAAACTGCCGAAACGTATGTTATTAATACTATTGAAATGCCCCAACTTTCTGACAAAGTTTTGCAGTTTACCAATAGAAGTATGAATGCAGACGAAAGACAAAAAGCATTTGACGTTTATGACTGTGATTTGGCACTTTTAGACGATTCAGCAACAATTGAGGAAATTGCTTACACATACCTTAATGACGTAGTAGTAAGATACACTTTGCACGAATTGCGTGTATTATCTCGCTCCGTTGACCCTGTCGGATATGTCAAAAATGACGGTACAGTAAAATCCCTATTCAACGGCAAATTACAATTACCTCTTTTTGGTGTCAAAAACATTGAAATTCGCAAAAGTCAAGGTAGTATTATCAATTTATTAACTAGAATTGAGGCGTAATTATGGGATTTTTCAAAAACATAGGAAATGCCGTAAAAAAAGGATTGAAACAAGTTTCACTTAAAAATGTAGTGAAACTTGGTACTCCTTTGTTGGGTTCAATTCCAATTGTCGGCGGTGCAGTTCAGCAAGTTGTTTCAAATGCTTCCGAAGCTCACGAACTAAAAAAACAAGCTGATAAACTAGCAAAAGACGGTAAAATTGCAGAAGCTCAGGCAATGCAACAACAAGCAGAATATTTGGCAACCCAAACGGGCGCTTTAGTTGGTCAGCAAGTTGGCGGACAGTTAAATGCATTTGCAAAAGGTGCAGTAAATGAAGCAAAGGCGCAAGTTTCACAAACTGCAAAGGAAACCGCTGGAAATGTAGGCGCCGAAATTGTTGACCTAACGATTAAACAATGGTTCGAAAAACATTGGTTAAAAGTTGTTCTTGGTGTTGGTGCATTAGGTGGAATCTTTTTGTACTTCAGAAATCAAAAATCATCAAAACGAATCCCTTTAAAACGCCGATAAAATGACAAAACCATTGATAGGAACACTCTCAATCGGTGCAATTGAAGGAGTACAACACATTCCCGCACCAAATCCAACAATTGAGATAGCAAAATTGGCAATTCAATTTGTTGTTGGTATTGTAACATTATTCAAATTGTTAAGAAAACCAAAAACAGAACAAGAAAATAAATAATAATTAAAAATCTTAAAAAAATGGCTTCAAACTTTAAAGCAAGAATCTCAACCGACAAATTCGGTCAAAAATATCAGGTCGTTGGATGCAAGGACAAAAAAGGAACTGGTTTCCCCAAAGGTTATGTTGAATTAGGTGGTAAACTATACCGTTTAGAACCATCAAATTCAAACAAAGACGGTGTAGAAATGTGGATTCGAGTAACAGCAGTAAAAAAACAAACTGACGGCGGTACAATGTAAATCGTAACATTATGAAAAAAGCAACGGGAATAATCAACGGTTTAAAATTCGTTTTGAAATATGGTGTGTATGTTATGGCAATTATCAAAATTGTCGAATTTGCAATTAACACTTTAGACGAAATTGACAACTCAAAAAACGAAAAAAATGGCGAAATCCTTTCTGAACAATCACAAAGTTAGAGGTTTAAGGAACAATAATCCGGGCAATTTGATAAGAACCTCAAACGCTTGGCAAGGTAAAATTCCTTATCCTCAATCAAAAGATACCCAATTCGAACAATTTACAAATGTAATTTTCGGATTGCGTGCAATGTTCAAAGATTTGATTAACGACATTAACAAAGGAAAGAACACCGTAAAAAAATTAATTTACGAATATGCTCCACCTAATGAAAACAACACCGAAAAATATATTCAATCGGTTTGTAAATCAATCGGCGTTACACCTGACCAAGAAATTAAATCGATTAACAATCAATTTCTTTTACTTCTTGGTCGTGCAATCATCAAAGTTGAATTGGGTTCCGCACATCTTGAAATTACTGATAAGGATTTAGATGACGCTTTGCAACTTCTTGGTAATGTTTCTACAGATAAACTAGTAGTTACCATTAAAAAGAATTACAAGTATCTCCCTGCATTAGCATTTTTACTGTTTTTTTTTTAGCTAATTATTTTTACAAAAAAAACAAAAAACCAAATTATAAATTTAAATCTTAAAAAATGGACGAAATTAAAGCTTTTATCGTTAAAAATCAATCCAACATCATTATTGGTTTGGCTCTTGCTGTTGTTTTTTTAGGCTACAAAGTCTTTAAAAAATAAAAAACATATTCATTTACCAAATAAAAAAAAGAGTGCTTAAAAACGCTCTTTTTTTTGATTAAAATTAAACTTATGGCATACATAAAAAATAAAAATAATTCCTTTGATTGGGATGCTTCAATGCAATTTTTACAAAAGTATTGGATTGTTATTCTAGGGTTAATTATTGCGGTTCCGTGGATTCAAAACTATTTGGAAGAAATGAAAACCAAAAACCAAAATGATAAACTTGAAAATGACGTTGAAAAAATCGAAACAAAAAAAGCAGTTGAAAAAGAAATAAAACTACTCGATAATAAAAACCCTCTCACACAAAAACAAAAAAGGTTAAAAATTACGGGCAGTTCAGAACTTTGGGCAGCATCAGAAAAACTAGCTTCTGATTTCGGTTTTGCTATTCAGGATTCGGGCGATTGGTGGGATTTTGCCAAACCTCGCAAATGGACTGAAAATGACGAAAGTATTAGAAATACACTTTTAAAGTATAGAAATTATTTTTCAATTTTAGAAAAATTATACTTTCAAGTTGATACGGATTCCCGTTCCTTACGTGCTGATATTCTAAAGTATTTAGATAAATCAGAACTTGTACTTGTTCGTAAAGGATTAAAAATTTAAACCAAAAAAAATGAATTTCATTACATATATAACAGAAAACAATTCTTTCGATTTTGTAGAAATTACAGAAGCCGAACACGTAAATTTTATTACAACTGAATCAATACCTCAAAGGTTTTTGGTTACTGCTGTTTACATTGATGGAGAAAAAAGGCAAATAGCAAATGTTTCTCCCTATCAAATAGCTGTTGTAAATGATAATAACTTTGATGGCGATTTTATTGATATTTCAAAATTCAATCAATCAGGTTATTTCGGTTTTGATGTTCTCCCTAAACAATCTAGCTCTCTAGATTTATCGGTATTAATTCCATACTTACAGCCAGAACCATATCTAAAAATATATGACATTCCAACACCACTATTACAGCTAGAAGATGCTTCTTATAATCCTTATGTTTTAGGCGCAACTTTTAGATATAATTACCAACAAGATAATTATTATTGGGATTGTACTGCAATGGATAGTTTTAGCAATTTTTCAAAAACTCAAAAAGCATTAATTTACTATCCAACTGTTTTTAAATATGGTTATGAAACTGTTATCAGATTTGCCGATATTAATATTATGCTTATGTGTCCGAGTTTGTCAGAAATACCGCTTATCAATGGTAAGAATATTTTATCAGTTTATTTTAGATACAACATAAGAACAAAAGAAGTGCATATTTATTACAACGAAATGCAAAACGATGAACGTAAATATTTTTCTTTGGCCGAGCTTCAGCCTTGGGATGGTGGTTTTAGAATTTATTCAAATATTCTAGCAATAAATGTCTTTAACCCAAAAAAGGATTATAACCTTATTTAAAAAAATAATTTTCTAAATCCAAAAAAAATGTATATTTGTGAAAACTTCAATAGTGGTTAGAAATGGTTCGCAGACCTTAACCTCTTTAGATAAAAAATCGAATATAATGGAAAGAATTAACTATTTATATGAAAGTGTTTCCCTATCGGGATGCACTTTTTTTTTTCAATCACATATACTACTGTTGATGCCCGCGGTTAACGCCGTTAGGCTTCCAGCGTTAGCACACCAAATAACACTTTAGTATTATGAAAGAAAACAAAGAAAACAATGTATTAAAAAACAACTTACAAAGAATACCCGATAAAGATAGAATTGTTTCGGCTGTTGGAAAGGTTGTTTTAAATGGAGTTGTTACCAAAACGGGAAAGAATTATTTTTGGATTAGAATAACCCGCCACGATATAAAAGCGCTTGCAAGATATTGGAGAAATAACAAAGCCTTTTATTATATGAAAATTTACAAATATTATAAATTCAAACAAAACGGTGTTTTAGTTCGTGAAGTAGGCGACCAAATCGGATTTATAACTCAAAGAGTTGAAACCCTAAACATTGATACACATTTACTATGGAAAAGGAAATTTAATCCTGAATCAAAAAAATGGGAATATTAAGAGTATAGAATAACCTTACAATAACCACAAAAAAAAGAGGGTCAAACGTGATTCGCAGTCACTCCCCTCTTGTTGATAAAAAACCTATGGCAAATATATATAAAAAATCTTATTTACATACTATAAATTATAGTTCAAAATATGACAATAACTTTTTATAGTTAGAAATCAATAACTTAGTTAGGATACTTCTTCTTTTATTCTTTTATCCGGACGGATAATCATACGCAAGGATTGATCTTTAGAAAAATAAGCAATCATCCAGTGATAAAAAGTATTGATGCGGTTTCGATATGTAATCAATGACATTAAGTGCACGAACAACCAAATCATCCAAGCAAAAAAACCTTTAAAATGAAGATTTGGTTTTGGTAAATCTACAACAGCTTTGTTTTTTCCAATTATTGCCATTGAACCTTTGTCCTTGTAAATAAATGGTTTAAGTGCTTTTTGTTGAAGTAAATTTTTAAAATTCCCAGCTAAATTTAATCCTTGCTGAATGGCTACTTGAGCCACTTGTGGATGTCCTTGAGAAAAATTTTCATCTGTCAGTTGAATACAAGTATCTCCGATAGCAAAAATATTTGTGGTACCATTAACTTTGTTAAAAGCATCAGTTAGAATTCGCTTACCGCGTCCATAACTTTCTGCTGGAATTCCTTCAAATTCTCTTGCCGTTATTCCGGCAGCCCAAATTAAATTTTTGGTTTGAATGGTGTTGCCATCAGCAAAATATACTGTATCGTCTTTGTAGTCTACCACGCGAGTATTCAATTTTACCACTACACCAAGTTTTGTCACCGCTTCTAGTGTATCTTGCTGAGATGCAACACTCATTGGTGACAATAAAGCCTCACCACCATCTACCAAATAAATATTACTGGCAGATGTTTCCAATTCCGGATATTCTTTGATGAGTATACTTTTTCGCATTTCTGCAAACATTCCAGAAACTTCAACTCCTGTAGGACCACCTCCAGCAACAACAATCGTAAGTAATTTTCTTCTTTTGCGTATGTCCTTACAAATCGCTGCTTTTTCTAAATTTTTTAACAAGGTATTACGCATATTTGTCGCGTCATTGAGCGTTTTCATTGGAATGGCATTTTTCTTCACATTTTCCATACCAAAATAACTGGTCTCTGCTCCTGTGGCAAAAACCAATTGATCGTAACTCAATTCACCATTGTTGAGGATTATTTTATTTTCTGTTGGAATGACTTTTAAAAATTCACCCAATCGAAATTGTAAATTCTTTTTTCCTGCAAAAAACTTTCGGAATGGATAACTAATACTTGAAGGTTCTAAAAAGGCTGTTGCTACTTGATAAATTAATGGTGGAAAAAAATTATAATTATTTTTGTCTACTAATGTGACAGTAATACCTTTTTCGTTAGTCAAAGCTTTGGCCAAGTTAATGCCTGCGAAACCACCACCTATAATTACAATATGCATCTTTTTGCTGATTTATTAGTTATGCAAATAGATAAGCTTTTTTACTTTCTATATACTATATTGTTTATTTGTACTCAATAAAAATACAACAATAAATCAGTAGAAAATTTAGTTTTTGAATTTTTTAACAGGTTTTTCTGTAGGTTCTGTTTTGTTTTGTAACCAATAATTAGCGATTAATTTTTCTATCAATTCCTCTTTGGTGAGATGATGAAAAATAGTTTTGATTTTGGTTTTGAATTCAGCTTCTAACTCGTGATTAGGTTTGGTTTTGAAGATTTGTTTTGCCCACAAAAGCGCGTTATTCTCTTCAATACTAGCCGTTGATGGCTTTTGATATTTGGAAAATTGCAAACCTAATTCTCGTTCAAAATCAGCAATTTCTGCTTCTTCTTCAGCTTGTAAAACGGTTAATGAAAGTCCATTAGCTCCTGCTCTAGCCGTTCTACCACTACGATGTACGTAAGCTTCATACGTATCTGGTAAATGATAATTTACGACATAAGAAATGGCAGCTACGTCTATACCACGAGCAGCCAAATCGGTTGCAATCAAAATATTGATATGCCCTTGACGGAATTGGTCCATAATTCTATCTCTAATTCCTTGTGACAAACTTCCGTGTAAAGCTCCGGATGAAAACTTATTAATGGCCAAGTTTTTAGCTAATTTGTTAACTGCTGCTTTGGTTTTGCAAAAAATTATACCGCGTTCTCCTTCTTTCGTATTCAAAAAATGCATTAAAACATCTAGTTTTTCTATAGGGTCTACTATGATGTACTTATGGTTAATTCCTTGATTACCCATAATTTCCATGCTAGCGCTTACTTGTACTACATTTTTGTTCAAGTAATTCTGGATAAGTTGTTTTATGGTTCCAGGAAGTGTGGCTGTAAAAAGATAGGTTTGGTGTTTTTTTGGTAACTCCGCAATGATAGTATCAAGACTATCCTTTAAAATGGAAACCATTTCATCGGCTTCATCGAGAACTAATAAAGGAGTTTCTTTTATGTTAATTGCTTTTCTCTCAATCAAATCAATCAATCGACCAGGTGTTGCAATGACAACATGTGTAGGTTGAGACAAACGTTCAACCTGAGGTTTGATAGGTACTCCTCCGCAAGTTACAGCAATCGAAATAGCAGGTTGGTACTTTGCAAACTGAACTAAATTATCAAAAATCTGATTGCCCAATTCTCTGGTGGGTACCAAAATAATAGCTTGAATAGAAGAAGTAGCAACATCTATTTTATCTAAAATTGGTAATCCAAAAGCAGCCGTTTTCCCCGTTCCTGTCTTAGCAATACCAACTAAATCTGTATTGTTTGCTAATGCTAATGGAATAATTTCAGACTGAATTTCTGTAGGTGTGACAATTCCCATTTCGGTAATCGCTTTAACAAGGGGTGCTGAAAGCCCTAAATCTGAGAATTGTTTTGACATGTTTTCTGTTTTTTGAAATTCTTGTTTGTTTCCTGAAATAGCCCGGATGGAAACGGCATCCTTTTCTTTTTTTCCTTTAAAAAAAGAAAAGATACAGTGTACAGCCGGAAAAGCTCCTAAAAATTAATCCAATTCGCTTAAGACTTTTTCTCTATATTTTTTACCAATTAACAAGGTAAGTTTTTGTTTATAATCATCGACCAACCATTCGCGGTAGTTTTTACTGCACTGGCTTAGGCATTTTGAATAACGTTTGATGCGGCATTCAATATCTTCATCTAATTCTTTGGCTAAAGCTCTGGCTTCTTGAGGTAATTCGGCATTGTCAACACACATAGAAGCATGTTGGTCTAAAGATTTATCAAGAACAACTTTAGAACGTAAGTTTTGTTTGATGGCCAATTTGTGTTCTTCATCAACATCAAAAGTTACATCAGCAGTTTTACTGAATTTAGCTCTTAATTCGGGAGACATTTGGTATTTAAAGTGCAACTCAATTTCGTGGTCATCACGCAAGTTTTCTAGATAAAACTCAGGTGATTTGAAGATATGCTGCCAATTTACAGGCTCACTCCACAGTCCAAAACGAGCGGCGTTATTACCCAAATCAATAACTGTAAATTCGTCTTTTCCAGGTAACTTTCTTGAACCACGACCAATCATTTGGAAATAAAGTGTCAACGATTTGGTGGCACGATTCAAAATGATAGTTTCTACTGTTGGCTCATCAAATCCTGTGGTCAAAATTCCAACAGAAGTCAAAATAGCATCTGGTGTATGCTTGAACCAATGCAAAATTTCTTTTCGCTCTTCGTTATTACTGGTATTGTCTAAATGACGAATAGGATAACCTGCCTCACGGAACGTTTCGTAAACGTACAATGAAGTGTTGATACCGTTATTGAAAATTAAGGTTTTCTTTCCTATAGATTTTTCAGTGTAAGCATGCAATAATTTTTCTTGCATCGCCATGTTAGTGTATAAATCATCAGAAGATTTTACGGTGTAATCTCCGTTGATTCCGACTTTTAGCGAAGTCAATCCTACATCATAACTATACGTTACAGCTCGTGCTAAGAAACCTTTTTCAATCAAAGAACCAATGGTGTCACCAACAATTAATTCATCATAACTTTGATGCATTGGCAATTTGATATTGGAACTCAATGGTGTTGCGGTAACCCCAAGAATAAAAGCATTCTTGAAGGAACTCAATAATTTTCGGAAGGAATTGTAGTGTGCTTCGTCAATAATTACTAAGCCAATATTGTCTAAATGTAGTTTTTCGTCATTAATACGGTTTTTCAAAGTTTCTACCATGGCCACAAAACAAGAGTAATCGTTTTGGTCTGGTAATTCTTTTACTTTACTGTTGATGATTTTGTTTTTAACATCAAATCCTTTGAGCATTTTTGATGTTTGTTTACACAACTCAATTCTATGCGTTAGTACAACTACTTTTTTGTCATGTTGTGATAAATACCTGCGAACAATTTCTGAAAAAACTACTGTTTTTCCACCACCTGTAGGCAATTGATACAATAAATGATGATTGCTTGGAGCATTATCTATTCTTTCAAAAATTGCATCTATATCTCCTTTTTGGTAGGCATAAAGTTCTTTTTTATTTTCAACTTGAATTTCTAAAGTGTCTTCTAACATTGTATTTTCTTGGATTTTTGCAAAAATACGCCGAAAAAAGAGTTAATCCACTACTATTAAAATAAAAAATATAGTTTTGATTAAATAATTTTATTTAAGAAGCGCTACAAAATTGATATTTTATCGATTAAGGTTTCAAAATCATAACGATTTTGCCATTTTTTCAGCTTTGCTTCAGCGCTAATTCCTATAATTCTTTCTTTAAAGTCAGTAAAAATGCCGTTTGCGATACAATAATTTGCTGCTTGCCCAAAAGAATTGTACATACTTTTGTAAAAAGTTTCACTTTTAATAGGGTTTTCTGCAGCATAAGTTTGGGCAATTTCAATGGCATACAGCATTAAATCAGCAACTATAAAAGCATCTACTCCCAACACAATAAAATGCTTGATAAACTTTTGAGCAATAGAACGTCTCATTTTGGCTCTTGGTTTACTCTTTCGTCCAGGATTTCTAACTGGAAAATATTCATTGGTTACTTTGAGTTTTGCTTCTTGTAAAAGAGAGTCTTCCTTTGGATTAAAAACAAAATTGTAATAGACTTTTACTGGACTGAATTTTTCATACAATTCAATCACTTGTTCTTCCAATTGTTCTTTCGTTAATTGGGCTACATATTTTTTTAATTCGCGTTTGCTCATTTTCAATCGTTAGGAATTGTAAAAGTAAATAGTTTGACTTTACAAATGCTATAATCAACAAGAATCCTTAATTTTGACACAATAAAAATTACTTAAATTTAGAAAATGCTCAAATTATTCAAAATTACTGCCATTTTAGAAGGATGTTCTTATTTAGTTTTATTAGCTAATATGTTGTTTATCAAACCTAACAACATGGATTTATACAAAACACTCTTGTATCCGATAGGAATGAGTCACGGTGTTTTGTTCATTGGGTATGTAGTATTAGCTGTGCTATTGAAAAATGCACAAAAGTGGTCCTTCCCTACTTTTGCAATTATTATTTTAGGTTCATTAATTCCGTTTGGTACTTTTTATATTGAAAAGAAATACTTGAGTAATGAATAAAACCTTAGAACAACTCTTTAATTTCCTCTACCCTATTTTTAGAAAATGGGGATTGGGTTATTCGTTTGCTTCTTATTTGAGTTTGGTGCTGAACATCATTATTTTGATTGTTCTAACCTATACTATTTATATGTTTTTCAGGTTTTTGTTTGTTACGGCTATGGCTGTCATTGCGCTAAAAACAAAAACCAAGTTCGATGATTTAATTATATCGAACAAAACGGTGATTTACATCGCACAATTAATTCCGTTTACTTTAATTTATAAATCGGTTCCAATCATTTTAGAACGCTATGATTATTGGGAAGATATATTCGGTAAACTAGTTGGAGTTTATATTGTATTACTTGTTCTTTGGATTATAAGAACACTTTTGAATACCACTCAAGAATACTTAAAGCATATTCCAAGATACAGCGACAAACCGATTGATAGCTTTATGCAAGTAATCATGATTGTGCTTTGGATGTTTGGGATATCTGTAATTATTTCAAAGTTATTTGGCATCAGTCAAAAAGAAATGCTTACCATTCTTGGAGCAATATCAGCCATTATCATTTTGATATTCAGGGATACTATTTTGGGTTTTGTAGCCAGTGTTCAAGTCGCCATCAATGATATGGTACGTATAGGTGACTGGATTACAATGGATCGTTATGGTGCCGATGGTGATGTGATTGAAATCAATTTGGCTACTGTAAAAGTTAGAAACTTTGACAATACCACCACCACAATTCCTACCTATAGTTTGAGTTCTGACTCCTTTCATAACTGGCGCGGTATGCTTAAATCAGACGGAAGACGTATTAAAAGACATATTTTAATCAAAGCTAGTACTATCCGTTTTCTTGAAGATAAGGAATTAGAGGAATTGCAAAAAATTGAGCTTATCCGACCTTATATTGAAACACGAAAAGCTGAAATTGATCGATACAATGGAGCCAATGGGGTTGATAAAAGTTTAGCTATCAACGGAAGAAACATGACTAATTTGGGTTTGTTTAGAAAATACATCAATCAATACTTGCATCAGCATCCGGGATTGAATAAAAATATGGTCATGTTATGTCGACAATTGCAGCTTACTGCTCAGGGTGTGCCATTGGAGGTTTATGCCTTTTCTACTGACAAACGTTTTGAAAATTACGAATACATCATGGCGGACATCTTTGATCATGTCATTGCTTCAGTAAAGTATTTTCACTTAGAAGTATATGAAATGCCCTCAGAAAGCAATTTTCTTGATTACGAAGTACCCGTAAGAAAAACAAAAGGGACACTTTAATTAGTGTCCCTTTTTTATAGTCTGTTTTTTACGTATTCAATTTCAGTCTTACCATGCGCTTTTGGTTTACCATCAGCACCAAGATTTACCATAGTTGTTTGGTCAATAGTCAGAATCGTTTCTCGAGTCATCATGTTTCTGGCTTCGCATTTTAAAACTAAAGAAGTGGTGCCAAACTTTACGACATCAATGCCAATTTCTATAATATCACCTTGCCGAGCTGAACTTTTAAAGTTAATCTCCGACATGTATTTGGTTACAATTCGGGAATTTTCGAGTTGAATAATCGTATACAAGGCCAATTCTTCGTCGATCCAAGCCAATAATCGACCACCAAACAACGTTCCGTTTGGATTTAAATCTTCGGGTTTTACCCATTTTCTAGTATGAAATCTCATTTTGTTAGGTTTATTTTCAAATTTAAGAAATTACCAAACCACTTTTTGATTAACTTTAAAGAAAAAACAATGAATCCAAGAGATCTTCTGCTAAAGGAATTAAGAGGTGAAGCCATTGGCACAATAACTAATCAGTCCTCTAGCGAGGAAGCCTTTCAAAATGAAACACTTCGACCTATTCTAAAACTTCAAAATGATTTATTTCTAGCTTCATTTGAAAATTACATTACTAAAAATAAAAAGGATTTTTATAGTCTATCCACTGAAAAGAAATTGCTTTTGATAGAAAATTCAATTCAAAAGGATATAAAGTTTAGAAATGCTTTAAAAGGAATGGTTATTGGACTTTTTACTTTGGAAGAATACCAAACCTATATTCAAAATTCATCTAATTTGAACAAAAGAATGATGAATATGCTGATTGAACGCCTTAAAAGTCAAATACAATTATTTGAAAAAGTACTATAATGTATAAAATGTCATTTTAACGCAATGAAATCTGTTTTCAACTTTTTGTTACAAATTTTAACAAGTAAAATTACATAAAAGTTAGTTTATTTCACTATGAACTAGCCTATTTAAAAAAATAGTACTCTTAAAAAAATTAATAAATCGTATTCATTGTCCTTTACTGCTTCTATTCTTTCATCATTTTGGATAGAAATAAAAAAAACATTGCTAAATATTCATTAATGATATTAAATTATTAGTATAAAAAAGAATCTGTCATTTTTTTACTTATTATTGTAATACATTGATAATTATGTTTTTTATTACTAATAACCAATTATTTTAAATAGTATTCAAAATGGACAGAAGAGAAGCATTAAAAAAAGTTGCCTATTTAATGGGAGGAGCCATTTCTGCAACGACAATGGGTGTTTTGTTTGAAAGCTTTACCGTTTACGAACCAGGAAAAAGTCCCTACTCGTATTCCTTTTCAGAAGAAGCAATTTTAGCTGAATTTGCGGAAATAATTCTGCCCACTACTTCAAGTTCTCCTGGAGCTAAAGCTGCCGGTGTTGGAGCAATGATTCCCTTAATTATTAAAGATTGTTATCCTCCAAAACTGCAAACTATTTTCAAAAATGGTTATGAGGCCATGTTGGCCAAATCAAAAACAAAATTCAATAAAGAATTCTTGGCTTTGTCAACTGATGAAAAAATCCAATTAATGAATGATTTGAAACAAGAAGCTATTGATAGCAACAAAGAACCTTCCTTCTTTTTAATTGCTAGAGACTTAACCATTTTGTGTTATTTCTCATCAGAAATAGGTTGTACTCAAGCTCGTGAATATTTACCAATCCCCGGAAAATATGATGGAAGCGCTCCCTATAAACCTGGACAAAAAGCTTGGGCCACATAAAAAGGACTGGAATTCTATTTTAGTATTAATTCAAAAAAAAGCAACTCGTGAATATCAATACCGATTTAAAAAAGCAAAACACTTATGACGCAATCGTTATAGGTTCAGGAATAAGTGGTGGTTGGGCAGCCAAAGAATTAACCGAAAAAGGACTAAAAGTGCTCATGCTCGAACGTGGTAAAAACATTGAACACATCAAAGACTACGATTCGGCTATGAAAGCCCCTTGGGAAATTCCGTATGCAGGCAAAATGACCGAGGAACAAAAACGTACACATCCGGTGCAAACCCGTGATTATCCGTACAATCAAGCGACCGAAAGTTGGTGGGTTAATGATTTGGAATGTCCTTATACTGAAGACAAACGTTTTGATTGGTATAGAGGTTTTCACGTAGGAGGAAAATCCTTAATGTGGGGGCGTCAGAGTTACCGCTTGAGTGACCACAATTTTGAAGACAATGCTAGAGATGGTCATGGTAATGATTGGCCCATTCGTTATAAAGATATTGCACCTTGGTATGATTATGTAGAAAAATTTGCTGGTATTAGTGGACAAAATGAAGGTTGGCCTTTGTTACCTGATGGACAATTTTTACCCCCAATGGATTTGAATTGCGTTGAGAAATCGGTGAAAGAACGTATCGAAAAACATTATAATAAATCTAGAATTCTAACGATTGGTCGTACAGCCAATTTGACTGTACCTCTTAATGGTAGAGGCAGTTGTCAATACCGAAATTTATGCAGTAGAGGTTGTCCTTTTGGGGCTTATTTCAGTACCCAATCTGCCACTTTACCGGCAGCAATGGCTACGAAAAAACTAACCGTTCGCCCCTACTCGATTGTCAATCATATTATTTATGACAAAGACACCAAAAAAGCCAAAGGCGTTATGGTTATTGATGCTGAAACTAATGAAACGATGGAATTCTATGCCAAAATTGTTTTTGTTAATGGTTCAACATTAGGTTCTACTTTCATTTTATTAAACTCTACTTCTGAGGCACATCCTAACGGTTTAGGAAATAGTAGTGGACAATTAGGGCATAACTTAATGGACCATCATTTTAGATGTGGTGCCGAAGGAACTGCCGAAGGTTTTGAAGACAAATATACTTACGGGCGACGCGCCAATGGAATTTACATTCCAAGATACCAAAACTTTAATGGCGATAAACGTGATTATTTGAGAGGTTTTGGATACCAAGGTGGCGCTAGTAGAGGGAATTGGCACAAAGAAGTCGCTGAATTAGCTTTTGGTGGTGATTTTAAAGAAACGATGTCAAGACCAGCTGATTCTTGGACTATGGGTCTAGGTGGTTTTGGAGAAATGTTGCCTTATTACGAAAATAAAGTCTACATCGACCATTCGAAAAAAGACAAATGGGGACAACCTGTTTTGGCCATCGATTGTGAGTACAAGGAAAATGAAGCCAAAATGCGTGAAGACATGATGTATGATGCCGCAGAAATGCTTGAAGCTGCAGGGTTAAAAAATATTAAAACTTATGATAATGGCTGTTTCCCAGGTATGGCTATTCACGAAATGGGAACTGCTCGTATGGGGAACGACCCTAAGGAATCTGTTTTGAACAAATGGAATCAGATGCACGAAGTAAGCAATGTTTTTGTAACAGATGGTTCTTGTATGCCTTCTGTGGCTTGTCAAAACCCCTCATTGACCTTCATGGCTTTGACCGCAAGAGCTTGTGATTATGCTGTAAAAGAATTGAAAAAGAAAAATATATAGAGACAACTTGTCAAGCATGAGAAAATTAAAAATGGGAATGATTGGCGGTGGTAAAAATGCTTTTATTGGAGCAGTACACCGCATTGCCGCCAACATTGATGGTTTGATTGAATTGCATTGCGGTGCGTTTAGCTCTAATCCTGAACTATCGATGGAATCAGGTCAGGCTTTGTTTTTACCAAAAGCCAAATGTTACGGTTCTTACAAAGAGATGATTACCACCGAAGCACAATTACCGCCCAACGAAAGAATGGATTTTGTATCGATTGTTACACCCAATCACGCACATTTTGCCCCAGCTATGATGGCGTTAGAGTACGGTTTTCATGTCGTTTTAGACAAACCAATGACACTAACCCTTGAAGAAGCCAAACTGTTAGCACAAAAAGTAAAGGAAACAGGATTACAATTATGCCTTACACACACCTATTCTGGCTATCCAATGGTGAAACAAGCCAAAAGTATGATAGCTGATAACCAATTGGGTGCAATCCGCAAAATTATGGTAGAATATCCTCAAGGTTGGTTGAGTACTTCATTTGAAAAGGAAGGCAACAAACAAGCCGCTTGGCGCACCGACCCTTCTAAGAGTGGAATTAGTGGTTGCATGGGCGATATTGGAACCCATGCCGCTCATTTAGCCGAATACATTTCAGGATTGAAAATTACCCAACTTTGCGCTGATATCAATACCGTTGTAGCTAACAGACGTTTGGACGATGACGGCAATGTGTTGCTCAAATTTGATAATGGTGCCAACGGAATATTAGTGGCCAGCCAAATTGCCGCTGGTGAGGAAAACAGTCTTAAAATTAAAGTATATGGCGAAAAAGGTGGCCTTGAATGGCACCAAATGGAACCGAATACCTTAATCGTAAAATGGCTAGATGCTCCAGCACAAATCTACCGTACTGGAAATGGCTATGCATCATCAGTAGCTGCTTTTAATACGAGAATTCCAAGCGGACATCCTGAAGGGTATTTAGAAGCTTTTGCTAATTTGTATAAAAACTTTGCCTTAACCCTTCAAGCCCAATTAGAAGGTAAAGAACCTACTACTGAAATGCTTGATTTCCCAACCGTTTCAGATGGGGTGCGTGGGATGGCTTTTATAGAAAATGTTATTGCCTCAGGGCGTTCGACTCAAAAATGGACTGAATTTAAAATTTAAATCAAAAGAAATGACCACAATGCAAGGCCCAGCCGTTTTTTTAGCTCAATTTATCTCGGATGAAGCTCCTTTTAATTCATTAGACGGTATTTGTCAATGGGCGGCTGATTTGGGATTCAAGGGGATTCAAATTCCAACTTTGGATGCTCGCTTTATCGATTTACAAAAAGCTGCCGAAAGTAAAACCTATGCTGATGAACTTACAGGAAAAGTTGCCTCTTACGGACTAAAAATATCCGAATTATCTACTCATTTGCAAGGTCAATTAGTGGCTGTTCATCCTGCTTATGATGATTTTTTTGATGGGTTTGCCCCTACTGCTTTACGAGCTAATCCTAAAGCTAGACAAGAATGGGCCGTACAGCAAATGCATTATGCCGCCAAGGCTTCGCAAAATTTAGGTTTAGAAGCGCATGCAACCTTTAGTGGTTCTTTGCTATGGCAATATTTTCATCCTTGGCCACAGCGTCCTCCGGGATTAATTGAAGAAGGATTCAAAGAACTGGCCAAACGCTGGTTACCCATACTAAATTCCTTTGACCAAAATGGTGTTGATGTTTGCTACGAAATTCATCCAGGAGAAGACTTGTTTGATGGCGAAACTTACGAGATGTTTTTGAAAGCCGTTAATAATCATCAACGCGCTTGTTTATTGTACGACCCTTCACATTTTGTATTGCAACAATTGGATTACTTGCAGTATATCGATTTTTATCATGAACGTATCAAAGCCTTTCACGTAAAAGATGCCGAATTCAATCCTACCGGAAAACAAGGCACTTTTGGAGGTTATCAAAGTTGGCTCAATCGCGCGGGGCGTTATCGCTCGCCTGGTGATGGTCAAATAGATTTTAAAACCATTTTTAGCAAATTGGCGCAGTACAATTACAAAGGTTGGGCCGTAATGGAATGGGAATGTTGCTTGAAGAATCAAGAAGATGGTGCAAGAGAAGGCGCCGAATTCATCAAAAAGCATATTATTAAAGTCACTGATAAAGCATTTGATGATTTTGCAGCAGTTAGTACCAACACCGAATTGAACAGAAAAAATTTAGGATTATCAATATAAAAATTAAAATAAAATGAGAATTAAAATAATGGCAGCCATAATTAGCGTAAGTGTATTGAGTGCTTTTTCTGATTATGAACTCATTCCAAAAAGCAAAGTAGTTCCAACAGAACAACCTTCAGAAGGTGAAAAGTTAATCGCAAAACAAGATTGCGCTACTTGCCATAAAATTGACAAAAAAGTAATTGGTCCATCGTATTTAGATATTGCAAAAAAATATCCAATGAACGATAAAAACATCAATTATTTATCGGATAAAATTATCAAAGGAGGTTCAGGTGTTTGGGGCGCTATTCCAATGGCTGCTCACGGTGCATTGAAAAAAGACGATGCCAAAAAAATTGCGAAGTACATTCTATCATTGAACAAATAAATTGAAACGCATCTATGGATCAAGATTTTAACCCCAAAAAAGAGCCCGAATCCACCATTCGTAGGGATTTTCTAAAAAAAGGCGCATTGGCAACAGCGGCCTTTATGATTATTCCACGTCATGTAATGGGAAGAGGTTTTGTAGCGCCAAGTGACCGATTACTTATTGCGAGTATTGGTGTAGGCGGAAAAGGCCAGTCCGATATTGCTTCTTTTGAAAAAAGTGGATTAGCCAACGTAGCTTATTTATGCGATGTTGACACGCGCAGAGCGTCCAATAGCGTAAAGGCCCTACCAAAAGCAAAATTCTACAAAGATTGGCGTGAAATGCTCGATAAAGAGCATAAAAATTTTGATGCCGTTTCGGTTTCAACACCCGATCATAATCACGCGATTCAAGCCTTTGCAGCCATGCAGTTGGGCAAACACGTGTATGTGCAAAAACCAATGGCACACGACATTTATGAAGCACACATGATGACTCAGGCTGCAAGCCGCTATAAAGTGGTGACTCAAATGGGAAATCAAGGTTCTTCGAATGATGGTACGCGCTTGCTAAAAGAATGGTTTGAAGCCGATTTGATTGGCGATGTACACACCGTTTATGCTTGGACCGACAGACCCGTTTGGCCACAAGGGATTCCGTGGTCTACTGCAAAAGCCGATATTCCAAAAGAATTGGATTGGGATTTGTGGTTGGGAACAGCACCAAGTAAAAATTATGTCGACAAACTAGTGCCTTTTAACTGGCGTGGTTGGTGGGATTATGGAACAGGTGCCTTGGGTGATATGGGATGCCATTTGCTAGAAGCTCCATTTTCTGTATTGAATTTGAAATATGCAAAAGACGTACAATGCAGCGTAGGTTCTGTGTATGTGGATGAATTCAAAAGAGGGTATTTCCCTGATAGTTGTCCGCCGTCGAGCCACGTGGTGTTGACTTTTCCTAAAACTGATAAAACCAAAGGCGATGTAAAAGTGCATTGGATGGATGGAGGAATTCAGCCAGAACGTCCTGAGGAATTGGGCGCTAATGAAATCTTTGGTGATGGTGGAAACGGAACTTTATTCATTGGAACCAAAGGAAAAATGATTTGCGACACCTACAGCGAAAATCCAAGATTATTGCCTTTGAGTCGCAATGAAAACCTAAAAATCGCCGAGAAATACCTTCGTGTAAAAGACGGAGCCAGCGGCCACCAAAAACAATGGATTGAAGGATGCATTGCCGGTTATGGCAAAAAAGAATTGAGTTCGCCATTCGAGATTGCAGGTCCGTTGACTGAAGCTTTGTTGATGGCGAATTTAGCTGTTCGTGGTTATGACTTGTACAAAGAAGTATTGGGAGAAGATGTGTATCCGGGACGTTCGGTGAAACTGCTTTGGGACAATACCGCTAAGAAAGTAACCAATGTAGACGATGTGAACCAATTTGTAAAACGAAATTATAGAGAAGGTTGGAAGAATTTGAGTTTTTAGGTTGGTAACCAAGAATTCAAATTGTGGCTCCATAGCCCCGATGGCAGCGGCATCCTTTGCTTTTTGGGTTAAAAAGCAAAGATATAGCGGACAGCGGGACTTTGACAACAAGAAAGCCTTTTTCTATCTGCTCCAAACAATTAAATGAACTAAAAAAAATCAATCGAAATGAAAAAAATAGTAGCAACGCTTATGGTTTTGGTTATCGCTCAAACCCTACAAGCACAAAAAGGATTTAAACCGATTTTTGACGGAAAAACAACAACCGGTTGGCATACTTACGGCAAAACTACCGTGGGTGCTGGATGGAAAGTAGAAGACGGTGTCTTGCATTTTGACCCCGAAGCAGCCAAAAATGGTCAAGGTGGCGACATCGTGACTGACGCCGAATACGAAAACTTTCACTTGAAAGTGGATTGGAAAGTCGCGCCAAAAGCCAACAGTGGGATTATTTTTTACATCAATGAAAATCCACAGAAATACAAAAACACGTATGAGACTGGTTTAGAAATGCAGGTATTGGACAATGACGGACATCCTGATGGAAAAATCACCAAACACCGCGCAGGAGATTTGTATGATTTGATTCAGAGTAAATCAGAGCCTGTAAAACCTGTAGGCGAATGGAATACGGCAGAAGTAGTATGTAAAAATGGCAAATTAACTTACGTATTAAATGGAGTAATTATCGTAGAGACAGTACTTTGGGATGATGCATTTAAAGCGTTGGTAGCAGGAAGTAAATTCAAAGCTTGGCCTGGATTTGGAACCTTCAAAAAAGGAAAAATTGCCTTGCAAGACCACGGAGACAATGTGTGGTACCGCAATATTCTAATCAAAGAATGGAATACAATGGAAACCACTACAGGCTGTAAATAGCCCTCACCTACTAACCACTAACCCAAAAACCACCTAAAATATGACTACAACTATTAGAATCAAATTATCGTCCATGATGTTTATTAATTTCTTCGTTTGGGGAATTTGGTTTGTTACTATGGGTACTTATTTAACAAAAGGGATTATAGCAGCAACAGGAGCACAAACCGGATTGGCCTATGGAACACAATGTTTGGGAGCGATTATAGCCCCTTTTATTGTGGGGATGATTGCTGATAAATTTTTCTCAGCACAAAAGATTCTAGGAGTTTTGCATATTATAGGCTCGGTACTACTCTATTTGTTATCGACTAAATCTACATTTGATTCTTTTTACACCTTGCTATTGTTCTATATGATTCTTTTTATGCCCACTTTAGCCTTGGTCAATTCTATTTCGATGAATCAAATGACCGATGCTGAGAAAGAGTTCGCTAAAGTACGTGTTTGGGGAACCCTTGGCTGGATTGCCTCTGGATTAGTCATTGGTGCCATGGCTTGGGAATCTACACCAGACAGATTGAATATCACTTTTTATGTTTCGGCAATCGTATCGCTTTTGTTTGGGGTGTTTTGCTTTTTCTTACCGAATACACCACCTCCGAAAGCGGGACAAAAAGTGTCAATCGCCGAAACTTTGGGTTTAGATGCTTTAAATGTTTTGAAAGACAAGAATTACTTAGTGTTTTTTATCGCTTCAATTCTTATTTGCATTCCGTTGGCGTTTTATTACGGTCAAGCCAATCAATTTTTGAATGAAATTGGTCTTGAAAGCGCAGCAGCCAAAATGACCATTGGACAAATGTCGGAAACGGTATTTTTGTTTTTAATGCCTTTGTTTTTTATACGTTTTGGTATCAAGCAAATGTTGTTAATCGGGATGTTGGCTTGGGTAGTTCGCTATTTATTGTTTGCTTATGGCGATGTAGGACAAAACATTTGGATGATTTATTTAGGAATTGCACTGCACGGAATTTGTTATGACTTTTTCTTTGTGACTGGACAAATTTACACGGACCAAAAAGCGGGTGCTTCCATTCGTTCCTCAGCTCAAGGCTTGATTACGCTTGCCACTTATGGCGTTGGAATGTACATTGGCTTCTACGTTGCAGGACAAATTGTAGACCAAAATAGTGCTGGAGAAGGCATTCACAATTGGAACAATGTTTGGATTTTCCCTTGTCTATTTGCAGCAGGAATTGCATTGCTGTTTTTTATCTTCTTTAAAGAAAAGCAAAAAATTGCAGCCAACAACTAATACTCCATTGCAAGATGCCTGAACAATTCAATCGAAGAACCGCTCTAAAAGGCCTAATTGCTGGCACTGTAGCTATGGGAATTCCGTCGTCGCTTTCGGCTATGGGAGTGTCTGATAAAACCTTTACCTCTGATTTTATGACCAAAGGAAAAATAAACCATTCCGTAGCACGTTGGTGTTTTGGCGATATGGAACTCGAAGCGCTTTGTATAGCAGCCAAGAAAATGGGGATAACTGGAATTGATTTGGTCGGCCCAAAAGACTGGCCCATCCTGCAAAAACACCAATTAGTATCTACTATGTGCAATGGTGCCGAATTGAATCTCGTTGACGGATTCAATGATACTAAATTCCATGACCAACTTATAAAAAACTACACCGCTATGATTCCGTTGGTGGCTCAGGCAGGCTATAAAAACCTAATTTGCTTTAGCGGCAACCGCAGAGGCAAAACCGATGAAGAAGGCTGGAACAATTGTGTAAAAGGCTTGCAAACCTTGATTCCGCTGGCCGAAAAACACCAAGTTACCTTAGTAATGGAATTGCTCAACAGCAAAATCGACCACAAAGATTACCAGTGCGACAGAACCTACTGGGGCGTAGAATTGGCCAAAAGAATCAATTCGCCTCATTTCAAACTTTTGTACGACATCTATCACATGCAAATTGATGAAGGCGATGTCATTCGCACCATCAAAGAAAACCACCAGTACATTGCCCACTTTCACACGGCGGGTGTACCAGGTCGCAACGAAATCGACGAAACCCAAGAACTTAATTATCCCGCCATCATGAAAGCCATTGCAGCTACTGGTTTTACAGGTTTTGTGGGACAAGAATTCATGCCGAAACAAAAAGATAAAATGGCCGCTTTGCAACAAGCCATCGCCATTTGTGATATTTAACCCCTAAAAACGAACCACCATGATTAAGCGTAGAGATTTCATCATCAATAGTGGGTTGGCCTTGGGCGCCGTTGCCCTAGCTCCTTCCCTAGCCTTTGCGGCAAAACCCAAAAACATCGGCATTCAATTGTACACCTTGCGCGAAGCCTTTTCCAAAGATGTCAAAGGCGTGCTAGAACACGTTGCCAAAGCCGGCTACAAAGAAGTTGAAACCTACGGATTTGCAGGCGAAAAAGGCTTTTTTGGCACCTCGCCCAAAGACTTTAAAAAAATCTTAAACGACAACGGACTCAAAGCGCCGAGCGGGCATTATGATTTCAAAACGTTTATCAAAGACAACAATGCCGACTTCCTGAAAGCCTCCATAGAGTGCGCCAATCAATTGGGAAGCGAATATGTGGTGATTCCGTGGCTAGAAGACGCTCTACGCAGCCAATTGGACGACTACAAACGCATCGCCCAAAAAGCCAACGAAGCCGCACTTTTGTGCCAAAAAGCAGAACTCAAACTCGCCTACCACAACCACGATTTTGAATTCACGAAATTCGGTGACCAAACCGGTTACGACATTTTGCTAAAAGAAACCGACAAAAAACTGGTCGATTTTGAATTGGATTTGTACTGGGTAGTGCGCTCCGGCAACGACCCTTTGCAGTTGTTCCAAAACCACGCTGGCCGCTTCACCATGTGGCATGTTAAAGATAGGGACAAAAACAATCCCGCTTGGAATGCCGAAATTGGTGAAGGCAACATCAATTTCAAAGCCATTTTTGCACAAGCCAAAGCCTCAGGCATGCAGCACTTTTTTGTGGAGCAAGAAACCAACTACTCTCCCAACCCAATGGAATCCATCAAAGCAAGTTGCCAGTACGTTAGTAAGCAATTGCTATAAAATAACACCCTTTTTTATTTGGGCATGACCCCGATATACACGACCGTGCCAAAAACACGACAGTGTTGCATCGGGGTCGCGCTGTACGCTATATCTCTTGGGGCGAACCCCGCCCCCAAGAGGATGCCGCTCCCATCGCTCATGCGAAGTAAGAAATTAGAAGTTAGAGATTAGAAGTAATGGTAACAACAGACAAAAAGAGTTTAACTTTTTCAGAATTTTTTTATATTTTTTTGAAAGAAAACGGTTATATTTGGGGAAATGAAAATCTCTGACTGTACCTATCTCACTAATGTAGATATGATAGGTCTGATTTTATAAGACCTATATGGTAGTTGGTGGCAAGCATAACGAGACACTTCACAAATTAACAATGAACGACAGAATACATAAAATTGAAAACGATGTGCAAGACAGAAATTCTGTTGCTTGGAAAAAATTATGTGACTATGTTGACAAAATTGCAACACTTGAAAGTGAAGAATTTTCTCCATTAGAAGAACTTGGACAAGAACTATTTTCTCAAATTCATACTTTGCCAGAAACCATTTCAAAACTTAAAAAAGTTAAAAAAGTGTGGCTTTATGGAAGCAAACTAAAACGTATTCCACCAGAAATCGGACAAATGGAATCACTTGAATACTTTGACCCATATACATCTTATGACTTACATTGGTTTCCTTACGAAATATCACATTGTAAAAATCTAAAAAATAGTAGAGTTAGCACAAGGGCCCTTTATGGGAATTATAAAAACAGAATGGGTTTTCCTCGTTTGACAAATAATCCTGTTCGATACTTAGGCGACATCCTAAATTGTAGTGTATGTGGAAAGACAATGACTTACGAACAAACAAATCAATTGTGGATTTCACTTTGGGTTGGAACAGACGTATTACCATTGTTAACAAATTTATGTTCATCAGAATGTGAACACAAATTACCTAAACCACCAGAAGACTATGTTCAGTTTGCACATAAAGGTGGTTCTGAATTAAAACAACCTCTTGACGAAGACGAACGCTTTGAATTAGAGATGGAACAATTTGAAAACGAACAAAATAATATTCCAATTCGGGAAGAACAAGAGCCAATCCCGACTAACGATATTGCTAACGACAATGAAAAGCCGAAACTCTTAAAACTAATTCGAAAATTATGGGACAGATAAAAATGCCAGCCACCAACACACGCTACAAGCAAGCTTGGCAATTGGCTTAATTTGAAAATAGTTTGTATTTGATGCATTTGTTTTTAACCGAAAGATTACGCATCTTTAATCCCAGCCTGCGTGTAGCGCGGGAACGTTATGGGCAATGCTACCCAAAATCGCTAAATTTGATAATAAAGAATGATTACAAAATTCAAATCCATAACTAATCTTGCAGTTTTCCAAAACTTCGTTTGGGACGCAACTATTCGCGATGACGGAAATAATGTAGTTTTATTCAAACCAATCAATATTTTTTACGGACGAAATTATTCGGGAAAAACTACACTATCCAGAATAATCAGAGCATTAGAAACAGGTAACATTTCCGATAAATACGAAAACCCACAATTTGAAGTCAGTATTCAAGACATTTCAGACGTTACACAAACCAACCTAACTACACACGGAAAGAAAATCAGGGTATTTAACGAGGATTTTGTAAAAGATAATCTCCGTTTCATTATAAATTCAGATGAAAATATTACACCATTTGCAATTATTGGAGGTAATGCAATTATTGAAGAAGAAATAAAAAAACTTAAAGAAGATTTAGGACAAGAAGAAAATACAGAGCAAGTTATAAACGCAAGCGGATTTTATCTTGAACTTAAAAATGCTTCCGTAACAGCGACCACGGCATTACTGGCGTATCAAACAGAAAACAATAATTTAACCCAACAGTTAAGCTATAAAGCAACTAATAACCCAAATGGAATAAAATACAAGTCTGAAAAATTTGGCGACCAAAATTACAACATCAACAAACTTCAAAATGACATTGCTTCGGTTTTAGAAACTTCGTTTCAACCGTTAACTGATGATGAAGTAACACAAAAACAAAATTTGCTTAACGAAAAAACAAATCCGGATATACCCGGAATTGTAAAACCAAATTTAGATTTAAATACACTTAATACAAAAGCAAAAGAACTTATTACAAAATCAATTAGCAGTTCTAATAAAATTGAACAGCTTTTAAAAGATGCTATTCTAAATCGTTGGGTTAAAGAAGGGCGACAATTACATAAAGACAAACTTGAACAATGTTCGTTTTGTGGCAACGATATTTCAGAAGAGCGTTGGAATGAACTTGATAGTCATTTTGATGAAGAGTCTGAAAAATTAGAAAAGGAAATTGATGCTTTGATTACTGAAATTGAAAATTCAATTCGTAATGTTGATATACTACTTCAAATCAATAAAAATGCTTTTTATTCAAAGTTTCATTCGGATTTAGACACATTGATTTTACAAAGACAAAAAGCGATTGACAGCATAAAATCCGAATTAAATCGTGTCAAAGAAAAACTTATAGAGCGTAAAAATGACTTATTAAGTTCAAAAACGTATGATGATATAATCGACAACAGTCAACAAGTTGAAGATTGTTGGACAGCATTTGAAACTTTAAGAACACAAGCAAACGAATACAGTAATTCGTTAGGAACAGAACAAGCCGAAGCAAAAAGACTATTGCGATTACGAGAAGTCAATGATTTTGTAACAACAATACAATACACAACTGTAACAACTAGAATACAAACTTTAAAAGCGACTTCTGATACCGAAGCACAAAACAAGCAAGCTGTAGAAGATAAAATTAAACAGCAAATTACACAGATTGAAGATAAAGAACGTTTGATGAAAGACGAAGAAAAAGGAGCATTGAAAGTAAATGAATACTTAAACAATTTTTTCGGACACGACTTTCTGACATTACAAGCATTGGAAGAAGCAGACGTTTTGGGCGGTAAAAAAATACGATTTGAGATTGTTAGAAATGGAAAGAAAGCCCACCATTTAAGCGAGGGCGAATGTAGCTTGATAGCATTCTGCTATTTTATGGCAAAACTTGAAGATGTTGAAACCAAAGGAAGTAAACCTATCATTTGGATTGACGACCCTATTTCAAGTTTAGATAGCAATCATATTTTTTTCGTTTACAGCCTTATTAATGCTGAAATAATTGCGAAAATGGAATTTGAACAAATATTCATTTCTACTCATAATCTTGATTTTTTGAAATACTTGAAACGATTACCCAATGCACTAAATAAAAATCAATGTGCTTATTTTTTAATTTCAAGGGAAAAAGAGGAAAGTAGAATTAGAATAATGCCAAGATATTTAAAGGATTATGTAACTGAATTTAACTTCCTTTTTCATCAAATTTATATGTGTTCAACCGCTGATCCAGATGATGAAGAACAACACAGTTTATTTTACAACTTTGGAAACAACACACGTAAATTTTTGGAAGCATTTCTTTATTACAAATATCCAAATGCTAACGACCAAATAGAAAAACTTACAAAATTCTTTGGCGAGAACAGACAGGCTTCAACAATGACAGATAGAATCAACAATGAATTATCACATTTGGAAGGCTTATTTGAACGGAGTATGATTCCAATTGATGCACCTGAAATGAAAAAAACAGCAACATTTATCTTAAACAAAATCAAAGAAAAAGATAATGAACAGTATGAAGCACTACTTTTAAGCATAGGAGTTGAAATTGTAATCACATAAAAGCACAGCCCATAACACACGCTACAAGCAATTTGGGGATTTGGCTTAATTTAAAAATGGTTTTGTATTTGGGATGATTTTGCAAATCCGAAAAAATGGGCTTAATTTAGTCCCAAACCCGCTTTAGAATAATACCGTTATCAAGTAAGCAAATTGAAAAAAATACAATGAAAGCCATTAAATTAATTACATTCTTACTTTCTATTATAGTTTTGACAAGTTGCTCAAAACCTAATTCCTCTTTTGTATTTGATAAAGTTGAGCATTACAAAGATTCTGGAAACAATTCACTATATGAAACCGTGTATCAGAAAACATTTGAGAACTTTACTATTCTTGAAAAAAGGTATTTAGAAATAATTGAAAAAGAGTTACCTCAAAAAATTAGTGATACATCTTTTATAGCAGATTTGGAACGATTGCATTTTAAAAAGAGTATAATAAAATCAAATAGATTCGATGAATTAAGAGAAATATTTAATCCCAAAGCGTGCAGTGAATATAAAAAAAGTGCATGTGCTCCAATTTATAGAGATATCTATATTTTTAAAAACAAGTCAAAAGTTGTTGCAATTGCAAAAGTATGTTTTGAATGTCAAATAGTATATTTTATTGATTCAAACAGCAAATGGGAAAGATTTGGAGAATGTTCAGAATATGAAAATTTAAAATTGATAAAATAAGAATACCAACTGCAAACAGCTTCAATAGATTTGAGCAATTCGCTTAATGGAAAGTTGGTTTTGTATTTGGCAGTTCAGTGATAACCGAAAAAGAAATATAATTTAGTCCAAAATCCTCAGAATAATAACAAAAATTTCAGAAATACTATAAAAAACAGGAGCGTGAAATCAAACTTAATAATCTTATTTTCTGTTTTGCTTTTTAGCACATCGATAAATGCCCAAGAAATAACCCAAAAAGATTCAATCATTGTTTTACGAGAAATAAAAATACTTAAAAAGAAAAAAGCAAAGAAGCACATTACTAAAATAGATTTAGATGGTCGTCCTAACTTTGGTGGGCTTAACCAAATTAGTAAAATTGTGAGTGCAGTAAAAAATATTCCAGAAGGGCGTCTTTCTTATGTTGATTTTTATTTTAACTGCGGGCTTGTCAACTTTTTAAAAAAGAAATTAGATATCAACTATAAAGATACAGAGCTCGGATTATTGGTTTATGAAGTTGATCAAGATGGAAAGCCTGGAAAAGCAATCAGTGAAAACGAGATAAAGTTTATTGTTAAAAAAGAACACAATGGTCGATTTAGAATAGATTTATCTACTCTAAATTTATATCATAGAAATATTTATATGGGTGTTCAAGTACTAAGTAAATTAGATGATAAGGAAAAGAATATTTATGTTCGGTTTAGCGAAAACGAAAATGCATCTACTTATATAGTAAGTGAAAATTATAAATCTGCAAACTGGCATAAATATTACAGCCCTAAAGCACATTTTAAACTTTCATTAGGAGTAGAAGATTATCTGTAACAGCTATGCATTGTTAAAAAAAACATCAGCCTACATGCACCACAAACAGTTTGCAATTGATTAAATTAAAACTAATGTTTTGCAATTGGCAGATTGATAACCGAAAAATAAAACTTACTTTAATCACAAACCTATTCATCTTCTTGAAGTCATGAGAAATATTAAAAAAACTAATTAAAAACTCTCAATCTAAAATTCTATGAAAACCATTTTAACCTTCCTAATTTTAATTTTAAGTTTCACCTCTTTTGCACAAATCGATAAAGTCAGTGGCGATTATAAACTAGCTATTGAAACTAAGGACAATAATACACTTCAATACGAATTAACATTATCACAAGACGGGACGTTTACATTCCATTATTATTCAAACATCAAAAATGGCATTCCTCCTGAAGTAAACAAATACGGAAAAGGAAAATGGACTATCGAAAACAATGTGATTTCATTTTTTTCCGATAAACAACAAGACATTGATAATAAATTTACCTTAGATTTTACTAATTCCAAAGCGAGATTTATAACTAAATCTCCAAGAGACAAAACTGACCAAATAATTAAAACAAGACTCCAATTCTTAAAATCAGATATTTTCTGGATGGCAAAAATTGAACTATTTAAAGTATAATAACTCATACTTGATAGGTAATAAAACCACAAAATAAAATAGACCATATGAAAAAATTATTATTTATTATATTGATTTCCATATCTGGAAACCTCTTTGCTCAATCTGAGCCACAGAATTTGTTAAACATTTTTTTTAAGGCTTACGAAAAAGATGCAGGAAAAGCGGTAAAAGAATTATATGCAACGAATAAATGGACTGAACGAGCAAAAGATGACATTGAAAAAATTGTTGGAATAGTAAATGGATTTACAGAAAGTTATATGGGTAAATACAATGGATACGAAATCATCACAACGAAAAAATTCTCAGAAAGTTTTATGCTATACTCCTATCTCGTGAAATATGATCGACAACCAATAAGATTCATTTTTAAATTTTACAAACCAAGTGATAAATGGGTATTATATTCATTTTCACTTGATGATAATTTAGATGACGAAATTCAAGAAGCTGCAAAACTTTTTTATTTAGATTTGGATAAAAAGTAACTACCTAACTGCACAATGATATCAATCTTTAGAATTGTTGATATTACGGAGAACGAATAGATTTTCAAATGGAAACTGGAAAAGCATCATTTGGGTTAATTAAAAGTGTAAATACTGTTATAAATTTTAAAAAAGGAATCTTTAAATGAAAAGTAAAACTCAAAAATGTGACGAATGTAAAAGTATTTATTTTTCAGAATCATCGGAAATGACCTCATTATGTCCTGAATGCTCATTTTATTTGTATGGAAAGAAAAATTGCGAACACAAATTTGAAAATGGTAGATGTATTAATTGTTATTGGAATGGAAGATCATCCAATTATATTAATAATTTTAAAAGCGATAAATAGCTTGTGCCTAACAGCTTCAATTAATTATCCCGACAGAAATAAGCTGGAAGCAACAGTACCATTCCCGATTTATTAACAGAACTTTGGTGATATTTTTAAGCGACGTAAAAACGAAAATAATTAAATAAATATGAAAAAACATTTAACAATTTTAGCTTTTGTACTTTTAACATTAAACGGTTTTTCACAGAATAGAAGTGGAAATGAAATAACTGCAGAAGGAATTGCAAAAATGAAAGTTAAACCTGATTTGGCAAGTTTTAGAATTAGTGTTTCAAAACGAAATTTAGTAGAAAAGGTTTCGATTAAGGAATTAAATGAAGAAATAGATAAACTACAAAAATTACTTTTACGAATTGGTTTTACTGAAAAAAACATTAAAATTTCAGAATACAAAGTCTCGAGTGATGAAAACAATGACAATAAAAAGGAATATACCTCTGAAAACACTTTAGCTGTTGAATTTGTTCTAGATAACAAAATAATTGAGGCGTTTTATCAAGAAATACAAAATGAAAATCTAAAAGATTCAGACATAGATTTTGAAACTCAAGTTTCCGATGAATTAGAAAAAACGGTAAGACAAAATCTAATAAAGATTGCAATTGACGAAGCAAAAAGTAACGCAGAAAATATCGCAAATGCCCTAGATGTGAAACTTCTAAATGTAAAACAGGTTGCAAAATTTACTGTTCGTGATTTTGAAAGTGCTTCTATGTTGAAAGTAGCAGCAGTTAAAATGGATAAATCTATGCCAGCAATGGCTTCAAATCAAAAAAGTTCTTTTGATAAATTTGAAGTTGAAGAAAAAGAATTGGAAGAAACTATAACAATTGTCTACGAAATAATAAAAAAATAAAAGTAATTGCACAATAATATTGAATTTACGTAGTAAACTCGAATAACGAAATTCACTACTATAATTCATCCTTTTGTCGAAATTACATAATACCGCTCCTCTAAAAACATTGCGCTCGTGCTAACACAGTATATCAATTCTAAAACAAATGAAAAATCTTCTTATCGTGTTTAGCAATTGCATCAATTCAAATACCTAAAAACGAATACAATGCACATCATTGAACTAAAAGAGAGACAAGATATCTCTGAAAATATTAAACTAAGTAGAAAATACGCCCAACTCGGAAATTTTCTAAAAGAATTAAAAAAGAAGGAATTACCTCTTACAGTTATTGAAGCTGTAAATAATGATATTGAAGCAATAAATAATACACCTCAAACAGAGTTTGATTTAACGATATCAGTAACAAAGAAACAAAGAAAAATTATTAAACTAGTAGAAAAGGAACTTAAAATCGTACCTAAAAACTACTATCGCAATCTTTGGTCAGCTTTAGGAATGTCTGTTTTTGGATTGCCAATTGGAGCTTTAGGATTAAGCTTTGAAAATATGGGATTAATAGGAATCGGTTTGCCATTAGGTATGAGTGCAGGAATATTTGTAGGTTCAAAAATGGATAAAAAAGCTTTTGAAGAAGGAAGACAATTAGATATAGAAATTAAATAAACAACTCTATTACAATAAGTTGAACTGTATTTCCAATTTTACTGCCCAGTCATATCATTAAATTCATCCTATCAAGGCATCGTTTTGTCCTTGTTAGGAAAGCGATATTGTAACAATATCACTCCCAATGCAACTAATGGTTAGATACTTTTATCGTACCATTCCTAACTAACCTCTTTGTGAAACAAGCAACATTTTTTAAAAAGCGTATTTATTGTACTATTCTCGTAACAGTGTTCATTTGGGCGCTTTTGCTTTGGGATTATTTTCACGGAGGCGTGCCCAGTCATCATCTTTTGCAAAACAAGGACTTGCCTTCATTTTCGAATTGGTGGGGTGGTATTTTGCTTCCTTTGCTAACTTGGTTTTTGCTGTACCGCGCCCAAGTACGAATAGAGAAAGAGTCAACGAGTAGTGTTGTACCAAATAGTTTTGTGGCTTATTTTGTAGGCGCTTTACTTTTTGGGATGGTACTTTCAGTTTTTTTTACGCTGGGGAATCAAGAGGTGCCTTTTTATATGCTTATCGGCTTGTTGGTGCTTGGTTTTTTCTTGCCTATTTATCGTGCAGAATGTTTACTTGGTTTTGCAATTGGGATGACCTTTACTTTTGGAGGTGTACTTCCAATTCTTATTGGAAGTATTTTAGTACTCCTTTGCAGCGCACTGTATTTAGTACTTCGACCTATGCTACTCTTTGTTTTCTCCAAAATTACCAAGCTACTTCATAAATAATTCCATCACTAAACAACATAAAAAAAGCTTTCTGAACTAGTACTAGACTTCAGAAAGCTTTTTTATTTTTTATTTTAGGAACTACTCCGTTATATTGTAGCTGCCCACATAATAGTTGTTATCCACTTCAAGTCCTGGTTTTTCTGTTGTTCCTAAAGGCAACATTTTCCATTCGTTATTCGGTTCCAAAATTTGTGTAGTACCATTCAAAAACACTTTTACAGGAAGATTGAAATTGGCCACACTATTCGCCCAACGATACCCCAACTGATTGTTTTTAAAGAAATACTCCAAGGTTGGAATACGCGTATCACGCAAATATTGATTAAAAACAGGCGTCAAATCTCTTCCGATTTTTTCGCTCAAATAACTTTCAATCTGCTGTGTCGTCACTGTTTGATGGTAAAAAGTAGTATTCAAACCGCGCAAGATTTCACGCCATTTTTCGTCATTATTTACCACTTGTCGCAAGGTATGTAGCATATTGGCGCCTTTGTAATACATATCTCCAGAACCTTCATTGTTTACATCATAAACTCCAATAATTGGTTTGTCATTTTCGATGTTTTTTCGAATCCCACGAACGTAAGTATATCCCGCTTCTTTACCAAAGTAGTATTCCAAAAACAAACTCTCCGAATAATTGGTAAAGCTTTCGTGAATCCACATATCGGCGATGTCTTTATAAGTAATATTGTTTGCAAACCACTCATGCCCCGACTCGTGAATGATGATAAAATCAAACTTCATTCCCCAACCCGTTCCACTCAAATCGCGTCCTAAATAACCATTCAGAAATTTATTGCCATAGGTTACGCTACTTTGGTGTTCCATCCCCAAGTACGGAGCCTGCACCAACTTATAGCTGTCCTCATAAAATGGATAAGGACCAAACCAATGCTCAAAAGCCTTCAACATTTTGGGCACATCTTGAAATTGTTTTTTGGCTTTGTCCAAATCATCACGCAATACATAATACGTACAATCCAAGTCGCCTTTTTCCCCTTTGTATTTTTCAGAAAAAGAAACATAATCGCCAATATTAATGTTCACCCCATAATTATTGATTGGATTTTTAACCACCCAATGAAAGGTTTTGGTACCGTCTTTTTCCTTTTGTACACTTTGTAAACGCCCGTTAGAAACATCCGTCAAATTGCCAGGCACATTCACACTGATGCGCATTCCTTCTTCGACTTCGTCATACATATGGTCCTTACAAGGCCACCAAACACTAGCGCCCAATCCTTGACAAGACGAAGCGATAAACGGATTTCCGTTTTTATCTTTTTTCCAAGTAATCCCTCCATCCCAAGGCGGATTAACTGCTACTTTTGGCTTTCCACTATAAAATACCACAATTTCTTTGGTCGTTCCTACTTTTTGAGGAGCCGTTAATGTAATAAAATAAACATTTCCCTCTCGCTTGTAGGTCAATGGCTTTCCGTCTTGAGTGACATTGGTAATGGCCATCGGATTTTGCAAGTCAATTTGCAACACCGAATTCTCTTGAAGTACCTGATAACGAATAGTATTCGACCCCGAAATAGTTCTATCCGCTGGATTCACTTTGATGGCTAAGTGATAGTGTTTTAAATCCCACCAAGCTCGTTCTTTGGTAATGCTGCCTCTAAGCGTATCTTGACGGGTAAAAGTGGTTTCCTTTTTATTCAATAATCCTTGGGCTTTACTGACCGAAAACGAAGTCATCAAAAGAAGGATAGCTATTTTTTTCATCGGGTATAGTTTTTTTCAAAACTACATACTTTTTTAGATTTTATCTGCATTTCATTTATTCAATTGTTAAAAAAGTATCTTGTTTTTTATACATACAACAGTCTTGTTTATTTATTTTTATTAACAAAATATTATTAAGAAAATTATTTTTAACAATCTTCATCAGTGTAAGAAAATTTTATATATTTGAAAACATTCAAGTTGAAAATACCACAATAAATAATTAATCTTTACTAACAAACTAACACAAAATCTGTTAAATTATGAATTTATTGTTGAAAAGAAGTATGTTCATTGTGATGCTGTATTGCTATTCCATTCTATCATTTGCACAAGATAATAGTGCACAAAAAATAGACTCGATTGAACAAACCTTTACTTACGAAAAAGGTAGCATTACTTTAAAAAATGGAATAGGTACCATTACTGTTCCTAAAGGATTTAAGTATTTAAATGCGGAACAGGCAGAAAGAGTTCTTGTTGATTTATGGGGAAATCCAAAAACAGAAAACATTACACTTGGATTATTGCTTCCTGAAAATCAAGGTGTTTTGAGTCAAAAGGGATATGTTTTCAATATTCAATATGATGAAATTGGCTATGTAGAAGATAAAGACGCCGACGATATTGATTATGACGAATTATTAACACAAATTAAAGAGGATACCAAAGAAGAAAATATTGAAAGAAAAAAAGAGGGATACGAACCTATCACCATAGTTGGATGGGCTTCCACCCCATTTTATGATAAGGAAAAGAAAATCTTGCATTGGGCAAAAGAAATAAAGTTTGGTTCAGAAGCACAAAACACACTAAACTATAACATTAGAATTCTAGGTAGAAAAGGAGTTTTAGTTTTAAATGCTATTGCTGGTACTTCAGAATTACCTTTGGTACAGAAAGATATTAATAAAGTTATTGATATCGTTTCTTTTAACAAAGGATATACGTACGCAGAGTTTGATAGTTCAATTGATAATGTGGCTGCTTGGACAATAGGAGGTTTAGTCGCTGGCAAGGTATTAACCAAAGTTGGTTTTTTTGCTATTCTAGCGAAGTTTGGAAAAATTATTATTATTACCTTAATTGGTCTTTTTGGGGCATTTAAAAATAAGATAATGAATTTATTTTCTAAGAAAGAAAATGATGCAGCAATAACTGCCGAAAATGAAGTTGTAGAAACAACAACTGAACAAGAATAAAGTTTATTATTCATAAAATAAGGTTTCTAGTTAAGTCACTTACTTCTAGAAACCTTTTTTTTTGTTTCAAAAGGCTACTTCTGTCTTCCTTTTAGCACTTCCACTACATCATTCAATTGAAACCCTTTGGCTTGCAATAAAATCAAGTAATGAAAAAGCAAATCGGCACTTTCGCTCAAGAACAAGTCATCGTTATCATCTTTTGCTTCAATAACCACTTCGACCGCTTCCTCTCCTACTTTTTGAGCAATTTTGTTGATGCCTTTTTCAAATAATGAAGCCACATAACTCCTCTCAGAATCGGCATTTTCACGACGCGTTTTTATGGTAGACTCCAATTGTGAGATAAAACCATAGTTTTCGGAATTCGCTTCTTGCCAACACGTATCGGCACCAGTATGACAAGTAGGTCCCACTGGTTTTGCTTGAATCAATAAGGTATCGCCATCGCAATCATTTTTAATGGAAACCAATTCTAAAAAATTACCACTTTCTTCTCCTTTGGTCCACAATCGCTGTTTGGAACGGCTAAAGAAGGTTACTTTTTGAGTATCTATGGTTTTTTGAAGCGATTCTTCGTTCATATAGCCCAACATCAAAACATTTTTGGTTTCAGCATCTTGAATAATGGCTGGAATTAATCCGTGAGCACTTTTAATATCTACATTCATTTTTGTTAGTTTAAGTATTGATAATTAAGTGGTTAAACTTAAATTCTGACTTCTATAGTATTATTTTTAAGTTCTTTTTTTAGTGTTTTAATTTCAATTTCTTTGAAATGAAAGACACTAGCTGCCAAAGCCGCATCGGCTTTTCCGTCAATAAAGGTATCAACAAAATGCTGAATGTTCCCAGCGCCTCCTGAAGCAATAATCGGAATATTAACCAATTGTGATAGTTGCGCTAAAGCTTCGTTGGCAAAACCATTTTTGGTTCCATCGTGATTCATAGAAGTAAAGAGAATCTCTCCTGCACCGCGTTGTTCCACTTCTTTCGCCCAATCGAACAATCGGATTTCAGTTGGCACCTTCCCTCCTACCAAATGCACCATCCATTCGCCTTCTATTTGTTTGGCATCGATGGCTACCACTACACATTGGCTACCAAATTTCTGCGCCAAATCATTAATCAGTTGCGGATTTTTTACTGCCGAAGAATTTATTGATACTTTATCCGCGCCATTTTGCAACAGCACTTCCACATCTTCCACCGACGAAATTCCACCACCTACCGTAAAGGGAATATTGATAGTAGCCGCCACTTTTCGAACCAAGTCAATCAAAGTGCTGCGTCGCTCCTCAGTAGCCGAAATATCCAAAAACACCAATTCATCTGCCCCTTCTTGTGAATAGATTTTGGCCAATTCTACAGGGTCGCCCGCATCGCGTAAATCGACAAAATTCACCCCTTTTACGGTTCGTCCGTTTTTTATATCCAAGCAAGGAATTATTCTTTTTGTAAGCATTATTTGAAGTTAGAGGTTAGAAATTAGAGGTTAGAAGTTCTTACTAGAGAAAATCATTTTAATTTGTTTTTTGCTGTATTTATTGAAGCTACTATTATTGCGACCAATTCATTCGCTTCTTTACATAATCTTTTCATTTCATCTTTTACATTATCATCATCTAAATCATATAAATCTAGCAGAATTTCAAGAAAAAAATGGCTTTCATCAGCTTCCTCTTCTACTATTTTTAATTTATTTATAAAATCAGCTGTAGACTTACCTCTTTGAGAAGCTCTGTAGTTTGCTCCTACAGAACTTGAACATCTTATTAACTGATTAACATATGCATTATATTCTCGTGAATGAGGAAAATTTCTACATAATCTCCCGCAATCAATTGCAAATTTTTTAGTCCTTGTTTTTAAATCTTGAACCATAATTTAAAGTTAGAGGTTAGAAATACGAGGTTAGAAGTTAGGGGTTAGAAGTTAGAAACTAAATGTAAAAAACTAGAGGTTAAGGTTTATAGGTTATAAAAATGAAGTTAATATTAAGAATAATTTTCTATTGCAGAACTTCTAAGTTCTTAAATCTTAAATCTAACATTTTTCACTTCTTATCTCTAACTTCTAATTTCTAACTTTCCTCCACTTCTACCCTCTAACTTCGTATTTCTAACCTTGAATAATGAATTTTTCTAATTGTTTCAGCGTAATTCTTCCTTCATAAATCGCTTTACCGATAATGGTTCCTTCGCAACCTAGTTCGGCTAATTTAGGCAATTCATCAAAAGTTGAAATCCCTCCTGAAGCAATCAATTTTATCTCGACTCCGCTCGATATGACATTACATTGGTTCAAAATTTTTGCATACAAATCAAAACTCGGGCCTTCTAACATTCCATCTTTGGCGATATCGGTGCAAATCACGTACTGAATACCTTTGCTTTGATAATCTTGAATAAATGGAATCAAATCTTCATTGGAATCTTCCAACCAGCCTGAAACAGCCACTTTTTCATTATTGGCATCTGCTCCCAAAATGATTTTATCTGAACCATATTCAGCAATCCATTTCTCAAAAATGGCTCGATTTTTTACGGCTATGCTTCCTCCTGTGATTTGGTTGGCACCACTTTCGAAAGCAATTTTCAAATCAGCATCCGATTTCAAACCACCACCAAAATCAATCTTCAATTTCGTTTTAGTGGCTATTTGTTCCAATATTTTATAATTGACAATTTGGCTCGATTTGGCTCCATCCAAATCTACTAAATGCAAATACTCAATTCCGTGTGCCTCGAATGATTTGGCGACTTCCAGTGGATTTTCATTATAAATAATCTTAGTATCGTAGTCACCTTTGGACAAACGCACACATTTTCCTTCGATGATATCTATTGCGGGTATTATTCGCATAATTTGTTTACAGTTTAAGGTTTAAAAAGTTGTTTAAAATTTGCTCACCAACATCTCCACTCTTTTCAGGATGAAATTGTGTTCCGAAGAAATTATCTTTCTCTAAAGCCGATGAATACTCCAATTCATAGTTTGTGGTAGCAATGGTTTCCTTGCAAAGTGGCGCATAAAAACTATGCACTAAATACATATACGCATTTTCTGCAATGCCTTTGAATAAATCCGATTTTAGATTATAAATCGTATTCCAACCCATTTGTGGTACTTTCACCTTTGACGAAAATTTGACCACATCCACATCAAAAATCCCCAAACCTTTTGTATTCCCTTCTTCAGAAGATTGACACATCAACTGCATTCCCAAACAAATGCCTAAAACAGGTTGCTTCAAAGTTGGAATCAAGGTGTCCAGTCCGCTTTCTTTTAGCATTTTCATTGCGTAACTCGCTTCTCCCACACCAGGAAAAATGACCTTGTCTGCTGCTTTTATCTCCTCAGGATTGTTACTCAAAACCGCATTGTAGCCCAATCGTTCTATGGCAAACATAATGCTTTGAATGTTTCCTGCGCCGTAATTTATGATGACAAGCCCCCCATCCCCCGCAGGGGGAGTTGAAGTAGCTTGTGTATTTACTGTACTCATAAAAATTTTATTTAATAATTCATAACCTTAAATAGTTCCCCCTTTGGGGGTTAGGGGGCTACAACATTCCCTTCGTACTTGGTAAAATCATTTTCTCTGTATCGCGTTTCACAGCTACTTTTATAGCTTTGGCGAAAGCCTTGAAAATCGCTTCGATTTTGTGGTGTTCATTGGTGCCTTCCGCTTTGATGTTGATGTTCGCTTTTGCCCCGTCTGAAAAGGATTTGAAGAAGTGATAAAACATTTCAGTTGGCATTTTACCTACCATTTCGCGCTTGAATTCAGCTTCCCAAACCAACCAATTTCTTCCACCAAAATCAATCGCCACTTGTGACAAACAATCATCCATTGGTAAACAAAAACCATAGCGTTCAATCCCTAATTTATTACCTAAAGCTTTGGCAAAAACTTCTCCCAAAGCAATGGCGGTGTCTTCGATAGTGTGGTGTTCGTCTACTTCCAAATCGCCTTTGACCGAAATCTCTAAATCCATTTGACCGTGGCGCGCAATTTGGTCCAACATATGGTCAAAAAAGGCAATTCCAGTATCGATTTTGCTTTTTCCTGTTCCGTCCAAGTTCAGCTGAATGTTGATATCAGTTTCATTCGTTTTTCTGGCAATACTAGCCGAACGAGCTTCTAATTTCAAAAACTCATAAATCGCTTTCCAATCGGTAGTTTGCAAGGCAATTACGGCGTCTAATTCCTCTTTTTTACTAGACAATTCTGCTGCTCCCAACCCTTCCTCTTGTTTCAAGAAAATGGCTTTCGCTCCTAGATTTTTAGCCAATTCCACATCGGTCAAGCGGTCGCCCAACACAAAAGAATTCGCCAAATCATACTTAGGATTGTCGATGTACTTGGTCAACATTCCCGTTCTAGGCTTGCGCGTTGGCGCATTGTCTTCTGGAAACGAGCGGTCGACAAAAATATCATCAAACAAAACGCCTTCGTTTTCAAAAGCTCTCAAAATAAAATTTTGCGTAGGCCAAAACGTATCTTCAGGAAAACTAGCGGTTCCCAAACCATCTTGATTCGTCACCATCGCTAATTCATAATCCAATTCTTTGGCGATTTTTGCGATATATTGAAACGCTTTTGGGTAAAATTCTAATTTGCTCAAACTGTCCAACTGATACCCTTCTGGTTCTAAAACTAGTGTTCCGTCACGGTCTATAAAAAGTACTTTTTTCATCTTATTTTATATTGTTTATTTGGGCGTGCCCCACCAGAAAAAGGTGGGTCGGGCTTCCGTTCCCGCTTTTTTGTAACTCCGTTCCTCCGTTACAAAAAGAGCTCCACTACATCCCTCACGCAATTTACGGTTCTCTACTACTAAATTGCTAATAAAGCTTCTATCAATTTCTTATTTTCTATTTCTGTACCAATCGTCAATCGCAAACAATTATCGCAAAGGGGTTGCGTGGTTCGGTTCCGAATCACGATGCCTTTCGCAATTAACTCATCGTATCTTTTGTTCGCATCGTCTACTTTAATCAAGACAAAATTTGCTTCTGTTGGGTAGACAACTTCAACAAAATTAACTTTAAGTAATGCTTTAAGCAAAAGTTCTCTTTGCGCAATAATAGAAGTGATTTCTAAATCAATTTTAGCAGGTTGTTGCAAACGTTCAATCGCTCTTTGCTGCGTTAATTCATTGACATTATAAGGCGGTTTAATTTTATTCAACACCCCAATAATAGCTTCTGAGGCATAGCAAATTCCCAATCGTATACCTGCCAATCCATAGGCTTTGGACAAGGTTTGTGTAATGACCAAATTAGGATATGCGTCCAATTCGTTGACCCAACTCGCTTTTGCAGAAAAGTCGATATAGGCTTCGTCAATAACCACTAATCCGTTAAAATTATTCAACAAATACACCACACTTTCATCCGAAAACGAGTTGCCTGTTGGATTATTCGGTGAACAGAGAAAGATGATTTTGGTATTGGCGTCCACCGCTTCCAAAATGGCTTCTACATTTGGCTGGAATTCATTGGTCAACAACACTTCTTTGTTGGTTACATCATTCAAATTCGCCAAAACACTATACATTCCGTAGGTTGGAGGCAACGTAATTATATTATCTGTTTTAGGCTCACAAAATCCTCTAAACAACAAATCCAGCACCTCGTCGCTACCGTTTCCAAGTAGGATTTGTTTCTTTTGCAATCCTTTATTTTGCCCTAAAATCGATTTTACCGATTGTTGCTGTGGGTCTGGATAGCGATTTACTCCATTTTCAAACGGATTTTCATTGGCATCCAAAAAAATCATTTGAGCGGTGTTAAAATCTTCAAATTCATCACGAGCGGAAGAATAAGGTTTCATTGCCTTGACGTTTTCTCTAGTTATGGTGTTTATATCAAAAGTATTCATAATAAGTTTTTTATTCCTGCAAGGTTTCAAAAACCTTGTAGGTTTTAGTTAACAAATAGCAATCTAAAATATAGACCTACGAGGTTTTAGAAACCTCGCAGGACTGTAGTCTAAGCGTCACCGCATTTTTATGGGCTTGCAATCCTTCCGCCTCTGCCATTAGTTCAATAGCTGGCCCTATATTTTGGATACCCTCAGCTGTAATTTTTTGAAATGTCATCGATTTCAAGAAACTATCCAAATTGACACCACTATAATTTTTAGCATAACCATTGGTTGGCAACGTATGGTTGGTTCCGGATGCATAATCACCAGCGCTTTCTGGGGTGTAATTCCCAATAAAAACCGACCCTGCATTACCAATGTTATTTACATAAAAATCTTCGTTTTGAGCGCAAATAATGAAATGTTCAGGCCCGTATTCGTCAATCAAATCTAAAGCAATTTGGTCATTTTCAACATAAATCAATTTAGAGTTTTCAATGGCTTTTGTTGCAATAGCTTTTCTTGGCAGTACTTCCAATTGCGTTTGGATTTCAGTTTCAACCGCATCAATTAAGTCTTTCGAAGTCGAAACTAAAATCACTTGACTGTCGGTACCGTGTTCCGCTTGCGACAATAAATCCGAAGCTACAAAGGCTGGAACGGCTGTATCATCAGCTACAATTAACAATTCTGATGGTCCCGCAGGCATATCGATAGCGACTCCAAATTGGGTAGCTAATTGTTTCGCTACCGTTACAAATTGATTTCCGGGTCCGAAAATTTTATACACTTTCGGAATTGCAGCTGTACCAAAAGTCAATCCTGCAATCGCTTGAATGCCACCCACCTTCAGAATTTTGGTCACCCCACACAATTGTGCGGCATACAAAATGGCTGGATTGATTTTTCCTTTTTTATCTGGAGGAGAACACAACACAATTTCTTTACAACCCGCAATATTCGCAGGAACGGCCAACATTAAAACGGTCGAAAACAAAGGAGCTGTTCCACCCGGAATGTACAAACCAATCTTTTGAATCGGACGTTTTTCTTGCCAACAAGCAACTCCTGGAGTGGTTTCTACGCTTACACGAGTTGTTTTTTGAGCTGTATGAAATTTTTCAATATTGGATTTTGCCAATTGAATAGCGTCTTGTAATTCTTGTGGAATTGATGCAATCGCTTCATTGATTTCCTCTGGAGTAACTTCAAGATTGGCTAGGGCTACTCCATCAAAAAGAGAAGTGTATTTGGTAATGGCTTCGTCGCCTTTTTTTTGTACTTCTTTAAAAATTTCTTTTACAGTAGCTTCTATATCATCTACTGTTTTCGTGGGTCTTTCTAAAAGCCCCCTAACCCCCGAAGGGGGAACATCACTGAAATTATATTTATTTATTGTAATCATTGTATTTAAATTTTAAGTTTATAATTCCCCTTTCTGGGGGCTAGGGGGCTTAAAGTACCATTTTCTCAATTGGGCAAACCAAAATTCCTTCAGCGCCAACTTCTTTTAATTGATCGATGACTTCCCAAAACGTATCTTTATCAATAACCGAGTGCACACTACTCCATCCCTCTTGAGCCAATGGCAATACAGTCAAACTTCTTAATACAGGAAGAATTTTGCCTACAGCATCGATTTTATCATTGGGAATATTCATCAAAATATATTTGGATCTTCTGGCTCTCAACACAGATTCAATTCTGAATTTCAAAGTATCGATAATCTTTTGAGATTCCTTACTTACTTTGGGGGAAACGGCTAAAACCGCTTCACTTTTGAAAATCACTTCAACTTCTTTCAAATTGTTTTTGAACAATGTACTACCACTTGAAACAATATCAACTATAGCGTCGGCTAAACCTATGTTTGGGGCGATTTCCACCGATCCTGAAATTTGGTGAATATCAACCGTAACGCCTTTGGAATTGAAAAAATTAATTACTGTATTTGGGTAAGAAGTGGCGATTCGCATGCCCTCTAAATCTTTTACGGAAGTATAATTGAACGATTTTGGAACAGCTACAGAAACTTTGCATTTAGAAAAACCTAACTTTTGAATTACTTCAATGTTTTTTCCTTTTTCTACTAACAAATTATCGCCTACGATAGCTATGTCTACTACTCCATCGATAAGATATTGAGGGATATCCGAATTTCTCAAGTACAATACTTCAAGAGGAAAATTGGAAGCTTCTGCTTTTAATTGATCGATACCGTTGTCTATTGATATTCCGGCATCTTTTAGAATTTGGATGCTATCTTCGTTTAATCTTCCTGATTTTTGGATAGCAATTTTTAGTGTACTCATTTTAGTTTTTTGTTTAGATTGATAAAATTTGAGTACAACTAAGAAGGTATAAAAAAACCCGTTTGATGTACTCAAACGGGTTTTAAAATATGATGATTTACAAACATACCATTAACACATCGCTTGAGAGCAATAATGTAAATGATGATGATGTAATTGAGTTGCGAACATTTATTTTGTTTTTTTAACGATGCAAATATATAGAAATATTTTTTTGTAAAACTAATTATTTTACAACATTGTGTTGTTTAATTGTTAAATCACTGCTTTTTTTAAAGCGAAACACCCGCTACGACAAGCCAAGAGCAAGTGGTAACGAGTGTTTCAAAAAAAAACCAACTTAATTATTATTATAGAATTATTACAGCTATTAAAGTTGTGGTCCAGCAGCTACTAAACGTTTACCTTCTTCGGTATTAGTATATTGCTCGAAGTTTTTGATGTATTTAGAAGACAAATCTTTAGCTTTAGCTTCCCATTCTGCCATATCTTTATAGGTGTCTCTTGGATCTAAAATTCCATCACTTACGTTTGGTAAATAAGTTGGAATAGTCAAATTCAAGAAAGGAATTGTAGCAGTAGGTGCTTTATCAATTTCTCCACTAATGATAGCATCAATGATTGCTCTAGTGTTTTTCAAAGAAATTCTTTTTCCTGTTCCATTCCATCCTGTGTTCACTAAATACGCTTTTGCTCCGTGTTCTTTCATTTTACCAATCAATGTTTTTGAGTACATCGTTGGGTGTAAGGTTAAGAAAGCTTCACCAAATGCTGGAGAGAAAGATGGTTCTGGTGCAGTAATTCCTCTTTCTGTACCTGCTAATTTAGAAGTATATCCACACAAGAAGTGGTATTGTGCTTGATCTTCGTCTAAGATTGAAACTGGAGGCAATACACCAAAGGCATCTGCAGATAAGTAAATGATTTTCTTAGCGTGTCCTGCTTTTGAAGGCAATACAATTTTGTTGATGTGATAGATTGGGTAAGAAACTCTTGAGTTCTCAGTGATACTGTGATCATAGTAATCAATATCTCCGTACTCATCCACAATCACGTTTTCTAACAAAGCGTCACGTTTGATAGCTCTCCAAATGTCTGGTTCATTGTTCTCGCTCAAGTCGATTACTTTTGCATAACAGCCTCCTTCATAATTAAATACTCCGTTGTCATCCCATCCGTGTTCGTCATCACCAATCAAGTAACGTTTTGGGTCAGCAGATAAAGTTGTTTTTCCAGTTCCAGAAAGTCCAAAGAATACCGCTACATCTCCATCTTCTCCTACGTTTGCAGAACAGTGCATAGAAGCCATTCCTTTTAATGGTAGGTAGTAGTTCATCATCGCGAACATTCCTTTTTTCATTTCACCACCGTACCAAGTACCTCCGATAATTTGGATTTTTTCAGTTAAATTGAACATTACAAAGTTCTCAGAGTTTAATCCTTGCTCTTTCCAGTTTGGATTAGTTGCTTTTGAACCATTCATTACGATGAAATCTGGTTCTCCAAAGTTTTCTAATTCGTAAATTGAAGGTCTGATGAACATATTAGTTACAAAGTGTGCTTGCCAAGCTACTTCCATTACGAAACGTACTTTTAAACGGGTGTCTGGGTTCGTTCCGCAGAATGCATCTACTACATATAATTTTGGAGAAGTAGACAATTGAGTCAATACTAATTCTTTACATTCGTCCCAAATTACTTTTGACGTTGGGAAGTTTACTTTGTCATCCCAGTAGATAGTATCTTTAGTAACATCATCTTTAACAATATATCTATCTTTAGGAGAACGTCCTGTAAAAATACCGGTTTTAACTGCTACAGCTCCAGTTGAAGTATTCGCTCCTTTCTCATATCCTTTTCTTTTTAAAGAAACCTCTGCTTGATACAATTCTTCATAAGATGGATTATATACTACTTCATGATAACCAGTGATTCCTAAATTGTGTAGTTCCTGAATGATTTTAATGTTTTTCATTGTGATAATTTTTTATTTTTTTTTAACCTTATTTTTTTTATAAATCTCTTAATTTTTGATATTCAAATTTACGACTGTTATAGATGGAAAAAACTGATATTTATCATAAATAGAAGAAAAATTTACGAAAACGATTGCAGTATTTTACACTGATTATAAGGCTTTTACAGCGAAATCGATTTCATAACAAATTTATGCTTTTATTTTAAAAATAAGCTCATTAACTGATTTTTATCATAAAAAAAAATCTACAAAAGTGATTCATTTACACTACTTTTAATAATAATAAATTTTAACATTATGTTTGAATGGTTTAGAATATTGTTTACTCCGACCGAAGAGCCGGAGATGGCACAGTCATTAATAGTTTTATTTTTGGCAATAAGTATAGGTTTCTTTGCAGGAAGACTCAAAATAGGAAAAGTTTCTCTTGGTGTATCTGCAGTTATGTTCGTTGGACTCTTTTTGGGACACTTAGGATATAGTATGCAAGCCGATTTAATTCAGTTTGTGAGAGAGTTTGGTTTGATTTTATTTGTATATGGAATCGGAATACAAGTAGGTCCTACTTTCTTTTCTTCCTTTAAAAAAGAAGGTTTGGTTTTCAATGCTTTAGGGGTTGGAACGGTTTTTCTTGGAGGAATCATAGCTTATCTCATCCATATTTTGGCTAATGTAAAAGTGGAAAATGCAGTAGGCTTAATGTCGGGCTCTGTTACTAATACTCCTGGTTTAGGAGCGGCTAAATCCACTTTGATTGAAATTCAAAAGCAATTGAATCTGCCAGCTGATCATTTTTCTGATCCAGCGATTGCTTATGCCATCACCTATCCGATTGGAGTTTTTGGGATTATTCTCCTTATTATAGTTGCCAAAAATGCCTTAAAAATTGACCTAGAAAAAGAGGTGATTTTACTCAAAAAGAAAAATAAAGACCATGAGAATGCTATTGTTCGTCAAAAATGTAGGGTCACAAAATCGGAGGTAATAGGTAAAACTTTCAAACAAGTATTCAAAGAATTTCACATTGATAATGTTATCATTTCAAGACAAAAACAAAGCGGAACTAAAGTCGTTTACTCCCCTTCATTGGATTCTGTCATAAAAGCCAAAGACGTTTTAATGGTAGTAGCAAAACAGAAAGACATCAACACCTTTATTGATGTGGTTGGTAAAATTTCGACGGATTTGTTTATTGAATCAGAAGAAGATGTGACTACAAAAATTCTTAGTGTGACTCACAAAACAGCTATTCATAAAACATTGGCCGAGTTGGATTTATACAATCAATACGACGTGAAAGTTACTCGTGTTATTCGTTCTGGATTAGAAATTTTAGCACAACCTTCATTAGAATTATTCTACGGCGATACTTTGATGGTAGTCGGCAACAAAGAAGCTATTCAAGAAGCCGAAAAAATCATTGGAAATTCTAAAAAAATATTGCTAGAACCCGATTTTCTTTCTTTGTTTGGCGGTTTAATTTTTGGATTGATCATTGGTTCTATTCCAATTGTGATTCCTTCATTACCCGTTCCTTTAAAATTAGGTTTGGCAGCTGGACCGCTTTTGGCAGCTTTGTTTATCAGTAGATATGGTGGTGTTGGCGTGATTCACTCGTATATCAACAATGGAGCCATTCACTTTATGAAAGACCTTGGAATTTGTATGTTCTTTGCAGCAGTTGGAATCAAAGCAGGACACGGTTTTTATGAAAATTTTGTAGCAAACAATGGTTGGATGTGGATTTACTACGGCTGTTTTATCACTTTTATTCCGCTAACTCTTTTGGTACTTATCAGTCGTTTTGTTTTCAAGCTCAATTTTTATCAAATGGTTGGAATAATGAGTGGTTCTTATACGGACCCAGCAGCTTTGGCTTTTAGCACCAAATACTTAGATTCTGATATCCCTAATCAATCGTATGCTACCGTTTATCCTCTAGTAACTATTAGTCGAATTCTGGTCGCACAATTGCTTATTTTACTCTTTGCGAGTTAATCATTTTGTTAGTTTCAATTTCAAAAAAAAAAAAGGATGTCATTGGTTTGACATCCTTTTTTCATTAACCTAAATCTATAATTAATCCTTGTCTTCCATTTGAACATCAGCTGGAACCGCTACCGACCTTATCTCTGTATGACGAATTTCTCCACCTGTTGTTCCTGTTTGTTGTCCTAAAAATACAGCTACCGCAGCAATAATAACTGCTACATAAGTTACTAGAACTGATTTAGCTGATTTTTTGTAATTCAAATACAAACCAATTACGGAAGTTAGTCCCAAAACATACAATGCAATAGCCAATTTTTCTGCCATTTCTTCGTGTTCGTGAATGATATCGTGACCAATGTTTGGCATATCTTCTACCAATTCCTCTGCTCCTTCTCCAGTTGCCATACTCACTGCAGCAAAAATAGCCGCAATAATGAACAGAAAAAACGCTGTATTCTTTATCGAATTGTTCTTCAACAACAACCCAACTACTAAAATTCCTAATCCTAAAATCGTCCCGATAATAGGAAAATGGTTCACCACTAGGTGCAAATGTGCTTCATTCATAAGTTTTATTTTTAAGTTAAATTTTTTATTCTGCTAAATCAAAAACGCCTTTGGTCAAAATTTTAGTGGAAGCGTTGATGGAAGTATTTGGAAGTATTTCACTAAAATCCTCATTTTGTTCTCCTAAAGATACGGCTAATTTCTTGAAGGCATACCCATTTTTATTGGTTACCAAAGTAAAAACGTAATACTTGTTGTTTTCTTTAATAATAGCTTCTGTAGGTACCGCTAATCCTTTTTTAGTATCAAAAATAATGGCTGCTTCTACAAACATACCCGTAAGTAATCTTTGCTTGGATTCGTCTTCTAAATGCCCGTGAACATTGATGGTTCTGTCATTTCCTTCAATTGATTTTCCTACCAAATGCACTTCTGCATTGAACACTTCCTTAGTCGCTTCGGGAACGGTAAATTTGATTTTTTGGCCTTTAGTTACTTTCAAAATATCTTTTTCAAATACAGCTAATTCTAAATGCAAATGGTCTGTATCTACAATTTCCAAAATCACATCTTCAGGATTCATCAGCATTCCTACATTAGCATTCATAATCACAATATCACCAGAAATAGGAGCGTAAATAGTTATTACCGAGGTAAATTTGCCTTTCTCCACCTGAACAGGGCTAATGTGCAGCAAAATTAGTTTTTGTTTCAAACTCTGATAGGTTGCCATCGCTCTTTTGTACTCACTTTCCGCCTTGAAATAATTCTTTTGTGAGGTTATTTTTTCGTCATACAAGGTTTTTTGTCGAACAAACTCAGATTTGAGATACTTTAGCTGCTCGGCTACTTCTAAATATTCTTTCTGAATATCAATAAAAGCTGTGTTTTCAAGGGTTAATAAAGCTTGTCCTTTACGAACTCGGTCTCCCACCAAAAGTTGAGTGCTTTTTACATAACCCCCTATGAAAGTGGTAACTTTTGCTCTATTTTGAGGCGGAACATCAATCTTGCCAGATACTTTTATGGTTTCGTCAAAATCTTTCATTACAGGGGTGCTAATCACCATTCCTGCGGATTGAAATTGTGCCTGAGTAACTCTAACCAAACCATCGTCTTCTGTTGTTGCTGGTGTAGTTTCTTCTTTTTTACAGCCTATAAAAAGCAGTGTAAGCACTAATATATACAGTTGTTTTTTCATAATCTAAACTAAAAATTAAGGTAGTGTAATTCTAATTGATTGCTGTTGAATTGCAGCACAGCTTCTACATATTCTATTTTTATCGCCACAGCATTTTCTAAACTTTGAATGTATTGAAAAAAGTCAATTTCTCCATTTTTATAGCTGCTATTCGCCACTTTGATGATTTCCTCAGATAATTTTTTCCCAGTAGCATTGTAATAATTGATGCTTTCTTGGTACTTGGCAATTTCATTTTGCTGTTGACGAATAAATTGCGTCATTTTTTGTTCTTGATTAAGCTTTTGCTCTTCCCAACTTTGCGATTCTAATTGTGCTACTTTGGTTTTGGATACATTTCCTGAAAACAAAATAGGAACCGCAATACCCACTTGAAAACCATACAAAGATTGTGACAGACCGTTATTTCGTCCTTGAAAATATTCCAAATTCAAATCGGGTAACCAATGTTGTTTTTGTAAGCTAATCTGAGATTTATACATTTTACTAATACTCTCTAAATAAGCAACATGAATAGCTTTATTTAAGGTAGTATCCAAAGTAGCCATTGGTACTAATTCTTTCTCAAGAATGCTTATTTTTTCGTCGGATTGTACCAAAGCTTGCAAGGATTCGTACTGTGCTTTTTTCTCAAAGTTAATTTGCGACAGCTTGGTTTTAATTTGTCTGTATTTCGATTGTGCTGTAATTTTTTCTAAATAATTAGTTTCACCCAATTCAAAACGACGGTCGCTGGCTTTAGAGAAATTTTGGTACAAACTATCTAAATAAGAATACAAGCGTTCCTGATGTTGCCAATACACGATTTGCTCATAGGTTTTGGCTACTTGCAGTGAAAGTTTGTTTTTTTGAAGTTCATAATTGGCCTTCTCTTTCTCAAATTCTGAGGTATTCGCTTTCTTTTGCACTCCATAAACGGTAGGAAACAAAAAGCGTTGTTGCACTCCGAAAACTTTCAACGGTAGATTATTCAAGGCCAAATTGTTTTGGTCATACGAATAATACACATTGGTTTTTTCGAAGGTAAAACTGCTTTTAATGTTTTCTTGCATTTTATTGACTTGCAATGCTGCCGCTTTAATGCCTTTGTTGTTTTCAAGAGCTTTGGCAATTACCGCTTCTCGTGACATATTGGTGTTTTGAGCAAATCCAAAACTACTGGCTAACAAAAACAAAATAGCAGTAAGGTGCTTTTTGCCTTTTTTCAATTTGGGTCTTTTGAATTCTTTTGAATCAAAAACTTTAAAAAGAATTGGCAATACAATCAAGGTCAATACCGTAGCTGTAAAAAGCCCGCCAATTACTACCGTTGCCAAAGGACGTTGCACCTCTGCTCCTGCTGAGGACGAAATCGCCATTGGTAAAAAACCTAAAGCGGCGGCGGCGGCTGTCAATAGCACTGGACGCAAACGGTCGGTAGTTCCTTTCAAAATTAAGGCATTCATATCGGTCATTCCTTGATGTTTTAGTTCTTTAAAATGTTCAATAAGCACGATTCCGTTCAATACTGCAATACCAAAAAGGGCAATAAAACCAACCCCTGCCGAAATACTGAAAGGCAAATCACGAATCCACAACAACAAAATTCCTCCCACTGCCGATAACGGAATCGCCGAATACACCATCAAAGCTTCTTTCATAGAACCAAAAGCAAAATGCAACAGTATAAATATCAACAATAAAGCGATAGGAACAGCAATAAGTAATCGGGCTTTGGCACTTTCTAAATTTTCGAATTGTCCGCCGTATTTCACATAATAACCTGCTGGTAATTTGATTTGTGTGTCTACAATTTTTTGAATATCGGTCACCACACTTTGTAAATCTCGATTTCGAACATTAATTCCAACTACAATACGTCGATTGGTATTGTCACGTGATATTTTGGCTGGACCTTCAGCATATTCAATGGTAGCCAACTCATTCAACGGGATTTGAACGCCATTAGGAACCGTAACATATAAGTTTTTCAAGTCCTCAATACTTTTTCTGTTGCTTTGGTCTAAACGAATCACCATATCGAATCGTTTTTCGCCTTCAAAAACATTTCCCACTACTTTTCCAGCAAAGCTCAGCGCGATGGCATCGTTCAAATCTTCAATATTCAAACCGTAGCGTGCAATTTTGGAGCGGTCGTATTGTACATACATTTGAGGCAAACCTTCTGTTTTTTCAATAATAACATCAGAAGCACCAGGTACTTTTTTGATGGCGCGTTCTATTTCGTGCGCTTTTCTGGCCAAAACATCCAAATCGGTTCCGAAAATCTTAATCGCCACATCAGAACGTGTTCCAGAAATCAACTCATTAAAACGCATTTCAATAGGCTGTGTAAACTCGATTTCCATATTCGGAATTTGGGCGTTTAAGGCTTCTTTGATTTTATCGGCCAATTCATCTTTGGAAGTGGCAGAAACCCATTCTGATTTAGGTTTTAGTTTCACAATAATATCACTTTCCTCCATCGACATTGGGTCGGTAGGGACTTCTGCAGCACCAATTCTAGATACGACTTGCTCTACTTCAGGGAAATTTTTCAAAATAATTTTCTCCATTTTAGTAGTGGTTTCGATGGTTTTGGTCAAAGAAGTTCCTGTTTTTAGTACGGGCTGAATCACAAAATCTCCTTCGTCTAAAGTGGGAATAAATTCGCCTCCCATAGTACTAAATAAAACTCCCGAAAACACCAATAACGCTAGGGCTCCGTACAATACTTTTTTGGTATTTCCCAAAGCCCAAGTAATGGAAGGCAGATACCAAGAATTTAATTTACGAATGAGCTTCTCTGAAATTGAGTTTGGATTTTCTCTTGTTGGTTTTAAAAACATCGAAGCCACAACAGGAACATAAGTAAAACAGAAAATCATCGCACCAAGTAAAGCAAAGCTAAACGTCATAGCCATTGGTTTGAACATTTTTCCTTCGATACTTGACAAAGACAAAATCGGAATGAAAACAATCAGAATGATTAACTGACCAAAAATGGCAGAATTCATCATTTTAGAAGCGCTTTTATAGGTGATTTGGTCAATTTCTATTTGGCGATTTTCTTTGTTTAATCCTGCCAAATGTGCGGAATTTTGGGCGATTTGAAAGGCAATAAATTCTACTATAATTACCGCTCCATCGATAATAATTCCAAAATCAATGGCACCCAAGCTCATCAAATTGGCATCGATTCCGAAAATGTTCATAAACGAAATGGCAAACAACAAACACAACGGAATCACAGAAGCCACGACCAATCCAGAACGCCAATTTCCTAGCAATAAAACCACCACAAAAATTACTATCAAACAACCTAAAATTAAATTCTCGGCTACCGTAAAGGTGGTTTTTCCAACGAGTTCACTTCGTTCTAAAAAACCATTGATATACACGCCTTCTGGCAGTGATTTTTGGATTTCGGCTACTCTATCTTTGACATCACTAATGACTTGTTTTGAGTTGGCTCCTTTGAGCATCATCACTTGTCCGAGTACCTTCTCTCCTTCTCCATTTCCAGTAATCGCTCCAAAACGATTGGCGTGGCCAAATTGTACTTTGGCAATATTTTTAATCAAAACGGGAAGACCATTGGTGTTTTTAACCACAATGTTTTCAATATCCTGAATGCTATTGACTTTTCCTTCGCCACGAATGAAATAACTCTGATTCGTCTTTTCAATATAAGCCCCACCAGCAATGCTGTTATTCTTCTCTAAAGCGGTAAAAATTTCAGTCAAGCTACAATTCATCGCCTTTAATTCCGAAGGACGAATACTGATTTCGTATTGCTTTAAATAACCACCCCAAGTGTTGATTTCGACCACCCCATTGATTCCAGACAATTGTCTTTTCACAATCCAATCCTGAATCGTTCTTAAATCGGTTATGGAATAGTTGTTTTTAAATTGTGGTTTTACCTCCAAAGTGTACTGATAAATTTCTCCCAATCCAGTGGTAATTGGTCCCATTTCGGGTGTACCAAAACCTTCGGGGATTTTTTCGGAAGCCGCTTTTATTTTTTCGGCAATTAATTGACGAGGCAAATAGGTTCCCAAATCGTCATCAAAAACAATCGTTACGACCGATAATCCGAATTTTGAAATGGAACGAATTTCTTTTACGCCTGGCAAATTAGCCATTTCAATCTCGACAGGATACGTAATAAATTGCTCAATATCTTGAGTCGAAAGATTTCGTGAAGTGGTAATCACTTGTACTTGATTGTTGGTAACATCAGGAACCGCGCCAATAGAAATTTGGAATACAGAAAACAATCCGAAACCAAACACGCTCAAAGTAAACAATAATACAATGAGTTTGTTGTTGATAGAAAATGCTATGATTTTATTCAGCATACTAGTAAATTAAAAATTATACGTTAGAATCATTAGAAAACCAATAACTCACAAAATAGTACTTATCAAAAATATGATTAGTAACAAAATAACTTTTAAACTAGTTTAGGTGGTTGCCAAATAGCACTAAATACATTAGAAATATACCATTCTTTGTAAATCGGAAGTGATTGATTTACAACTACTCGTATAGGGTTTTTTAAAGTAAAAATAGATTGAGGTTCCTCAAAAGCCAAGACAACCGTGTCGAGATTTATGGTTTGACTTTTGAAAGGCAAGTTTTCGTGCTTATCGTGACCATCAGTATCGGTGTGTTTGTTTAAATTATTGTAGTGACTGATGGTAAAATCTATAAATGAAAAGGCTTGTTCTTGGTTGTGATTTTGATGTTCTAAATAATGCTGAATCAAATTGGGTATTTTGAATAACTGCCCTATTTCTGTGTTGGAATACACAAAAACAAATAGAAATAAAAGGGTCGTTATTTTTTTGACAGACATATACAACTACTTTCAAATGGTTACAGCGTCAAGCTTTGGTACAAAAGTAAGTGGTAAATATATGAAATATCTTAAGAACGGCTTAAAAAGAGATTAATGAAAACTTAAGACTACTTTAGTTCCTTTGCCCGTTTCACTAAAAATTTCGATATCCATAGGGAGTAATTCTGCAATTCGTTTCACTATAGAAAGCCCTAACCCAGAACCTTTTATAGTAGGATGATTAGTGGCATCAGAACGATAAAAAGGGTGGTAAATTTTATCTAAATCGGCTTTGACTATACCTATTCCTTGGTCTGTAATAATACAATGAGTACCATTTTCATCTTTATTTAATGCGATTGTGATTACCGTATTTTCTCCAGAATACTTGATAGCATTACTAATAATATTGCCAATAACAATGGCTACTAAGTAATGATCCGACTCGATATAAAAATCTGAAGTAAACTGGCTATTAACCATTATTCTCTTTGATTTTATTTTTTCTGAATACAAAGTTAATGTGTCCAAAATAAGCGCGTTCAAATAAACCTTCTCAATTTTTAATCGTTGTTTTTGGTTTTCGAAACGCGCCAATAGCAATAATTGATCAACCAAGTTATTTACACGATTGACTTCTTTGATACTGTATGCAATTTTTTCTTCGTACTCTGCTTGTGTTCTTGGTTTTCGTATCAAAACCTCCAAAGTACCTTTCAAAACGGTCAGTGGCGTTCTTAATTCGTGGGAAGCATCTGAGGTGAATTGTTTTTCGCGCTCTACAGCATTTTCTATTCGATCTAGCAAATCATTGATAGTTTTCGAAAGGGTATAGAGTTCATCTTTGTTTTGAGGTAAAACGATGCGCCCTTTTAGGTTGTCTTTTGTAATATTACTTGAAGTTTCTGTAATAGCAGTAACGGGTTTTATACTTCGACCAGCAATTAACCGTGCAATAAGAAATAGTAGAATGAGTATTAAAGGAAATGAAACTGAAAGTGTGTTGCGCAAATTCGTTAAAATCATTTGTGCATCATCTAAAGACATTGCGATAAACAAATGACCTATAATTTTCTGCTCGTCATAAAGCGGTACTTGAATCTGACGAATAGGTTTTTTATTAAGATAAGTATCGATAAAAGTATTATCAAAAGTGGTTTTGTACATTTTAAGCTGGAGTCCTTTCAAGTTGGGTGACTTGTCAATCAACTGATTATTACTGTCAAAAAATTGTACGAATACAGGATTTACCGTCACCGTATTGTGTTCTCTTGCACGCCACTGATCAACTTGAATTAAGTAGGTATTATTGCGATCGATTTCAATTTCTTCTAAATGCTTTTGAATTTCGGTTTGAATGTCTTCATTAATGTGCGTGTTCACATTGTATTTCATACTTTGATAAATCACAATGAAAACGACAGAAATTAAGAGCCCTGTGCTCAAAATATAGTTAAAGGCAATTCTGTCTTTGTATGAAAATGAAAACATATTTATGAAAAATTAATCATTCGCAATATAGCCAACGCCACGAATAGTTTTAATGAGATCTTCTTCTTTATTGAGATTGAGTTTTTTTCGGATAGCATTCATAAAAACATCAATAACTCCTGTATCATATTCAAAATGAATATCCCAAACGTCCTCAATAATTTGATTTCGAGTACAAACTTTTCCTTTATTTTTGACTAAATATACTAATAATTCATATTCGCGTTGCGTAAGATTGACTTCTTGATTGCTCAGTAGCACTTGATGTTTAGAAGGGTCAATAGTGATAGTGCCTAAAACCAATTTGTCATTAGAAGCCGTATTTCTAAAATGAATTTTAATTCGTTCAATTAATTCATCAAAACTAAAAGGTTTCTTGATGTAATCATTCGCTCCAGCTTTCAAACCTTCTATGGTTTCTTGTACAGTATCTTTGGCTGTCAAAAACAAAATTGGCGTTTGATTATCTACTTTTCTTAGTGCCTTGCAAATATCTATTCCGTTCATTTTCGGGAGCATCCAATCTAGTAAAATGACGTTTACTTTTTGCTCTAATGCCAAAGCTAAACCAGCTTCTCCATCATAAGCCACCAATACGGTATAGCCCTCTTCTTCCAAACCTTGCTTGAGGAAATCTGCAATTCCAACTTCATCTTCTACAATAAGAATTTTCATAGTTACTGCATTAAAAACTTGAATCCAAGTGAGACAATATCAGCTTTCAAACCATCACTCCTATCGTAATGATTGTATCTGAAATCAATATTTTTCAAGCCAAATTTCCAAATTTTTGCTCCTGTAAAAATATCGGTATAATTGACTCCAAATCCATACTGATTGGCATCAAAAGCAGATAAATCATAGTCTGAAGTATAATATCTATCAGAAGATAAATGCGTATTGATAGGCGCAAAATAGTCAGAAGCGGTTTGTGTATAATAACGATACATCGGAAAAACCGTAAAGCGATCCGTTAGCTTGATTGGTAATTCGATACTAGCGGTATGCGACTGTATTCCCCAGTTATCAGAATAGAAACGATAATAGGTTCGCAAAACAAAGCGTTCATTGATGTAATAATGCAACCTCGCTCCTATTGGTAATTTGAATCTTGAATCTGGTAGGCGTTCAATATCATTAGCCAATTGAAAATTATTAATAAAGGAAGCCGACACATCTTTGAAATACACCCTTTGATAAGGCGTAGATAGCAAACCTTGTTGTTGTAACACATCCAAAAACACCGAGGCTTGCAATTTTTTATTGATTACCTGAGACAAACTTAACGATACAGAATAAGAATTTCTTTTCTTATCCTTATGAAATTCGAATTGACTTGGATTATAGGCTGTATTTCCTGTGATAGTAAAATAATCAAATATTCCGCCGTTTAAGTTATCTCCATTATTTTTGAAATCCTGCAATTCTTTCGGATAAATGGGTTTCCAAGTATCCAAATACGCACTAGCAGAAAGGCTTACTTCAGTATTTTTATCATTAAATTCTTTGGTAATTCCACCGCCAAATCCAATAGAAGAATAATCATATTCAACTGAAGCCGAAACGTGGGCATTCCAAATCGTGTTTCTGTCATCAGAGCTAGCTGAATACGATAAAGCCAAACTTGTCAATTGGTCTGATTGCGATGCTCCCGAACTAGATTGCCAAGGGTTTGGTGTATTACTATCAAAAGGATTAATATTACTTGATGATGCAGATGAATAAGCAGAAATACCTATGTCAGCCGTAAGTACTTCATCATCGCTTAATGGCATTGCTACCACTATTGCAGCCGTAATATCTGTCAGATTTTCGGTTCCACTTCCTCCAGAAACAGCTGAATGTATCCCATCTTGTTTGTAGTAGCTTAACAAGAAATCAACTTCGGTAGTTTCTAATACTCTTTTCTTAAATCCAACTGCTGTAGAGTCTTTCTGTTGCCCATTGGCAAAGAAAACAATACTCAGTAATAGAATGAATAGGGCTTTTTTCATTATTTAAATTTCAATTAAAAATAAATTATTTCAAGGCTTTAGTTGCATCCACAACCGCCACCAGTTTTTCCTCCATTAGCCCCAGCAGAAGCTTCTCTGTAGACCTGAAAAGTGGTTTCATAGCGTTCTGATGCTCTTGCAGCAAGCTTCATATCAGGGTCATTTATAGCTACTTTTTCATATTCTTTTACAGAAGTACAAGATTGTAAAGCAGCTACCAGTATACTAGCAAAAAGTATTTTTTTCATTAGTTAAATTTTTTAATATCTATATTTTTAGAGGTATGTATTTCCCCTTTATCGTCAACAATTATGCATCCGATGCCTTTCAGTTGATTGACTAAATCCAAACCTACATCAACTCCCAAAACAAAAATTCCTGTAGCTAAGGCATCTGCAATCTCTGTTTGCTTGGCAAAAACAGAAACACTAACCACACCTTGTGCTGGATAACCCGTTCTTGGGTCAATGATGTGAGAATAGCGCTTGCCGTCAAAAACCACATATTTCTCATAACTGCCTGAAGTCTCTACCGCACTATTTTCGAGTGGAAAAGTGGCAAACACTTTACTTTTATTCATTGGATTGACAATCGCTACAGTCCAAGGTTTGCCAGTGGTTTGATAGCCCCATGCATTAATATCACCCGAAACATTTACAATTCCAGAAGTACAACCTTTTGATAACAACAAGTCTTTGATTTTATCAGCGATATAGCCTTGACCAATACCGCCTAAACCCAATTTAATTCCTTTTTCCTTCAAGTAAATAGTCTGTGCTTTGGCATCTAAAACAATTTTTTGATAGCCAATTCTAGCCACCGATTGTTTAATCGCTTCCGGAGTGGGCATTTCCTTCATACTCCCATCGAATTTCCAAATTTTATCCATTGAAGCATACGATATATCGAAGGCGCCAGAAGTAAGTTGTGATACTTTTATTGCGCGTTCCACCAAATCATAGACTTCTTTATCAACTTTTACAGGTTGAATGCCAGAATTTTTACTCACTTGAGATATTTGCGTGGTTGGAATCCAATCCGAAATTAGATTTTCAATACGTTTAACTTCGGCAACAGCCATATCAATATAGATGTTGGCTTGAATTGTATCCTTAGCAACAACCGTCATTTCAAAGGGACTTCCTAGCATATTCAATTTTCGCTTGTGGGTCACTTGCCCAAAAGCGATTACTGATGTTAAAAGGAATAAAAGAATTATTTTTTTCATTTTTTCTCTAACGAATGAATCAATTGAATATAATCACTGGCAGGAACATTTTTAAAACCTGTCATTCCTAACACTTTCCCAGTTTTGTCTAATAGTACTACTAACGGAAAGCTTCCTCCACGATTGTATTTTTCGGCTAATTTTTGATTAGCAGCGGTTAAATCGGGAGCCAATTGATTCGCTTTTTTCTTAGGAAAATCGGCTTTATAAATGACCCAATTCTTCTCTGCTTCTTGTTTGAAGGCTTCTGATTTCCAAACTACATTATCTAACTTCATACAAGGTGCACACCAATCAGAACCAGAAAATACCAAAACGATATTTTTGTCCTCTTTAGTAGCTTCTGCTTTTGCATCATCAAAATTGGTACTCCAGTTTTGAGAAAAACCACTTGCGGTCAAAAAAAGAAATAATAGTAGCATCGTATTCTTCATATAAACATTTGTTAAATTTACAAAGTAAAAGTATTATATTTATAGTCAAACTCAACTCTTTATTAGTTATTTTAAGGGAATCTTAATTTTAGCTTACTTTAAGCAAATCTTAAGTTAATCTTAAATGAATCTTAAACCAATTAGAAAAAGACAAGTATAATTTTGAATAAAAAATAAAGAATGCCATTTTTAAAAAAATTTTCCCCGTTTTACTACCTATCCCTTTTTTATCTTAGTATTAGTTTTGTGTTAAGAACTGTGTTACTAGTTCACCCTATTACCCAAAGTTCATTTACTTTCACTGAAATAGTTACAATTTATGGATTCGGCTTGTGTTCTGATGTCTTTGTATTCGTAATCGCTAGTGGATTTCTTTGGCTTTACTTAATTTTCCTCTCCAATTCAAAATACGACAAGCCGTACGGATACATTATATTTGGAGTATTACTGTCTTTACTAGGTTATGTGACGTTAGGAAATACTATTTTGGATGAATATGGCGGCGGTTTACCCAAAATTGGAATTGCCTTTATTGGCATCAAAACCTTATTATTTGGGCTATTTCTATTCCTGCCTCAATACCGTGAGCGTTTGCGCTTGTGGATGTTTAGTTTTGTTATCTTTTTGTATGTTTTACTGCTTTTACAAAACGGCATTAGTGAATACTTTTTTTGGAACGAATTTGGAGTAAAATACAACTTCATTGCGGTCAATTATTTAATCTACACCAATGAAGTAATTGGCAACATTATGGAATCCTATCCTGTGATTCCTATTTTTACCGCATTATTTATAGTAGTTGGAGGCATAACTTTTTTTATTGTTAAAAGAACCCAAAGTTATTTGGTTAAGCTTCCTACTTTCAAAGAAAAAATAAGTCTGTCTTTGGTTTTCTTGAGCTTGTTTGCGCTTTCGTTTTGGGCAATTCCTACTTTAGCAAAAAAAGAAAATTCGACCAATATTTTCACCAATGAATTACAATCCAACGGAATTTATAAGTTCTATTTGGCATTTATGAATAGCGAATTGGATTATTTCAAGTTTTATAAAACATTGCCAAATAACGAAGCATACGCCCTGTTACACGATTTACTACCAGGAATTAAAGGAACAACTACTCAGAGAACTATTACTTCTGACAGTTTAGAAATTAAAAAAAATGTGGTGCTTATTACTATTGAAAGCTTAAGCGCTGATTTTATGAAAAGATATGGCAATGAAAAGAATATCACCCCATTCTTGGATAGCTTGGCTGACAAAAGTTTAGAATTTACCAATTTATATGCTGTGGGAAATAGAACCGTAAGAGGCTTAGAGGCTTTGACACTTTGTTTGCCACCAACAGCTGGTGAAAGTGTGGTAAAAAGAAAAGACAATAAAAACAAGTTTACTACAGCTTCTATTTTTAAAAAGAAAGGATACAAAGTAAATTATTTGTATGGTGGAGATGCTTTCTTTGATAATATGGAATCTTTTTTTGGAGGAAATGGTTATAACATTATTGATAAAAAAACATTTACTCAAAGTGAAATTAGCTTCGCCAATGTGTGGGGCGTTTGCGATGAAGATATGGCAAAAAAAGCGATTCAAACTATGAATGCTGATGCAAAAACAGGAAAACCCTTCTTTTCACATTGGATGACTGTTAGTAATCACAGGCCTTTTACCTATCCGAATAACAAAATTGATATTCCAGGAGATGCTAAATCTCGTGAAGGCGGCGTAAAATATACGGATTATGCCTTGCGACAATTTTTTGCAATGGCAAAAAAACAGCCTTGGTTTACCAACACCATTTTTGTAATTGTATCCGACCATTGTGCTTCAAGCGCTGGAAAAATTGAATTGCCATTAGATAAATACCGAATTCCAGCTTTTATCTACAATCCGAGTAAACCAAAAGCTGTAAAATACACCCAACTAATGTCTCAAATTGACATTATGCCAACTCTTTTTGGTGTATTGCATTTTAACTACCAAAGTAAATTTTATGGACAAAACGTACTACAACCTAACTATCAACCAAGAGCTTTCATAGCTACTTATCAGGATTTAGGTCTAATTAAAGAGCAAGTATTAACTATTTTGTCTCCTAAACAAAAAGTAAAGCAATTCGATTTAAAAATGATTCTGAATTCAAATGTTCCGAAGGTTTATGAATCGCATTATGACGAAATTATATTAAAAAATCCAAACCAAAAACTCATTAATGAAACCATTGCTTACTATCAAACTTGCTCAGAAATATTAAAAAATAAGCAATATCAAAAAGAATGATTTCTGAAGGGTTTATTGTAAATTTGATAAAAACCAAACTATGTTTCGCCACCAAGGAAAAAGTAGAACATTCAGTCATAATTTACGACTAGCAACCCTACTATCTTTTGTGGCTGGAGTTGTAAATGTAACTGGAGTACTCGAGATTCAAGTACTCACCACAAATGTTACAGGACATTTCGCCTACTTTTCCGAGCAAATAATGGAACATCAATACTTGGCAGCATTTGCTTTTTTTGTATTCATTCTTTTCTTTCTACTAGGAGCTTTTACTTCAAATTTTATTGTAGAATTAATGACTAAGACGAAACCCGAATTCTCGCACGTCATTCCGTTATCGATAGAAATTGTTTTATTATTCATTATTGGATTATTCGGAGCTTCTGCTGATGCGACAAACCTTCAGGGGAAAATAATTGCTTTTACGTTGCTTTTTGCCATGGGACTTCAAAATGCCTTAGTGACTCGAATTTCGCAATCAACCGTAAGAACAACACATCTAACGGGTTTGTTTACAGATTTGGGTATAGAATTGTCACAATTGTTTTTTTACACCCAAATTGAAGAAAAGAAAAAACTAAAAAGAAACATTTTTCTGAGATTATCGATTATCACTTTGTTTTTCTTGGGCTGTTTTGTGGGTGGCTTGTTATACCAAATCATAGCATTAAAAACCCTTTTCTTGGGATGCTTATTTTTGTTCATCGCTTTGTTTTACGACTATTTTCGATTAAAAATTTATTACCTCAATCGAAAGAAAAATTCATATTTGGAACGTTATGAATGGAATAAAAACATTAATGAGCATAATTCATAATTACCAGCAAAGCCAATCCAGCGATAAAACCCCACAATAGAATCCCTTGCAATAAAGGTTTGATTCCAACTTGCTTTAAACTTGTAAAGTTAAGCCCCGCTCCTATTAAAAAAAGAGTTATAGTTAAACCAACTTTTGATACCGATACCAAAAATGGAGCTACTGTAGCAACGGCTGGAACATAAGTATTTACCACCAAAGCCAAGATAAATAAAAAGATAAAATAAGGAATGGTTACTTTCTTTTTGCCATTTTTGAACAAATAAGAAGAACCAATGGCTATTGGAATTATCCACAAAGCTCTAGCTAATTTTACTGTAGTTGCGACTTGAAGTGCTTCTGCACCAAATTTATTAGCAGCGCCAACAACAGAACTCGTATCGTGTATTGCAATAGCACACCACAATCCAAATTCGTTTTGCGACAATTGTAACCAATGTCCAATGACAGGGAACAAAAACAAAGCCACAGAGTTTAAAATAAAAATAACTCCCAGAGCTACTGAAGTCTGATTTTCTTTAGATTCCACTACTGGTGCTATGGCTGCGATGGCGCTTCCTCCGCAGATTGCTGTACCACAAGAAATTAAATGTGCTATTTTTTTGTCAATTCCTAGCCATTTACCTAAAAGAATCCCTAGAAATAAAGTAGAAAAAATAGAAACAATAGTAAAAACTAATCCTTCTTTTCCAGCTGCTATAGCACTGTGTAAGTTCATTCCGAAACCTAGTCCGATAACGGATAATTGCAATAAAACTGAAGTCGCTTTGTGATTTAAATGCAAAAAAGGATGCCCTGAAAGATTCGCTATTATTAACCCCAGAAGTAATGCAATGGGTGGTGATACAGAAAAAGTAAGACAAACTATTAAGAGAAGAACAAAAAGAATTTGTTGATTCGTTCTAGAAAGATTCAAAAAGTGTGTGGGTGAAACGGCATTATGTTTTGATGTAGTATCCATCGTAAAGTAGTTTAAAATTACTTTACAAAGGTCTGACGAAAGCATTTAAAAAGCCAATACCAAAATACAATTGACTATAACGACAAGTTATAATAGTTCGAAATATTCCGAATGAACAATTCCGATAAAGTATCTGATTTCCCAACTAAAGTGATGCTATAGAAAAATCGTTCGATAATTAAATCTTCTACATCCATAACAATTAATTCTTTGTTTTTCAATTCTTTAGCAACAGCATGAATCGATATAAAAGCAAAACAATCCGAATGCAATAAATAAGACTTAATACTTTCTGTACTACCTAATTGCATCTCGATTTGCAAATCGGATAATTTGACATTACGTTGTTTTAGGGCGTATTCAATAACTTCAAGTGTTCCAGAACCTCTTTCTCGAGTTATCAAACGGAGTGTTTTTAAGGCCGCAATAGTGATTTCATTAGTTTGTGCCAAAGGATGATTGGCTCTACAAACCAATACCAATTCATCTTTCAAAAAGGGGACATATTTAATCGATTGATTTTTAGACTGCCCTTCTACTACTCCAACTTCAATTTCCTTGTTGAGTAATGCATTTTCAATTTGCTCTGTATTGCCATTAATTAAATGAATACTTATTCCTTTTTCTTTTTTGTGAAATTGCGCTAAAATTGGAGAAATAACATATTGCGAAAGTGTTGTGCTTGCTCCAAGTCTCAATAATCCCTGGCGTTTGGTCACAAAAGAGCTCATATCAAACTCAATCTCACGATAAATATCAAAAATAGATTTGGTATGTTGCAACAAAAGATGACCCGCTGGTGTTAAGGCAATTTTAGAACCATTTCGTTCAAAAAGCTTCGTTTTGTAGGTTTCTTCTAGTTCTTGAATGTGCTTTGAAACGGCTGGCTGACTGATATATAATTCCGCAGCCGCCTTAGTAAAATTAAGTCGAATTGCTACGGTATAAAATACTTTTAGCCTAAAATCCATTTGTTACATTTAAAAAAGTCCATTTAAAACTATAATAGCCCGTGATATTTACGCACAAACCATTCTGTTGACAAACAAATTGCAATCAAAATTAAAAGCCAAATCCAATCAATCAAAGGTGATTTGATGGCATTCTCTTTTTCAATCGCTTTGTACGATTCATCTGCAAGCAATTGTTGTATCAATTGTTCGATTTGCGAAGGAAGAAATACTTTTCCTTTCGTTTGCTCGGCTAATTGGGATAATTTGGTATAATCAGGCGCAACAAATTGTTTTTCGATATCAAAATCTAGAATTTCAAAACGTCCTGAATAACTGGTTTTGGTATTCAATTCTTTTACAGTAAAGGTATAACTTCCAGCGGAAAGTCCATCTAAATTGACTTGATAAGAATTGGTTCCTTTAAGTAAATCATAATTTTTGGTTTGCTTATTTTTTACGTTTGTAACAGAAATAGTTAGTCGCGCATTGTCATCAAACTCATAATTTTTATTAAAAAACTGAGCGGTAATAGCAATTGCTTCTCCTGAATTATAAAAGTTTTCGTGAGTAACGACCAAAGATTTTTTTGAACTATTAGAAGCTAAAAACTGAATGGTTTTATCGATAAAAACATCATATTTTTCAAATGATTGCTGGTCCACGTGGGATTGTAATCGCCATTTCCAGCTATTTTCTCCTAACAAATACGCAGCTCGTTTTCCGCCTGTTTCAGTAAATGCTAACAAAGGTAAACCTGTATCTATACTTCGTATTTTGGAAGAAAGTAAAACCGTAACATTCTCTTTAGCGTTAATGGTACCAAAAGGATGTGCTAAGGGAGGAAAACTTTCAAAACCTATATTTTCCAACGCAAACAAATTGAATTTTGTATTGAATGACGGTAAGAAATCTTCTTTTTGATTGGTTACTTTAAAATCCAAATCATTTTGTTGTTGATTCAGAAAATTAAAATCTGTAGTCATTCCTGTAACAACTAACGTATTAATACCAGCGGCTTTAGCACCATCAAAAATAGATTTGAAACTTGCATTGGGTTGGTATAAAATCAAAACATTATAATCCGACAATGATTTGATTTCTTGAGGCTTAATAATACTTACTTTACGTTGTGCATTAGTTTCAATAGCGCGTTTAAAAGCACTTAAATCAGGATGATTAATTGCCGAAACCAATCCAACAGTTGTTTTTTGGTCCAATACTTCAACAGCAAAATTCTTGGTGTTATTGTAATTATTTTTTTCTTTTACACCAGCAGTAATATTGGCTTTGAATAAATGCAAGCCAATTTTATCAGCAGGTAAAAAAACGGTAACTGTCGCGGTTCTTTGTCCAGCAGTAAAACTTACCGCTTGTTTTAAAATCGTGTTTTTTCCTTCTGAAATTGAAAAGTTAGCCGTACTCAAACGCTTTCCAGAATATTGAACAAAAACTTCTACTGGGAATTTATTCTTGTAAAATGCATATTTATTAACATTCAACTGGCTGATTTTTAAATCAAAAACAGCAGTGGTATCCCCCAGAACTACTGGAAAAACACTATTTTCTGAATCAAAACTATAAACATAGTCATCTCCAGAAGTTTGGTTTCCATCTGTGAGCAACACTGTAGGGTAACGAAGATTTTTATTCAAATTCTTCAAATCTTTGGCAACAACATCCAACTGTGTTTGTTTTCCTTTAAAATTAAAGGTATCTGATGGTTGCAACGTCGCATCAAACAAAAAGGGTTGTACTTCAAATTTATTTTGTAACTCTTTATTAGAAACCAATGCTTCATACACTTTTTCGGCTTGTGCATTAGCTTTTAAAAAAGAAATTGAACTAGAATTATCGACAACGATAGGCAATGGTGTTTTGATAATTTCTAATTCTGTTCTACTTATGATAGGATTTATCAATAACAATAGAAGACCAAAAATCGAAGCAAAACGCAAAAAAGCCAAAAGCCAATACACTTTAGATTGACTTTTGGCTTTATATAGGTATTGAAAATACGACAAAACAGCAGCTATAACTATTGAAAGAATCAGTAATAGAAGGGTGTTTGTTGTCATATTTTAATTATAATTGTAACATATTCTATCAATATTCTGAGTTGTTTTCAGATTCAATACTGAATACTAAAATCTGAATACTGAATACTTTTTTTAGGTAAGCATTCCACCACAAACGTTCAATACTTGACCTGTAATGTAAGCACTCATATCTGAAGCTAAGAACAAGCAAGCATTAGCAACATCCTCAGTAGAACCTCCGCGTTTCAATGGAATACCTTCTCTCCAACCTTTTACTACATCTTCACTTAATTTTGCAGTCATTTCAGTTTCGATAAAACCTGGAGCAATAGCATTACAACGAATGTTTCTCGACCCTAACTCCAATGCTACAGACTTAGTAAATCCTATTGCACCTGCTTTAGACGCAGCATAATTGGCTTGACCAGCATTACCAGAAACACCAACAACAGAACTAATATTGATGATAGAACCTGAACGTTGTTTTAAGAATGTTTTTTGAATCGCTTTTGTCATATTGAAAACCGACTTCAAATTCACATCGATAACTAAATCAAAATCAGCTTCAGACATACGCATTAACAAGTTGTCTTTTGTGATTCCAGCGTTGTTAATCAAAATGTCAACTGTTCCAAAATCAGCCAAAACAGCATCAACAAATTTTTGTGCTTCTTCAAAATCAGCTGCATTAGACTGATAGCCTTTTGCTTTGATTCCCATTGCGTTCAATTCATTCTCTAAAGCTTCTGCAGAGGCAACAGATGAACTATATGTAAAAGCAACATTAGCACCGTTTTTTGCAAAAACTTCAGCTATTCCTTTTCCAATTCCACGACTTGCACCAGTAATTATGGCAACTTTTCCTTCTAGTAATTTCATTTTTAGTCAATATTTGTTTTTCGAAAATGGTTCACTCAATTTCTTCTTAATTTCAGAAAAAGCTGATTTCACTTTCAAAAGATTAATTATTTTCAAGAACTATAAAATCTTTTCTTTTAATAGGTAAGTATCAAAAGCATTTTTGGAGTGCCAAATATAAGATATTTCCTTTTTAAAAAAAATTAGCCTCCATTATAACCATCATTGCAATGCGAACTACAAAAAAAGTGGTTTGCACCACTTCTTGTTTTGAATGAATTATTTTTCTTTTCTTCTTTTACGCTCTGCTTTTATCATCGATAATTCACGACTGGTTTGTCCAGCCACAGATGTATTTTCTTCTGCACGTCTAATTAAGTACGGCATCACGTCTTTAACTGGACCAAAAGGTAAATATTTAGCAACATTAAATCCATTTTCGGCAAGATTGTAACTGATGTTATCGCTCATTCCATACAATTGACCAAACCAGATTCGGTTATCATTGCTTTTGATACCCTTTTTCTCCATCAATTCCATCAATTTATAAGTACTCAATTCGTTATGAGTTCCTGCAAAAATCGACATACTATCTAAATGCTCCATCATATAGGTCACCGCCGCATCATAATTCTCATCAGATGCTTCTTTTGACGCACAAATAGGCGTTGGATAATTCATTTCTTGAGCACGAAGATTTTCTTTTTCCATATAAGCACCACGAACCAATTTCATTCCAATAAAAAACTGATCGCGTTTAGCTTCTTCGTGTATTTTCTTCAAATAATCCAAACGATCCCAGCGGTACATTTGTAATGTATTGAAAATAATCGCTTTTTCTTTGTTGTATTTACGCATCATATCGGTAACCAAATCATCTGCTACATCTTGCATCCAGCTTTCTTCAGCATCAATAAGTAAAGCGACATCTTTAATGTAAGCTTCTTTACAAACAGCATCAAATCGTTCAACAACTTTATTCCATTCTATAGTTTCTTCATCTGTCAAAGGCTTTTTCTGACCTAATTTTTCATACAAAGCCAATCGCCCTAAACCAGTAGGTTTAAACACAGCAAAAGGAATCGCCAGTCTTTCCTTAGCAAATTCAATAGTCTTTAAAGTCATTTTTAAAGCAGCATCAAATTGCTCCTCTTCTTCTTTTCCTTCAACAGAATAATCCAAAACAGAAGAAACTCCTTTGGTATACATTTTATCAACAACCGTCAAACAATCGTTTTCATTAACACCACCACAAAAATGATCAAAAACAGTAGCTCTAATCAAGCTTTCTACTGGTAAATTAGCTTTAATAGCAAAATTTGTAACCGCTGTACCAATTCTAACCAAGGGTTCACTAGCAATCATTTTAAACAAAAAATAAGCTCTATCTAGTTCTGTATCACTTTTTAAAGCAAAGGCAACTTGTGTATTATTGAATATATTTTTCATTATTTGTTAAATTTTAATGCAAATATAGCTAGAGTTTTGAATTCTATTAACTAAAAATTGCCTTATTTTGCGACTCAAATAATTTGGAAATTATGCAAACTATTACAGCCAACAACTACCCTATTTATTTTAATGAAAACGCCTATGAACATTTGAATCTTTTTTTGAAAGAAAACAAATATTCTAATCTTTTTATCATCGTTGATAGCAATACTACCGATAGCTGTTTGCCAAAGTTTTTACCTTATCTAGAAACTGATTTGACAATAGAAATCGTTGAATTTGAAGCGGGAGAGATCAATAAAAACATAGAAACGTGTATTGAAATTTGGAATGTATTGACGGAATTAGGTGCTGATAGAAAATCGTTAGTAATTAATGTTGGTGGTGGCGTAGTGACTGATTTGGGCGGTTTTGTTGCTTCAACTTTCAAGCGAGGTGTTGACTTTATTCATGTTCCAACAACGCTTTTATCTATGGTAGACGCTTCTGTGGGCGGAAAAAACGGTGTAGATTTAGGTAATCTAAAAAATCAAATAGGTGTAATTAATGTACCAAAAATGGTATTAATCGACACCGCTTATCTTGAAACTCTTTCTCAAAGCGAAATGCGTTCAGGTCTCGCCGAAATGCTAAAGCACGGATTGATTTATGATAAAGAGTATTGGGAAAAGTTTTTAGACCTAACTTCTATTGATTTTGCTGATTTTGACGCACTTATTCATCGTTCTGTAGCTATCAAAAACGAGATTGTAATGCAAGACCCTACTGAAAAAGGCATTCGTAAAGCTTTAAATTTCGGTCATACTTTGGGGCACGCCATAGAAAGTTATTTCCTTGAAAGCAAAGACAAAACGACTTTACTGCACGGGGAAGCTATCGCGATAGGAATGATTTTAGAAAGTTTTATTTCATTGAAAAAAGGGCTAATTTCAACAGCCGAATACCAACAAATAAAACAAACGATAAATAGTATCTACGATAAAATTGTTTTTGAAGAAAATGATCTTGATCCAATCTTAGAATTATTGATTCACGACAAGAAAAATGAATACGGAACCATTCAATTCGCCTTAATTGAAGGTATCGGAGCTATAAAAATAAATCAATTGGTTGAAAACGAATTGATTCTTGAAGCCTTCGAAGATTACAAATCTTAATCTTTTTTTTAATAAAAAGCATTGCATTGCGTATATATTATTTTTTACATTTGCATCGATGAAAAAAAATCAAAAAAATAGCAACAACAAAGGGGATAAAAACAAACAAGAACGATTTTTAATTAAATCTTTCCACCGTTTTTATACTATGATTGGTTGCTTTAATTTTGATCCTTTTCAATACATAAAAACAGAAAACGAAAAACTACAGATTAGGTACGCTAACATTAGAGTTTGAACAGCAATTGATTTAGTTTAAATGCTTAATTAATTTCTATAAATATTCAAAACTAATGAATACAAAATATTCCGACTTAATCAATCAAACGTACTATTTCCCTCAGGAAGAATTTAAATTAAATAAGGACAATCTACAATTTCACAATATTGATTTGATGAAATTAGTAGAAAAATATGGTACGCCATTAAAATTCACCTATTTACCTCAAATTTCCAACAACATCAACAAAGCCAAAAGCTGGTTTCGTAAGTCAATGGAAAAAAACAAATATGAGGCAAAATATTACTACTGTTATTGCACAAAAAGTTCTCATTTTGAATACATAATGAATGAAGCTTTTAAGAACAATATCCACATAGAAACATCCTCTGCATTCGATATCAATATCGTTGAAAATTTGCTAGAAAATGGTAAAATCAACAAAAGTACTTATGTAATTTGTAATGGTTTCAAAAGAGATCAATACGTAGAAAATATTGCTCGATTAATTAATAATGGTCATAAAAATACCATTCCAATTATCGATAATTACGAAGAATTGGATTTGTTGCAATCACAAATAAAAAACAAGTTCAAAATAGGAATTCGTATAGCAGCCGAGGAAGAGCCTAAATTTGAATTCTATACCTCTAGATTAGGGATTGGTTATAAAAACATAGTTCCTTTCTACAAGAAAGAGATTAAAGAGAATAAAAAATTGGAACTTAAAATGTTGCACTTTTTTATTAATACTGGGATTAACGATAATGCTTATTACTGGAATGAACTAGTAAAGTGTATTAAAGTATATGTAGCTCTTAAAAAAGAATGCCCAACTTTAGATGGATTGAACATTGGCGGTGGTTTCCCAATCAAAAATTCATTGACTTTCGAATACGATTATCAATACATGATTGATGAAATTATCAATCAAATTAAAATTGCTTGCGAAGAAGCAGAAGTAGATGTTCCAAATATTTTTACAGAATTTGGTTCCTTTACTGTTGGAGAAAGTGGAGGTGCCATTTATCAAGTATTGTATCAGAAACAACAAAATGATAGAGAAAAATGGAACATGATTGACTCTTCATTTATCACAACTTTACCAGATACATGGGCGATTAATAAGCGTTTTATAATGTTAGCCATCAACCGTTGGAATGACACTTACGAAAGAGTTTTACTCGGAGGAATGACTTGTGATAGTGATGACTATTACAACTCTGAGCAAAATATGAACGCCATTTATTTGCCAAAATACAATAAAGAAAAACCACTTTATATTGGTTTCTTTAATACAGGAGCTTATCAAGAAACAATAGGTGGTTATGGAGGTTTGCATCACTGCCTAATTCCGCAACCTAAACACATTCTGATAGATAGAGACGAAAATGGTATTTTAGCTACAGAAGTTTTTTCAGAACAACAAACTTCTGAAGATGTGTTAAAAATTTTAGGATACGGAAAAAAATAAACATAATTTTAATAATTGTCTAACTAAAAAATAGTGAAAAAATAAATCAATTTTACTATTTTTGACACCCTAACTATTTGAAAATGAGTAAAGGACCAATCAGTCAGTTTATTGAAAGGCATTATTTGCATTTCAACTCTGCATCCTTAGTTGATGCTGCAAAAGCTTATGAGCAGCAATTAGCCAATGGAGCCAAAATGTTGGTAAGTATGGCGGGTGCAATGAGTACCGCCGAAATAGGAAAAATATTTGCCGAAATTATTCGCCAAGATAAAGTTCAAATTATTTCTTGTACAGGAGCAAATCTTGAAGAAGATATAATGAATTTAGTAGCTCATTCACATTACGAAAGAGTTCCTCACTATCGCGATTTAACACCACAAGATGAGTGGGATTTACTAGAGAGAGGATTAAATCGTGTAACTGATACTTGTATTCCTGAGCATGAAGCATTTCGTCGTTTACAAAAGCACATCTACAAAATTTGGAAAGATGCTGACGACAAAGGAGAGCGCTATTTCCCTCATGAATTCATGTACAAAATGTTGCTTTCTGGAGTACTAGAAGAATATTACGAAATTGACTTAAAAGACAGCTGGATGTATGCTGCTGCTGAGAAAAATTTACCTATTATTGTGCCAGGTTGGGAAGATAGTACTATGGGTAATATTTTTGCTTCTTACGTAATAAAAGGGGAATTGAAAGCCTCAACTATGAAGTCTGGTATTGAGTACATGACTTTCTTAGCTGATTGGTATTCTAAAAATTCATCTAACGGAATTGGATTTTTCCAAATCGGAGGAGGAATCGCAGGAGATTTCCCAATCTGTGTAGTACCAATGTTGTACCAAGATATGGAAATGCATGATGTTCCATTTTGGAGTTATTTCTGTCAAATTTCTGACTCAACAACAAGTTATGGTTCCTATTCCGGTGCTGTCCCAAATGAAAAAATCACTTGGGGTAAATTAGATATTAACACTCCGAAATTTATAATTGAGTCGGATGCTACTATTGTAGCACCATTAGTTTTTGCTTATTTGTTAGATTTATAGAATAATTTATGAAAAGAGTAATTGTTGATTACGCCAAACTAACTAACGAAATTTTAAATCTTTTAGTTGAAAAATTTCCTGATGGGTATGATGATTCGGATGTAATTCGTTTCAGAAACGCTAAAAATGAATTAGTTGAAGCAGTTGAAGTACGAACTGAGGACACTATTTACCTTGTTAAGGTAAGTACTAAACTTGCAGATCGTATAGAAAACTTTGATGACGACGAAGATATCGATGCTGTTGTAGCTCCAATTAGTGGTTTAGAATTAGATGATGACGATGCTGTGTCTGATGATGATGATGATGACGATAATTTAGACAAACCAGACTTAGATCCTGAGGACGATGAAGATGGTGACACTGATGTTGCTGACGAGGACGATGAGGATGACGAAGATTAAATTTCTCTAAAAAATACAAAGGAGCTCATAACAAGAGCTCCTTTTTTTTATACTTTTATACTTCAAATATAAATATAAGCCAAAATGACAATTAATTTACACGCCACTCTCAAAGAGAATTTTGGGTTTGAAAAGTTTAGACCCAACCAAGAAGAAATTATCAATTGTATTTTATCTGGACAAGACACACTTGCGATTATGCCTACAGGTGGAGGAAAATCTATTTGTTTTCAGCTACCAGCACTTGTTTTACCGGGAACTACCATTGTTATTTCTCCGTTAATCGCTTTAATGAAAGATCAAGTTGATAGTTTAAAAGCAAACGGAATCAAAGCATGTTTTATAAATAGTAGCCAATCTTCAGATGAACAACAATTTTATATCGATGCTTTACAGAATAACGAATTTAAACTCGTTTATATAGCTCCTGAAAGCCTTTCCTATTTGGATAATGCATTCAACAAGCTCACAATCAGCCTTATTGCAATTGATGAAGCGCATTGTATTTCGGCTTGGGGTCATGATTTCAGACCAGCTTATACAAATTTAGGGTATTTAAAAAACCGCTTCCCCTCTACTCCAATTTTAGCCTTGACTGCCACAGCCGACAAAGCTACTAGAACTGACATTTCAGATCAATTGAATTTGGTTGACCCTAAAACTTTTGTGGCTTCTTTTGATAGAAAAAATTTAAGTCTAGAAGTGAGACCTGCTTTGGATCGTGTCAAACAAATCATTGATTTTATAGATACAAAACCAAATGAATCAGGAATCATTTATTGCTTAAGCAGAAAGACTACCGAAGAACTTGCTGAAAAGCTTCAAAAAACAGGAATTAAAGCAAGTGCATATCATGCAGGGCTGGATAATCGTACACGTTCAACGGTACAAGATGCTTTTATCAATGATGAATGTCAAGTAGTCTGTGCTACCATCGCTTTTGGAATGGGTATTGACAAATCAAATGTTCGCTGGGTCATTCACTACAACTTACCCAAAAATATTGAAGGATATTACCAAGAAATTGGACGTGCTGGAAGAGATGGTTTGCCTTCAGAAACGATTTTGTTCGAAAGCTATGGCGACATGATTCAGTTGCAAAAATTTGCTTCTGAAGGTTCAAATGCCGAAGTGCAATTGGCAAAACTGGAGCGAATGAAACAATATGCAGATGCTTTAAGTTGTAGAAGAAAAATTTTGCTCTCTTATTTTGGTGAATTGGTTACTGAAAATTGTGGAAACTGTGACATTTGCAAAAATCCTCCCGCTTTTTTTGACGGAACCATTATTGCTCAAAAAGCCTTGTCTGCTATAGCAAGATTGAAAGAATCAGAACCACTAGCGGTAATTGTTGACTTTTTGCGAGGTTCAAAAAATGCTTCTATTTATGACAAAGAATATCAGTATTTAAAAACATATGGAATTGGAATTGATATTTCTTGGTACGATTGGAATCAATACATTATCCAATTGATAAATCTTGGTTTTTGCGAAATTGCTTTCCACCAACAAAACAAAATCAAATTAACTCCTTTGGCAAAAAAAGTATTATTCGAAGGAGAAAAAGTACAACTAACCACAGTACAAAAAATTGATAAAACTAAAGCAGAGACTAAGGAACGTAGTCCGAAAACAGCAACCAATTCTTTATTTGAAATTTTAAGAAAACTACGTGCTGAAATTGCAAAAGAAGAAGAAGTTCCTGCTTATGTGATTTTTAACGATGCAACGCTTAGACAATTAGAGAATCAACGACCCATGAGTGATTCAGATTTTTTAGCAATAGATGGAGTCGGAAAAGCAAAATTGGAAAAATATGGAGATATCTTTATTAAGACAATCATCGATTTTCAAAAAAACAAAACTGTAAAAGCCAAAAAAGAATCTAACACATATAAAGAAACATTAGCATTATTCCAATCTGGAATAAGTGTCGATGAAATTGCAATAAAAAGAAATTTAGGCATCAGTACCATTGCATCACATTTAGCCAAACTTTATATAGATGGTCATCCCATTGATTTAAGTAGCTACATCAGTCATGAAGAAATCACTCAAATTAGAGAGGCCAAAATCAAACTTGAAAATCCAAATGCCTTAAAACCCTATTTTGAGTATTTTGAAGAACAACTGCCTTATGACAAAATAAGATTAGCACTTGCCATTATTGAAAAAGAAAATCAAGAATGATGACAATTGCTTCCTTTGCTCCAATTGTAGATGCTAGAACTGAAATCCTAATTTTGGGTTCTATTCCTGGGATAAAATCGTTAGAAAAAGTCGAATATTACGGAAACAAACAAAATCAATTTTGGAAAATCATTTGTACAATATTCAACAATACGGTCGTACCCGATTGTTATAAAAACAAAGTAGATTTTTTGCTTCAAAATCGAATTGGACTCTGGGATGTGGTTCGAAATTGCGAGCGAAAAGGAAGTTTAGACATTGCTATCAAAAATCAAGAAATAAATGATTTTGATACTTTTTTAAACGAACACCCAAAAATTACAACACTTCTATTCAATGGAAAAATAGCTTATCAGTTTTTCTATAAAAAATATGGACAAATAAAAGGCATTACGTATTATGTAATGCCTTCTACAAGTCCTGCAAACACAATACCATTCGAAAATAAATTAAACGAATGGTCTTTGGTTTTGAGTAATTTATAAGTATCGTTCTTCAAACACTTTTTGATGGTGCTTTTGATGTCCAATTATAATAAAACCAATGGCTCGAACCGAAATTTCATTTTCTGAAGCTATTCCCATTCTAGCCAACTGTTCATCGGAAAAACTTTTGAACAACAGCAAAGTAGCATGACGAACAGCTGATAATTCGGTAAGTAATTCCTGCAAACCTCTTTTGTTAGCATTGGTATTATCTACATAATTATTTTCGTCAAAACCAGGTAAAGGCGTTTTGTCATTTCTAGAAATTCGCAAAGCGCGATAACTGAAAACTCTTTCAGAATCAATTATATGCTGAATTATTTCTTTTATCGTCCACTTACCTTCAGCATAACGATAATCAAATTTGTCCATTGGAATATTCTGTACAAATCGAATGAAATCATGTAATGAAATCTCTAATTCCTCGATTAATTCTACATTCATAGCTGCATTGATATAAGTAGCTTGAAATTTTGAATACTCATTAACTGGTAACTGATTTGAATTCATAATTAAAAAATTAAGCCGAGTTTCTACTCGCGTTTGTATTTCCGAAAAGAGATCTAGTTACAATTTTTTCATAAACCTTAATAAGTTCATCATTAGGTTGAGTCGCTTTGTTCAATTCGTTAATTCTTAATAAAGCGTATTGCTGTATCGTTAAGAGCGGCAATACAATACGCTCTCTCATATCGATAGAAGCTTTACCATCAGGGTAATTTTCCATAAGGTCTTTATGTCCTGCAATTTTCAACAACAAACGTTTTGTTTCTAAAAACTCATCATAAATGATTTGCCAAAACTCACCAAACTCTGGGTCTTTTCGCATATAAGCTGTTAATGGAAAAAATGATTTTGCCAAAGACATCATACTATTTTCCAATAATGTTTTTACAAATAATGAATTTTTATATAGATTTTGAACTTTATCCCATTCGTTATTATCTTCGAAATACTTCAAAGCAGTACCCACTCCAAAAAAACCAGGGACATTTTGCTTTAATTGACTCCAAGAACCTACAAAAGGAATCGCTCTTAGGTCACTAAATTCTAGACTTTCAGAGGTACTTCTCTTAGATGGACGACTTCCAATATTTGTTTTTGCATAGTATTTTAAAGTACTCATTTGCTCCAAATACGGGATGAACTTAGGATGATTTTTAAAATTCAAGTATTTTTCATATCCTAATTCAGACATTTTATCCAATATGGCTTTATCTTCTTGAGATAATTTGTTTTTGGAATTATTAAATACCTGATTGGTCACTCCGGCACTCAAAAGGTTTTCTAAATTATAACGACAAGAATCTAAGGTTCCAAAATTTGAGCTAATGGTTTGTCCTTGAATCGTAATCTGGATTTCTTTATTTTCAATTTGAGGTCCTAACGAAGCATAGAACTTATGTGTTTTTCCGCCACCACGAGCAGGAGGTCCACCTCTACCATCAAAAAAAATAGCTTGAACATCATATTTTCGGGAGATTTCAGTAAGGGCTTCTTTTGCTTTGTAAATACTCCAATTCGCCATTAAATAACCACCGTCTTTTGTTCCATCAGAAAAGCCTAACATTATGGTTTGCTTGTTTCCTCTTCGTTTTAAATGTGCAGCATAAGAAGCATTGGTGTATAATTTCTCCATAATTTCATGAGCATGTTGCAAATCATCAACAGACTCAAAAAGCGGTATAATATCAATAGTTGCTTCATCCCAATTGCTTAATTTAATCAAAGCAAATGTTTCTAGAACATTCAATGCACTTTCGTTATTACTAATAATGTATCGATTGGCACCAAATTCTCCATTGTTTACTTGAATAGTTTTCACAGCTTGTATTGATTCTAACGTCTGTCTTGTTATGACATTATCAAAAACATTTGGATCTAAATCACCACTAACATTTTCAAGTACTTCAAATTTTTCCTGTTCAGAAAGAGTAAAATAATTATCAGGAAAAACTTCAGTATTTGACTTTAAATAAAAATTCACGACATCTTTAAAAACAGCATCATGTATTTTGCTATTTTGCCTAATATCCAAAGTGGCGAAATGAAATCCGAATAAATTTACACGTATCAATAAGGCTTCCAAATCATCTAAATACAATGATTGATGTTGCTCAATAATAATGGTTTTAATTTTATGAATTTGTTCTTTGAATTCTTCTAATGTGATAAAAATTTCACCTTTGGAATAAAAAACAGAACGATACAATTTTTGTTCTAATTCAGAAATCAACACATCAACTCCAGAGAAAGTAAGTTTTCGTTTTAAATTTCTAATTTCAAAATAATAGCATTTTAAAATTGAAGTTCTTAAACGTTCCGCAACTTTAATAGTGATTTCAGTCGTAACAAAAGGATTTCCATCTCTATCTCCTCCTGGCCAAAAGCCAAGTTTTATTAATGGATTTTGAATAGTCGTTCCATCAAAGACATTTTTTTCTAAATAATGGATCATCTCTCCAGATGTGTTATAAAACACATTTTCTAGATACCAAATCAAACTAATTGCTTCATCAAACGGATTAGGTTTTTCGTTTTGAATAAATGGCGTTTTACCTAGTTGCGCTAATAACTGCTTAATTTGAATAAGATCGTTTTTTCTAATTGCAGCAGTTAAATCATTAATTATTCCCAAAACAGGACCTGGATAAAATTGTGTAGGGTGAGCTGTCAATACAGTACGTACATTAAAATTCTCTAAAAAAGCAATTAGTTCTTTCTGCTTGTTTTTAGCATCTGTTTTTTCCTTAATATCACGCAATGAACCCCTTCCTTCCATATTATTAACTGAGGAAAAAGCTGCATCTTCAATCGCATCAAACAACACAATTTGTCTTTCTATATACTGAATGAAACGAAACATTAAATCGATTGCTTCTTGCTCAGTAGCGTTATTTAAGTATTTAGCAGAGAAAAAATCTACAATTTCTTTGGGCGTCTGTTGTTTTTTAAAACCTTTTTCACAAATATCTGTAAACAAAGGAAGTAAGACTCCTGTATTATCTACTGAATCAAAAGGCAATGTGATAAAAACGCTATTATATATATGATATTTAGATAGAACATCTCTATTGAATCGCTCAATTTTTGGGAGGGTATACATAATAAATTTAGTTGTTTATTTGGCTTAATAGTTGGTTTGTATTATTAAAAAAAATAAAAATATAACATCAAAAAACACTATCAGCTACTAATATAACAGTAAGTAGCTATTTTAATTAGTTTAAATTATTTTTTCATAAAAAAACCCCAAGAATCAACTTGAGGTTATATTAAAAATATAGCAATCAAGTCATTACATCTCCTTAAAGATGGTATGCATTAAACGCTTCTTATCATTGATACTTTCTTCTAAAGAAATCATAGTTTCAGTTCTGTATACACCATCGATATCATCAATCATAAAGATAACATCTTTTGCGTGTTTAGTATCTTTTGCTCTAATCTTGCAAAAAATATTAAACTTACCAGTGGTTACAGAAGCTACCGTTACAAATGGGATTTCATTAATACGTTCCAAAACAAATTTAGTTTGAGAAGTATTATTTAAAAACACACCAACATAAGCGATAAATGAGTAACCCAATTTATCATAATCCAATACCAAAGAAGACCCCATGATAATCCCAGCATCTTCCATTTTTTTAACTCTTACATGTACTGTACCTGCAGAAATTAATAATTTTTTTGCGATATCGGTGAAAGGAACTCTTGTGTTGTCAATCAACATATCTAAAATTTGATGATCTACTTCATCCAAACGAAATTTACTCATAATTCTTTAATTAATATTACTGTTTTAAGGCAAGAATGTGTACAAATATAAGAAAAAATCAATATTTTGATAAAAAAATTAAACTTTAATCATTCCATTAACAAAAACAACCTTGTCATCTAATGAAAAATCGGCTATTTGATTAATTTTAGGCAAATTATCTTGATTATCCGAATACAAAGCACCTTGTGCATCATACTCGTAATGACCAAAATAAGAGTCCAAATTTTCGATTGCTGTGATGTAAGCTTTAAAATTTACTTTCCCATCAATCAATTCTTCCTTATATTGAACAGCAAAATTCGTTATAATTTCATTACCATCATAATTTATTTTGATATTTTTATACATAAAATCATAAAAAACCACTTTATTTTGAGGAATATTCAAATATTGACTGATTTCATTATCAACTACATCGTTTTCGGAAAGTGTAGTAAAACTCACAAGTAAAGAAATGAAGATATACTTTCTCGTTTCTTCTCTTAAATAATCGTCTGGAAAATGACCTGCTTCAAACAAAATTGTAGGCACTCCCAAATTTTGAAACGTATCGCCTATGCAATTAATATTAAATGAATCATCAAAACGTCCCACTTGACCTGGAATATAATTTTGCAGAACGCTATTAATATTGTTTATAACCCTTATAGCATCGAGTCTGGTTGCATTAATATCTCTTTCTTCATTATAAGAAGGAGCTAAAAAAGAGACAGTTGCTGGCTTTCCAGAATCAGCAACACCAAAAATCGTTCTTTGATCATGTAGATTAAAACAATAATCCGGTTGAAAAACCTCAAAAACCCCTCTTAAAACCAAACTTTCTGGTTGAGTCAAGTTTTGAGCATCTCTATTTAAGTCAACTTTATTAGCGTTTTCACGTGTATACAAAAAAGCCCCATCAGGATTTAAAATTGGAATAGCCAAAAAAGTAAAATCTTCCAAAAGCATTTTTGATAACTCCGTTTCACCATTCAAAAGATTAATAAAATCCAAAAGGGCTTTTGTAGTCGTACTTTCATTACCATGCATTTGAGACCATAAAAAGATTTTTGTTTTTCCAGTACCAATTTGATAGGTATAGATCGGCCTTCCTTGAACAGAATTGCCCACGTGTTTTACCTGTTCTTTTGTATTGAGTTTTTTTAAGATTGGCAAAATTGCCTCCAAAGTCAAATACCTCCCTTGTACCGATTGTTCCTTATAATTGAGGAATAAATCTAACGCTTCCATATTTATAATTTTTGTTTTACAAAAATATACATCTTTAAAATTACAATTGTAAACTAATATTCTTTTTTAAAAATACAATCTTACAATTAAAACTATTCAATTTTGTTCGATTTTTAAGTGAACACTAAAACATACAAATTATTAATCTATTATATTATATATCAATACATTAAATACGATTGAGTAAATTATAAGTTTAAATAAAAACTAAACTATTAGTCGTTATTAATAAGCTTAATTTGTTTTATAAGGACAAATAATTACATTTGTAAAGACACGTGCTATCAAAATAATTTACAATGGTAAACTTAGACATTTTCATTAAAAGACTAGAACATCTACTTGACTATTACAGCATGAATGCCGCTACTTTTGCTGATAGAATTGGTGTACAACGCTCTAGCTTGTCTCACCTTCTTTCAGGCAGAAACAAACCTAGTTTGGACTTTGTTTTAAAAATAATAGAAGAATTTCCAGAAGTAAATCTATATTGGCTACTTATAGGAAAAGGAAGTTTTCCAGATGAACATGTTTCAAAATTAGAAAATCAAACTCTCCCTGCTCTCTCTAACACTTCTGGTTTAGACAAAGAAAAATCGCAAATCCAAGGGGAAAATTTCAAAAATGTTGAACCAACAAATTTTTCAATAAGCAATACTTCAAAACAACAAATTGAAAAAATTGTCTTTTTTTACAAGAATGGTTCTTTCAAAGTATACGAACAAGATTAATGTTTTTTAAAAAGAAGAAAAAACTAATTACCAATCATATCCATTTGTTGGAATTTTTCCTTCTACTCCAACAAAATGTTTTTTCAACTCATTCAAGTCAGCTTCATAATTAGAAGTTGGAAAAAAGGGCTTACCTAAATTTACTTCTTTTTTTCCAAAATCAAAAGCTACCGGAATAATAGGTACTTCTGCCTTAAGAGCTATGTAATAAAACCCTGTTTTTAATTGAGATACTTTTTTACGAGTACCTTCTGGAGCAACCGCTAAACGAAATTCGTCTCTCCTTTTAAATATAGAAGCTATAGCATCTACCTTGTTTAGCCCCCCACTTCTATCCAAGGGTTCACCTCCCATATATTTAAAGTAATAATTAAAAGGAAACATAAAAAGCTCTTTTTTACCAATCCAATTCATTTCTAAACCAACGATTCCTCTCGTAAAAACACCTAAATAAAAATCGTGATTACTAGTATGTGGCATTACCATCATAACACACTTTTTAACCTCACTCTCAATACCACCAACAATCTTCCAACCCATTAGGTCAAAAAAGATCCACTTATAGATTTGCTTTTTCATTGTTTTAAAAATATTGAGCAAAATAAATGATTAAAATGGTATTTTTGAATAAATTTAATTTGAAATGCTAAAAAAACTTTTTAGTTACCTTATTCCCATAAATATCTATAAATCGAAATCATCTGTTAGCAAAAGCATTGAAGTCACTTGGACTAATGGTGAGTTACTGATTGATTCCGAAAACACAAACTATTCCTACGGAAGTTTGCAGCGCATCCTTAGAATAGGTTTGCGAAAAATCGGTTTCAATACCATACAATCTATGGAGAACATCTTAGTTCTTGGCGTAGCAGGTGGCAGCGTAATAAAAACATTAGTTAATGAAATCGATTTTAAAGGTCAAATTACTGGTGTTGAAATTGATAATAAAATAATTGAAATTGCCAATTCTTACTTTCAACTGGACCAAATCGCTAATCTTGAAATAAAAATACAAGATGCTCTCGATTTTGTTTTGAGATGCAAAGATCAATACAATTTAATTATCATTGATGTTTTTGAAGATCTTGAAATGCCTAGCTTTTTATTTGAGCCTTATTTTAGAGACAAGACTTTATCGCTTTTAAAAGATAATGGCTACCTACTTTTTAACACAATGACACTCAGTGAAGCTGACAACACTAGAAACAAAAAATTCATTGACGGCTTAAAAAACACTAAATTCAAAATCAACTCAATACCCAGAATCGAAAGACATAATGAGTTAATTTTAGTTCAGCCAATCAACCAAAAACAATCTCAAAAAAACTAACTTTTTTTGCTTCATCCAAAGTAAAAATTAAGCAACTTGAGATTTGTCCAAAAAATAATAAACTCCAAAATCTATTGACTTTGGAGTTTATAAAAATCAGTGGGCGATGAGGGGTTCGAACCCCCGACCACTTCCGATGCCTTCGGAATGCTCTGAATTAGCTGAGCTAGTTTTTATTTAAAATTAATTCTTGAATTTTTATTCTACTCGTCCAAGATTTTATTTGTAATTCTCTTTGATGAGCTAGTTCTTTAGTTTGGTAGTTTTCGGTATAAACAACTTTCCAATCATCTACACTTCCGGTAAAACCTTTGCTTTTTTGATTGTGTCGAATGAGTCTTTCTTCCGAATTAGAAGTGAATCCAATATAAAATCTGTTCTTAGTTTCACTAAACAAAATATAAACGATAAAATCCATAACTATGCAAAAAATAAAAAACTCCAAAATCTATTGACTTTGGAGTTTTTGAAAATTGGTGGGCGATGAGGGGTTCGAACCCCCGACCCCCTCGGTGTAAACGAGGTGCTCTGAACCAGCTGAGCTAATCGCCCGATTGCGTGTGCAAATATACAGCTAGAATTCGTATTTGCAAGACTTTTTTTTGAAAAAAATCAAAAAAATTAATGCTGATTTAATTAAATCCTCACGCACAGCATTTTAGTTTTACATACTAAGTCCATTATTTTTTTGAATTACATTTTCAGAATGGTACATTTGAAGCATAAATAAACACCAATGGGAAGATTTAAAGAAAACGATTTACCGAAAGCCAAAATCACAGCCTCTTCAATAAACAAAGCCAAAATTATTTTCAAATATGCAGGCAAAAATACTTGGAAATTTTACCTAGGATTACTGTTCTTGTTATTAACGAGTGTAACGGCACTTGCTTTTCCTAAATTTATGGGAATGCTGGTAGATTGTGTCAATAAAAAAGATAGTAGCTTGGCCAACCAAATCGCTTTGGGATTAGGATTAGTATTGATCCTACAATCAGTTTTTTCTTTTTTTAGATTGTCACTTTTCGTGAATTTTACCGAAAACACTTTGGCTAATGTAAGATTAGCATTATATACCAATTTGGTCAAACTACCAATGTCTTTTTTCTCTCAGAAACGTGTGGGCGAATTGAATAGCCGAATCAGCAACGATATTAGTCAAATTCAAGATACCCTAACCACGACCATTGCCGAATTTTTACGTCAATTTATTCTGATTATAGGTAGTTTTGTGATGTTAGCCAGCATCAACATTAAACTGACTATAATGATGATTTCAGTTGTTCCGTTAGTTGGTGTTGCAGCAGTATTCTTTGGTAGATTTATTCGTAAGTATTCTAAAAAAGTTCAAGATCAAGTAGCCGAAAGCCAAGTTGTGGTCGAAGAAACAATGCAAGGTATTAGCATAGTAAAAGCCTTTGCCAACGAATGGTATGAAATTGAACGCTACACTACAAAAATTAAAGAAGTCGTAAAAGTGGCTATAAAAGGTGGTCAATTACGTGGTTATTTTGCTTCCTTTATTATTGTTTGTTTGTTCGGAACAATAGTAGCAGTAGTTTGGTATGGTGTACAATTAAGCATTGCTGGCGAAATCACTGTGGGTGAATTATTCACCTTTATTCTTTATTCGAGTTATGTTGGTGCTTCCTCTGGTGGCATAGCCGAATTGTATGCGCAAATGCAAAAAGCCATTGGAGCTACAGAACGTGTCTTTGAATTATTAGAAGAAATTCCCGAAAAAATCAATAGCACAGAAAATCAAAATTTTCCAAAAATAAAAGGAGATGTCTCATTTGAAAATGTTGCCTTCACCTACCCTTCTCGTAAAGAAATTCAAGTTTTAAAAGAAGTAAGTTTTACCGCTTTATCAGGTCAAAAAATTGCTATTGTTGGTCCGAGTGGAGCAGGAAAATCAACTATTGCCTCTTTGTTATTGCGCTTCTATGATACCACAGGCGGTAGCATTACTATAGATGATAAAGATATGTTGGATTATGATTTAGAAGCGTTGCGTGGCAATATGAGTATTGTTCCTCAAGATGTAATTCTGTTTGGAGGAACCATCAAAGAAAATATTGCTTACGGTAAACCCAATGCTACCGACGAAGAAATTATGTTGGCCGCTAAACAAGCCAACGCCTTACAATTCATTCAAGGCTTCCCAGAACAATTTGAAACTGTGGTCGGAGAAAGAGGAATTAAACTTTCCGGAGGTCAAAGACAGCGTATTGCTATTGCAAGAGCCTTACTCAAAAACCCAAGCATTTTGATTTTGGATGAAGCCACTTCCTCTTTAGATAGCGAAAGTGAAAAATTAGTTCAAGAAGCTCTAGAAATTTTAATGGAAGGAAGAACAAGCATCATTATTGCGCACCGTTTATCAACGATTCGTAGTGCTGATCAAATTTTGGTTTTAGACCAAGGACAAATTACCGAAAAAGGAACGCATCAAGAATTGATTGCCATAGAAAATGGTATTTATAAAAATTTAAGCAACCTACAGTTTAGTGATTTCTAAAAAAATTACTTCAAAAAGGCTATATTTCGATTAAAAATTTCACTACAAATTAACAAATGTTATTGTTTGAAATACAGTTAATTATACGAATTTTAATTTGTTATAAATAACTCAATAATAACCTTTTTAATTTGTGACAAAATGAAAAATATAGCCTTTGTAACTGGAGTAATAACTGTTTCTTTTTTGATTTTCACCATTGCCTTTTGTCAATTTGAAACTTCCTTTAAGATTATGAATATCTTATTCATAATTGGCAATTTTTTGATTGTACTAATGGTGTATCGAGTGCTAAAAAGTATGACTAGTACTTCGAAAACCTTTGCTGATTGGTATGAAGATCAACCTAAAATTAGTGAGAAAAACTAAAATATTTCATTATCAAAATCAAAGGAATATTCCAAAGATTTAAGTAGTCCTTTTTATGGAAGCATAACTCAACAACAGGTAAATTTTGCCTTTTTTAACAGCTGTCGCTTTCATCTTTTTACGGTCAATGGAAGAACCTTTTCCAAGGAAATTTACTGGAATTTTTAATTTTTCAATTTCAAAACTCACTTCAACTTTTTGAGGTAAAACGTCTTTTGATTTTTGATATTCCAACGCCATTTGATACGCCCCATCTTTTTTGGTATTGATTTCAGTGGTATGCAAACGTTTCGCTTTTTGGTCCAACCATACAGTAGCTATCGAAAAATCGGCTTTAGGATCTGTGGGAATAATGTTAAGGACTTTACAGAGTCTGCCGTTTTTTACTTCTTTTCCCCTATCAACAGTGATATAAGGATATTCCGTTAAACTGTTAAGTGAAAAATCCAATCCTCTTTTGGGCAAAAGCACAAAATCTTTTGCATCAATTTTCATTCTCTTACCACGATTATAGTTTAATGTGGCTTGCTTTGTTGGCATATTAATAAAAGAAATATCAACGTCCAAAACTAATTTCGCAGTGAAAGAAGATACAGAATCCATTCGTTGCTTTAATAACAAAAAATCTTTGTCGATTTGTTGTGAAAAACAAGTAAAGCTAGTAATGATAAAAAGGGCAATGAAAAAATACTTCTGCATCATTCTAGGTCTTTTTTAATGAATAAATAACTACCAAAAAGTGCTGTTGCTACTGTATAAATGATCAATAAAACAGTATTAAAACTTACTTGCTCCCATTCCACTTCAGGATAAAAAAAGTATTGCCAACTGTCAATTAGTTTTACATAAGCCCACTGGTTTAAGAAAGTAGAATTTAAATCTATTTTTAGCAATAAATTAGTAAAAACCAGAAAAAAAGTAGCCGCAATCCAAGTGGCTGTGGCTTCTTTTATAATGATTGCTAATGTCATACTCACCACTGTATAAAACAACATTGAAAAACCTCCAGAAATAAAGGCAAAAAGAATACGCTCCTTCGCTTCTTCATTAGTGAAAAAATTAAGTGATTCTAAATACACAATCAAATCACCTTGTCCAAAAAGCATATTAGACAGCAAAACAGAAGTTAAAGCAAGAAAAGCCAAAACAAGAATCGTTAGTTGCAATGCAACCAAATATTTAGACAGGATAAAACTCCCTTTTTTCACAGGTTGCAAAAAGGTTGCTTGAAGCGTTTTGTCTTTGTATTCTGTGGTCATCATTCCTGATACCAAAATCATCAAAATCAAAGGCAAATGAAACCAAAGTGTATTCAATAACAGATAAATCATTAGATTACCATTCAACAGTTTTCCTTTAAAATAAAAGGATTTCCGAAGATTTTCTAGTAACAATTCGATGATTTCTGTTCCTTGAAAATAAGCTCCCACCAAAACCAATCCTTCTATGATTAAAATGGCGGCTAATGCCCAATAGGTTCGTTGCTGTTTGAAAAGTTTAAACCATTCAATTCTCATTAATTGCCACATCATACCTATATTTCAAAAAGTTCTTTCATACTGTAATCAGGAATACAAGATTCTATATCAATACCTTCAAGGAGTAAATCGTGCAGTAGTTTACTTATTTCATTGGAGTTAATAGCTACCCACACCATTTGTCCTCGTATTTTAAATGGATACTTTTTTAGTGCTAGTGCTGTACTTAGTCTTTTGCCATAAAGAGCATATCCAACAGTATGAGTAGACAGAATTTCTTGGGTGGGTCCACTGTGAATCATTTCACCTCCCTTTAGCACATACAAACGGTGACAACATTTAGCCAATTCTTCTGTGATATGAGAGGATAAAATAATGGCTAGTTTTTTTTCTTCACAGAGCTCCAATATCAAATCACGTAAAGCAGCTACACCTACTGGGTCTAATCCATTAAAAGGTTCATCTAAAACCAGAACCGCTGGCTGATTTAACAATGCTATTGCAATGGCTAATCTTTGTTTCATTCCCATTGAAAAACGACTTACCGGATCGTTGCGTTTGAGATCTAAACCAACTTGTGAAAGGCATTCGTTAGTAAAAGCTTTTGTGGGATTTATCCCTTGCAAACCAGCAAACAACTTGATATTTTCTGCCGCTGAAAGATATTCATAAAGACCTGGCTTTTCGATAATTCCACCCAATGGTTTTGCGTGATGTTCAGGCAAGCTAACCGTTCCACTATCCGGTTGAATCAGTCCAAAAATAATTTTGAATAAAGTTGTCTTTCCTGCACCGTTGGCCCCCAACAAACCAACCATTTCTCCTGGTGCACAATGCATAGAAACCCCTCGAAGTACTTCTAAATCACCATACGATTTGTAAATATTTTGTACTTCCATTATTGCGAAATGTTCATTTGGATTGCGTTGAAATTAAACTTAGAGCGATAACTAGGTTCTAAAAAGGTACGATTCCAAAACTTTTTCTTAAATAGAAACAATGGATCATTCACCATAAAATAAGGGATAAAATGATACCATTTTACACCTTTTTGCTTATAATATTCCGTTACTTGTTTTTCCAATCCTAATTCCTCGGCAGCTACAATTGCAGCCATCCGTTGGCATTTTGAAATAATGTAGGTATCACAAATACGTCTGTTAAAACCGTGGATAAAAAACTGATCTTTAGCCCTTTTGTAGTTTTGAAAACGGGACCAACCATCGGCCAAGACCAAAAAAATATGGACGAATGAAAACAAAAAACATCCTATCCATAAAATAATTAAAAGTACGCCTTGATGTAACAACGCATAGCGCAATTGCATACCATAAAACCAAGCTTCAAGTACAAAAAGAATCAAAGAATAATACAACAATTTACCCACCTTCAAATAGGAAATAAATAGTGGCGGTTGTTTGGGTAAATTTGTTACAATCATAAATTAAATAAGGTTTCATTTCCATTCAAGACTTTGGTATCAATCACCAAAAAAAGCAGTTATCGAACTCAAAATAAATACTTTACCAAAATAAGAAAAAACTATTAATTAGAAACAAAATATTTTTTACAATAGAAAATAAAATAATAGCATAAAAAAATCCACTACCTACTTTAAAAGTAAATAGTGGATTGAAAAAATTGTTGATTAGTTTTATCCTCTAATCAATTTTCTGTATTTCAAACGTTTTGGAGTCAAATCGCCACCTAAACGTTTCTTTTTGTTTTCTTCATAATCAGAGAAACTACCTTCGAAGAAATACACTTCTGAATCGCCTTCGAAAGCTAAAATGTGTGTACAAATTCTATCCAAAAACCATCTATCGTGTGAGATAACTACGGCGCAACCTGCAAAATTCTCTAAACCTTCTTCGAGTGCACGTAATGTATTTACATCCAAATCATTTGTAGGCTCATCTAAAAGCAATACGTTACCTTCTTCTTTCAAAGTCATCGCTAAGTGTAAGCGGTTGCGTTCTCCACCAGAAAGCATTGATACTTTCTTGTTTTGCTCACCTCCTCCAAAGTTGAAACGTGACAAATAAGCTCTAGAATTCACTTGCTTACCTCCCATCATAATCAATTCTTGCCCATCGGCAAAGTTTTCCCAAATCGATTTATTTGGATCTATATTTGAGTGTGATTGATCAACGTAAGCGATTTTTACAGTTTCTCCTACTGTAAACTCACCACTATCGGTTTGTTGTTCGCCCATAATCATTTTGAAAATAGTCGATTTACCAGCTCCATTCGGACCGATAATTCCAACAATTCCTGCTTGGGGCAAAGTAAAGTTCAAGTTATCATATAAAAGCTTTTCTCCAAAGGCTTTGGCAACATTTTTAGCTTCGATTACATTGGTTCCCAAACGCGGACCATTAGGAATATAGATTTCTAATTTTTCGTCTAATTGCTTTTGGTCTTCATTCAAAAGTTTGTCGTAGTTCTGTAAACGGGCTTTTTGCTTGGTTTGACGACCTTTGGCACCTTGACGTACCCAGTCCAACTCACGCTCTAAAGTTTTTCTACGTTTAGAAGCCACTTTTTCTTCTTGAGCCATACGATTCGATTTTTGATCCAACCAAGAAGAATAGTTACCTTTCCAAGGAATACCTTCTCCTCTATCTAATTCCAAAATCCAACCTGCAACATTATCCAAGAAATAGCGGTCGTGCGTTACGGCAATTACAGTTCCAGAATACTGTGCTAAATGTTGCTCTAACCACAATACAGATTCAGCGTCTAAGTGGTTGGTAGGCTCATCTAAAAGCAATACATCTGGTTGCTGCAATAACAAACGACATAAAGCTACACGACGACGCTCTCCACCTGAAAGATTTTTGATTGGTGTATCACCTTCAGGAGTACGTAAAGCATCCATTGCAATCTCAAGTTTGGTGTCGATTTCCCAAGCTCCAAGTGCATCAATTTTGTCTTGTAAAGCAGCTTGACGATCCATCAATTTATCCATTTTGTCTGGATCAGAATAGTTTTCTTCAAGACCAAACAAGTCATTGATTTGATTGTATTCTTCAAGAACTGCCATAGTTTCGGCAACTCCTTCACGAACAATTTCGATTACTGTTTTAGAATCATCTAAAATTGGTTCTTGTTCTAAATAACCAACCGTATATCCGGGTTGAAAAACGACATCACCTTGATAATTTTTATCAACTCCAGCAATAATTTTTAAAAGAGAAGATTTACCAGAGCCATTAAGACCCAAAATACCAATTTTGGCTCCATAAAAGAAACTCAAATAGATGTTTTTTAATACCGGTTTATCTGCACCTTGATAGGTTTTGCTCAATTTCTGCATCGAGAAAATGACCTTCTTATCGTCTGACATATTTTTAGTTTATTTATTTACTGTTTTATACACGTCCTTTCAAAGAGCTAAAAACCCAAGCATTGGCTAAAAATCCAATTCCAACCGCTGCAAATCCCCATCCAGATACGTCTCTGTAGCGAAAAGCTCCCAATGCTATAAGTAATAATCCCATTAAAATCATTATAAATGTAGCCCATCCTAGGATGGTATTTTTATTCATTCCCATAATCGTGGTATTTATTTTTTTCGGAACTGCAAATATCGTTATTTTTTATAGATTTTGGAACAAAATTCTTATTCTTGATATAAAATCATTGCGCTATGAGCAGGTATGGTGACGGTTTGATTTTGAGTCTTCTCACCTGAATTGAGAGAAATCACTTCACCATTAGAAGCAATGGTCCAAGTTCCATCTAATGCAATTGTTTTTGCAACAGTATCGCCATTATAGTATACTCTTATATTTTTCCAAGTATCACCATTGGCATAATTTTTTAAAGTATAGCCCACTAAAAGCGGATCATTTGTACTTAAAAAATCCAAATGCTGTTGTATCATTTTTTCAGTTGTCATTTTAAAAGCAGGATGTGCTTTTCGCAGAGCAATTAAGCTTTTGTAATACTGATACAATGCTTTGTTTTCATTTTTCCAATTCCAATCAATTTTATTGATACTATCTGGGGCGTTAAAGGAATTCTCAACTCCTTTTTTAGTACGTTTCATTTCACCCCCCATATGCAAAAAAGGAATACTTTGAGAAGTCAAAACAATGGTATTCGCCAATTTATCCATTGCAACCAATTCCTTTTCCGAAGCAGTAGGATTGGCAATTTTTAGCTTATCATACAAAGTATTATTATCGTGACAAGAAACATAACCAATAACTTTAGTTGGACTGTCAGCATAAGGAAACTGTGCATAACTTCTGTTCTTATCGTATTTTATCTGTGGATGATTGGTGGAAGCTACCACACCAAACGCCACTATTTCTTTGAGGTTTTTATTACCACTTACAAATCCTTTATCTTCAACATTAGACCAATGCCCTTTTACTCCATCACGGATATCATCAGAAAAAACGGCAATATCATTCAACTGCTTCACATGGTTTTTCAAAGCTCTTTTTTCCAAAGGAAGTGGAGAGTCCCCAGCCGTCCAACCTTCACCATATAAGAAAATGGTGGGGTCAATTTTTTTGAGTTCTTTTGAAATCAGATTCATAGTTTCGATGTCATGAATAGCCATCAAATCAAAGCGAAAACCATCAACGTGATATTCCTTAACCCAATATTTGAGCGATGAAAGCATGAATTGACGCGCCATAATTCTATCAGAAGCAAATTCATTACCACAAGCTGAAGCATCGGAACGTCTACCATCAGTCCAATTTCTGTAATAATAACCTGGAACCAATTGGTCAAAAATATCTGTGGAGCTAGTGTGATTATATACTACATCCATCACCAATCGAATATTGGCTTGATGTAAGGCAAGCACCATTTCTTTATATTCTTTCATCCTCACCAACCCATCAAAAGGATCGGTTGCATAAGAACCTTCTAAAGCATTATAATTTTGTGGATCATAGCCCCAATTGTATTGTGGTTTATCTAAATTAGCTTCATCAATAGATTTATAATCAAAAACTGGAAGCAAATGAAGATGGGTAATTCCCAATTCTTTCAGATGATCTAATCCAGTACTTTCGCCATAACTATTTTTAGTGTTGGTTTCTGTTAAACCAAGAAATTTACCTTTGTTTTTAATACCTGATGAAGCATCTATAGAAAAATCACGAACATGCGTTTCATATAAAATAATATCCGCTACAGATTTCAGTTCGGGTTGTTTGTCCTTTTTCCAAGCAGTTGGATTAATACTATTGAGGTTAAAAATTAGCCCACGGTTACCGTTCACACCAACTCCTTTGGCATAAGGATCGGGCATTTCTTTAGACCATTTACCTTCATTTTTTGCTTGTAAAGTGTAATAGGTATTATGGAAATCTCCTTTTAACTCGATTGCCCAAACACCTGTCTTGGTTTCGTAAGTTAAATTTTTTGTAGCAATAGCATTGCCTCCATTCCCTTTTGCATAAAGATGTAACTGAACTTCTTCAGCATTAGGACTCCAAAGCTTTAAAATCGTCTTTTGAGGAGAATAAGTAACCCCTAAATCCTCTTTTAAATACACTGGATAAGTATCAAATGAGGTGTATTTTATGGTATTCGTTTTTGAATTTTGAGCTTTGGCCCACGGCATCATTAAAAGTAATCCAATACTCAAAATGATATTTTTAAATAAAGTAGTCATATGTACTTAATTGAAAATTTTATACAACATCTCTTTAAGCAGGTCACCATTCGAAAGCGCGTTGGCTCCTACTCCTTTGCTTTTTACATCGATATCTCGTAAAGAGCCAACAATTTGGCTAACTTTTCTCATCGGATAATTTTTAATAGCTACATCATAATCTTTTAAGAAATATGGATTAACACCTAAAACAGCAGCTACATTTTTAGGATTCTTATCTTTCAATCCATGATATTTGAGCAGTTGCACAAAAAAACTAAAAACCAATCCTGTTGTCATTACCAAGGGATTGTCTTTGGGGTTTTGTGCAAAATTCTCGGCAATGGTATACGCTTTTAGTTGATTGCGTTCACCAATCGCTTTTCGCAATTCAAAAACATTAAAATCTTTACTAAAACCGATATTCTCCTCAATATGATGCGCTGTAATGGTACTTCCAGCAGGTAATATGATTTTTAGTTTTTCAAGCTCATTGTTGATTCTGCTCAAATCGGTACCTAAAAATTCGACCAACATCGCTGAAGCTTTGGGTTCAATAGCGTATTTTTTTCCTGCTAATACTCTTTTAATCCAATCTCCAACTTGGTTTTCATACAATTTCTTGCTTTCGTACACCAAACCATTTTTAGCCAAAACTTTGGTGACTTTTTTTCGTTTATCTAGTGTTTTATACTTGTAACAAAACACCAAAACGGTTGTAGGCATTGGATTTTCGGCATAGCTTTCTAACTTATCAATGGTTCTCGAAAGTTCTTGAGCTTCTTTTACAATCACCACTTGACGTTCAGCCATCATTGGATAACGCTTGGCGGTACTTACAATATCTTCTACAGAAACATCACGACCATACAAAACCGTTTGATTAAATCCTTTTTCCTCTTCGGTTAAAACTGTTTCCTCAATATAATCAGATAGTTTATCAATATAATAAGGTTCTTCACCCATTAAAAAATAAATAGGTTTAATATTTCCAGCTTTTATATCGTTAACAATCTTTATTACTTCGTCCATTCTATTTTTATTCGAGTTTCTAATTTCAGGCCTTGTTTCAACAACGTGAAACTTTAAACTCAAAACCTAAAACAATTTTATATTTTTGCAGTATGCAAGAACTTAATTTTCCTTCTTACTCTTTCCGATTCAAAAATAGCGAAAATAAAGTGTCTATTTTTGATGAAATACGTAAAAAGTTTATCATTCTTACTCCTGAAGAATGGGTACGTCAGCATGTAGTTCAATTTTTGATGCAAGAAAAAAAATACCCAAAATCCTTAATAAATGTTGAAAAAGTGTTACACGTTAATGGTTTGCGAAAGCGCTATGATATTGTAATTTTTAATCCTAATGGCGCTATTCACGCATTAATAGAATGTAAAGCTCCACATATCACTATAAGTCAAGCTACTTTTGATCAAATTGCACAATACAACATGACATTACAATCCCAATTTTTGATGGTAACCAATGGTTTGAATCATTATTATTGTACAATGGATTTCGAAAATGAAAAATACGAATTCCTAAGATCAATCCCAGAATATGGTCCTATATCTCAACAAACTTCTTAAATTCACCCATGAAATTAGCCGTAGTTATACTTAATTGGAATGGACAATCTCTTTTAGAACAATTTCTTCCAACGATTATTCAATATTCACCAGAAGCCACCATTTATGTGGCTGATAATGCATCTACAGATAATTCTGTGGCTTACGTGAAAGCTAATTTTCCCTCAGTCAAAATCATTATCAATAAAGCCAATTATGGATTTGCTGGAGGCTACAACAAAGCTTTACAGAATGTAGACGCCGATCTGTATGCTTTGGTAAATTCAGATATTGAAGTTACTGCCAATTGGTTACAACCAATTATCGAAACATTTAAAAACGAGCCCAAAACAGCTATCATCCAACCCAAAATATTAGACTTTAAAAACAAAGAATACTTTGAGTATGCTGGTGCTGCAGGTGGTTTCATTGACAAATATGGTTTTCCGTTTTGCAGAGGACGTATCTTTGATACGCTTGAAAAAGATAACGGACAATACGATAATAGTATCGAAATTTTTTGGGCATCTGGAGCTTGTTTCTTTATTCGCTCAGAGATTTATCACGAATTAAACGGATTTGATTCCGATTTTTTTGCGCATCAAGAAGAAATCGATTTGTGTTGGAGAGCTATAAATTTAGGTCACATTATAAAGTATGTACCAAACTCCGTTGTTTACCATATAGGAGGAGCAACATTACAGCAAGGTAATCCCAAAAAAACAGAATTGAATTTTAGAAATTCATTGTACATGTTGACCAAGAATTTACCAAAAGCTAGTTTATACCCAACCCTTTTTCTTAGAATGGTATTGGATGGTATTGCAGGGCTACAATTTTTAGCAAAAGGTAAGCCTAAACATTTTTTGGCAATTTTGAAAGCACATTTCGCTTTTTATCAGTATTTTAGTAAGCACTTTAAAAAGAGAGGAGCTTATCAAAAGAAGTCATATTACAAGGTAAATAGTATCGTCTATACTTATTTTATTAAGAATGGCACTGTTTTTGAAATGCTAGTTTAACAATATTTTATACCTAGGTATTCATATTAAGATTTAACTTTGTAAAACATCATTAAAATAAAAATTATGAGAAAAATAGTAATTGCTTTGTCGGTTTTAACTTTGTTAACCTCTTGCGTGTCCAAGAAAAAGTACACAGATTTGGAAGCTAAAAACAAAGAAACTCAAGATTTATTAAATACTGCTACAGTTAAATTGAACTCTTGCTTAGAAGAGAAAGCAGGTTTAGCAGCTACTGTTGAAGGATTGAAAGAAAAAAATCAATTATTGATCAATACTTCAAAAGATATGACAGTTCTTACTACAAAAGGAGCTGAAAACATTGAAAAGGCCTTAGAAACAATCAAAGAAAAAGATTTAAAGATTAGCAGAATGCAAGACGCATTAACTAAAAAAGATAGTGTAACACTTGCTTTAGTGACTAGTCTAAAAAGTTCTGTAGGTATTTCTGATCCAGATATTGAAATTAATGTAGAAAAAGGAGTAGTTTTTATTTCTATTGCTGATAAATTATTATTCAAAAGTGGTAGCTATGAAGTAACTGATAAAGCTAAAGCTGTTTTAGCTAAAGTTGCTAAAGTAGTTAATGACAAACCTGATTTTGAATGTATGGTTGAAGGTCACACTGATAATGTTCCTTACAGAAGTAACGGAGTTTTATTAGACAACTGGGATTTAAGTGTAAAACGTTCTACTTCAATTATCCGTGTATTAACAAATGATTTAGGTGTAAAACCTGCTCAATTGATAGCAGCTGGTAGAAGTTCGTATATTCCTTTAGTAGAAAATGATACTCCGGAGAATCGTTCTAAAAATAGAAGAACAAGAATTGTGGTTTTACCAAAAATTGATCAATTCTATGATATGATTGAAAAAGAAATGAAGAAACAACAATAAGTTTCTTAGAATATTCTTTAAGAGCGTCTTCAAAAGACGCTTTTTTTATGCAAAAAAGGCAGGTCTTTCGACCTGCCATCATGTACCCTCAATATTGTTTTAATAACCAATTAAATATATCAAGAATAACATTTTATCGTATATTTTAACTCACTTCAATAGAATTATATTAGTAAATATATGAAATATTACAAAAAAAATAAAGATTTCATATAACTTTTTTAAAAAAAACTCAACAATAAAACCATTTTTTTTATAAAAAATCCAAACTTCCTTTCCCTTCCCTTACAACAACTGGTTCATAATCAGACAAATCAATAATTGTTGAACCTATATTATCTCCATATCCTCCATCAATCACAACATCTACTAAGTTTTGCCACTTTTCAAAAATCAACTCAGGATCTGTTGTGTACTCAATAACATCGTCATCATCACGAATGGAAGTAGAAACAATTGGGTTTCCTAATTGTCTAACCATCTCTAAAATAATATTGTTATCCGGAACCCTTATTCCAACAGTTGTTTTTTTCTTAAATTCTTTAGGCAAATTATTATTTCCTGGTAAGATAAAAGTATAGGGACCTGGCAAAGCTCTTTTTAAAATCTTAAAAGTTGCTGTATCTATTTGACGAACATAATCAGACAAATTACTTAAATCATGACAAATAAAAGACCAATTGGCTTTCTCCAATTTAATTCCCTTAATTTTTGCAATTTTTTCTAATGCCCGAGAATTAGTTATATCGCAACCCAAACCATATACTGTGTCTGTAGGATAAATGACTAATCCACCATCACGAAGTACTTTAACGACTTTCGCAATTTCCTTTTCATTTGGATTCTCAGGATAAATTTTAAGGAATTGTGCCATATATTTTTTGTTTAAAGTGCTATCTAGGTTTTAATTTTGGCTGCCAATGTAAACCAATGATACTAATTGAGTAAAGTTACTTAATTTTCTTCCTCAAAAAAATTTAAATCATTGATAGGCAAAAGCTATTACTATCATCATAACAGCAATGGATAGATTCAATTTTTCTTCTTTATAAAGAACTGTACTGTACTTAACTACTATTTGATAGCCAATCCACCAAAAAGGCAAATTAGTAAAACTTGACCAATGCCATAAATCAGGAACAAAATAATAGAAAAAATACTCTTTAAATAGCCCAAATGCTAAGAAATTAAAAAGCAATTCTAATACTAAAAGAAAAAGAGATTCTTTTACAAAAGAAATAATGAAGTTTGGGTTTTCTTTTTTGTTTAAAGAATAATTTTTGTGAAAACAAATATACACTGCAGCATTTCCCCACATTATCGGCCCATAAGAAGAAGTAATTCCTTGATGAATTGGTAATGTCCTATATTCCCAAATTGGTGAATGAAAAAGCCATTCTATTATTTTAAACAAAAACAATTCTCCAAACATACCAAACCAAGAACCAAAAAGAAAATAACTAGCAATTAATCGCCAATCAACTATAATCTTTTTACGTAAAGCAATCTTATACCAAATATATAATGGAATACATTGTAAAACAGTAAATAAAGTAACTTTAAAAACAAACAAAAAATCCATACCAATCAATAATTGTGATTTATCCAATCACTTCTAATTTTGCGAAACGCAACAATAATTTCTTAATTCCACCAACTTCAAACTTAATTTCAGCTTTTTTATCAGCTCCAGCCCCTTCTAAGTTAAGAATCTGTCCTTTACCAAAGCGTTCATGCATCACAACATTTCCAACCACTAATTGATTGTCAAACAAATTGGTACTGCCTGAGGAACTAGTAGTTCCCATTGGCTTTAATTTACGAATAACAGCTTCTGGTTTGGGTTCATTATTAGTAGTATACTTTGGTGGAGTCCCAGCAACTGGTTTGGCTAATCTTAGTTTTGATTTATCAACATCACCAAAAATATCACTATCGATTTGTGGTTTATAGCGGTAATTACTTTCAGCTGGTGTCAAATATTCTAAATATTGACCATCGATTTCTTCAATAAATCTAGAAGGTTCGCTATCAGTCAGTTTTCCCCAACGATAACGAGATTGCGCGTAAGTCAAATAGGCTTGATGCTCTGCACGTGTTAAAGCTACATAAAACAATCTTCGTTCTTCTTCTAATTCACTTCGAGTACTCATACTCATTGCAGATGGGAATAAATCTTCTTCCATTCCTACTACAAAGACATGAGGAAACTCCAATCCTTTTGCTAAGTGAATCGTCATTAAAGCCACTCGATCTTCATCGCTGGTATCTTTATCTAAATCGGTGGCTAAGGCTACATCTTCCATAAATTCAGACAATGCACCACGAGCTCCATCAATTTCTTTTTGTCCTTCGGTAAAATCTTTAATACCGTTTAAGAGCTCTTCAATATTCTGAATTTTAGCCATTCCTTCTGGAGTAGCATCTTTTTTTAATTCTTGAACCAAGCCTGTTTTTTTAGCGACATGATCGGTAATATAGAAAGCATCTTGATTCTCATTAATGACTTGAAAACTCTGAATCATTGTCACAAAATCGGCTAATTTTTGTTTGGTTCCCGAATTCAATTTCAAATCAATTTTATCTACATTTTGCATTACTTCCCATATCGAGCGCTTGTAATGATTGGCTGCAATAGTCAACTTTTCGATAGTAGTATCCCCTATTCCTCTCGCAGGATAATTAATCACACGAATCAAAGCTTCTTCATCTTTTGGATTAATTACTAAGCGTAAATAACACAAAACATCTTTGATTTCTTTCCTTTGATAAAAAGACAATCCGCCGTAAATACGATACGGAATATCTCTTTTTCTCAAAGCATCTTCCATAGCTCTAGATTGCGCATTTGTTCTATACAAAATGGCAAAAGCACCGTTATGCAACTGATTTTGCATTTTTTGCTCAAAAATAGTACTTGCTACAAAACGGCCTTCTTCTGCGTCGGTTAAACTGCGGTTTACTTTTATTTTGGGGCCAAAGTCATTGGCAGTCCAAACTACTTTATCTAACTTGGTTTTATTTTTATCAATGATGGTGTTGGCAGCCTCCACAATATTTCGGGTAGAACGATAATTTTGCTCTAAACGAAAGGTTTTTACCCCTTCATAATCTTTTTGAAAATTCAAAATATTATTGATATTCGCTCCACGGAAAGCATAAATACTTTGCGCATCATCTCCAACCACACATATATTTTGGAATTTATCCGATAAAGCTCGAACAATTAAATACTGTGAATGATTTGTATCTTGGTACTCATCAACTAAAATATATCGAAATCTGTTTTGGTATTTAGCCAAAACCTCTGGAAATCGAGTTAACAACTCATTGGTTTTCAACAACAAATCATCAAAATCCATTGCGCCAGCTTTAAAACAGCGTTCAACGTATTGTTGATAAATTTCTCCCAAGCGTGGTTTTTTCGACATGGCATCGGCTTCCATCAGCTCAGGATTATTAAAATAGGCTTTAACCGTAACCAAACTATTCTTATAACTAGAAATTCGACCCAACACTTGTTTTGGTTTATAAATATCACGATCTAATTGCATTTCTTTTATAATTGAAGAAATCAATCGAGCAGAATCTTGAGAGTCATAAATCGTGAAATTTGAAGGATAACCCAAATGATCCGATTCTGAACGTAATATTCTTGCGAAAACTGAGTGAAAGGTTCCCATCCACAAATTCTTGGCTTCAGAAGATCCAACAATCTGCGAAATTCTATTTTTCATCTCTCGAGCCGCTTTATTGGTAAACGTCAACGATAGAATATTAAAAGCGTCAATTCCTTGATGCATTAAATAGGCAATACGAATGGTAAGAACCCTTGTTTTTCCAGAGCCAGCACCAGCAATAATAATCATTGGTCCATCTTTTTGAAGTACTGGTTCACGTTGGGCTTCGTTAAGCTGATCGATATATTCGCGCATGAATGATTTTTATTAAAGATAGGCAAAAATAAGGATTTAAGTAGGAATTCCGAATCGCTTCAAACAATTAACTAAATTAAAAAGTAATGGTTTTAATTACAAAAAAAAATGCCGTGAGCAAAATACTGGAAATCCAATACAGTAGATTTGATATCCTGCAGTAGTTGATAAATCGGTTTAGGATTTTCTTTTTAAAATGATAAATAGACTAATGTAGTTTTACATCATAAAAAAAAATGTAAACAAAATAAAAATACTAATGTCCCGTATCTATGACATCAATTTGATATACATACTTAAGATAAAGAAAGAAAAATGCTAGCGAGAGGAATAATATAGCAAGTCCTATGACTCCAGTATTTATTTTGAGGCCCGTTTGTGAAATTTCGATATTGGTGTCTTCAGATGCGACATCAATAGTTTCAGATTTTGGTTTGGAAATATTCGATTTTACTTGTATTTCCATAAGCTTAAATTGTTTATACGACAAGACAAGTCCCATAATTACAATAAAAATTACCATGACAAAAATGAGGATACTACTATAAAACTGCCAGGCAAAGCTTCGCTCTTGGTGCATGGCTGCAAAATCATATTGTTTTAACTGTCTAAAAAATTGTATGGAGTCACGTTCTGAATTTCCAGTTGGGGTTTCCAACGCAAATTCCAGTTTAGGTGGGCTTTGTACAGTTATCTTTTGTTTCTTTATCGAATCATGAGTTGACAAGAATTCAGTCACTATATCATCCTTCGATTCATTTGCTTTTTGTGCTTGCACATTAACAACAGTTGCAAAAAATACTAGTAATACAAAAAATGTGTTTTTAAATTTCATTTCCATGTCATATCATATTTTTTCTTGAGAAATTGGATATATTGAATTCTTAAAGTAATCTTTTCATCAATCGTGGGTTTTGTGTAGGCTTTTTTTTCAATTTTCATATAATCCCCTAGAACGTCTGAAGTATATCCCACAGACTTCATTGCGTCACTTAAAACAAAAGAAATCCAATCAAGTAACTCATCGGCATACTTTTGTTTACTTTCTAAAGACTTTTTCTTAGTGCTGGATAAATCAGAAGGAAATTGAAGCTTTGGAACCCCCATAAACAGTAATCGTAGAGGCGATAACCGTTTGAATTTAAAAACAATTTTCCCCTCTTTTATCTTATTGAATACATTAGGATAAACTTTCTTAAGTATTGCATCACCACTGTAAAGTGCCACTCCAAAATCTTTAATAGGAAAATCAGATGAATTTGGATTAATATCATCATTTGAATCGATAAAAATTACAATTGGCAAAGTGCTCCCTGACGATGGCATCTCAATGAGAGACCAATTATCCACTATCCATTCATCATGATTTTTTTTTGCAATAAAAGGTTCTATTTCGGATGTGTTTGGAGTAATTCCTGATTCTAATGCATCGACTATTATTCTATATACATATTGTCGCACACAAAATTCTTCAAGCATTTTGTACTCTTGAGTTAAACTTCTTAGATTTCCTTGTGTTTTTCTAATTTCGGAAGTAAGTTGATTAACTTGAACATTTAAATCTTCTATTGGATCTATTGCTTTTATGCTATCTAGAAGCTTAAGCACTTCTTTTTCATCAGATTGAGAAAAAGTGACATATGAGGATAAAAGTAATAAAAGGACTAAATATAATTTCATACTACCCTATTTTAGTATTAATTAAAAATGTAGGTTATGAATTATTGTCGGGCAGTGTTACAATAGTAAAAAAAACACAAAATACTGTTAATCAATAAGTTCAAATATACAAATTAATATTAAAATCATTTCATCAATCATAATTATATTCTCAAAGTATGGCTTTGTACCTAGTATCAAAATACCATTTTGCTATTGTTATAAAATTGAAAAAGAAACAAAACCAAATTAGTTAAACAGAATTGTTTAAATTTATCCAAAACAATTATTTTTAACCACTATGACTAAAAAAAGCTTACTATTTGTTGTTGCAATGTTTATGACCTTTTCTGTCCAAGCTCAAAACAGCAACAAAACACTTTCGGCAACCGATTATGAAAAAGCGGTAAAATATTTAGGATTCAATACCAACAAATTAGTTTTCAATAGTAACGTAAACCCGAATTGGTTACCAAATGGTGATTTTTGGTACAACAATACTACTCCCAAAGGAAAAGAAATAGTAGTAATCCATACGGTTGACGGTACACGAAAAACAGGTACAGATTTAAAATCGTTACTTCCTGAAAACAATACGCCTACTACCTCAACTTATACAGTTACTCCTTTTGAAGTAAAATCTCCAGATGGCAAAAAAGCCGCTTTTATCAAAGATTGGAATCTTTGGGTCAAAGATTTGGCTACTCAAAAAGAAACCCAACTCACCTTCGATGGCGTAAAAGATTATGGATATGCCACTGATAATGCTGGATGGAAACATAGCAACAAAGCCATTTTATTATGGTCTCCCGATTCTAAAAAAATTGCGACTTTTCAACAAGATCAGCGTCATGTGAAAGATATGTATTTGGTTTCAACCAATGTGGGAGCTCCCAAATTAGAAGCTTGGAAATATCCGCTTCCTGGTGATGAAAAAATAATTCAAATTGAGCGTGTGATTATCGAAGTTGAAACACCGAAAGTTATTCGCTTCAATATGGCTCCCGATCCACGAAGAGGAACCTTATGTGATGATATTTCGTGTTCCGGTTCTTTTGATGATAACGAATGGAATGCTGACGGAACAAAATTAGCCTTTGTTTCTACTTCACGTGATCATAAAGAAGCCAAAGTCAGAATTGCCGATGCACTAACAGGAGCAATAAAAGACATCTTTGAAGAAAAAGTGGCTACACAATACGAAAGTGGACAAGGAAAAGTAAATTGGCATTATTTAGAAAGTTCCAATGAAATCATTTGGTACAGTGAACGTGACGATTGGGGACATTTGTACCTGTATGATGCCAAAACTGGCAAATTAAAATCACAAATCACCAAAGGGAATTTTGTAGTGACCCAACTTTTGAAAGTAGACGAAAAAAATCGAGTACTCTATTTTGAAGCCAATGGAAGAGAATCAGCTCGTGATCCTTATTTTAGTCATTTTTACCGAATTGATTTCAGTGGAAAGAACCTTCAATTGCTTACTCCAGAGGATGGAAACCACACCATTTCATTATCACCGAATGGAGACTATTTTGTCGATACTTATTCACAACCCAATGTGGCACCCGTTTCGGTGTTGAGAGCTGCTACTGGAAAACTAATTGCAACCCTTGAAAAAGCTGATATCTCAAAACTAGTAGCAACAGGTTGGAAAGCACCCGAACCCATTAAAGTAAAATCAAGAGACGGAAAATGGGATTTGTATGGATTATTCTTTACGCCTACTCATTTGGATCCAACTAAAAAATATCCTGTAGTTAATTACATTTACCCTGGACCTCAAGGTGGCGGTGTAGGCAGTCGTAATTTTTTCTCTGCACGAAGTGATCATCAGGCTTTGGCCGAATTAGGTTTTGTAGTGGTTATCATTGATGGAACGTGTAATCCAGATCGTTCCAAATCATTCCACGATGCCTGTTATGGCAATATGGCCGATAACACTTTGGAAGATCAAATTTCGGGGATAAAGCAATTAGCCACTAAATACCCATTTATGGATTTGGACAAGGTGGGGATTTGGGGACATTCAGGTGGTGGTTATGCTACAGCTGCAGCCTTATTCAGATATCCTGAGTTTTATAAAGTAGGTATCTCCGAATCTGGTAATCACGAAAACCGAAATTATGAAGACGATTGGGGTGAACGATACATTGGCCTTATGACCAAAGACGCCAACGGAAAATCAAACTATGAAGATCAAGCCAATGCTAATTTTGCAACAAATTTAAAAGGTAAATTGTTATTAGCGCATGGCGGAATGGATGACAATGTGCCTCCTTACAACACTTATCTGGTGATTCAAGCTTTACAAAAAGCCAACAAAGATTTTGATTTTATCCTTTTCCCTAATGCACGTCATGGTTTTGGTGCAGACACTTTTTATATGATGCGCAAACGATGGGATTATTTCGTAACCCATTTGCTAGAAGCGCAACCTCCGAAGGAATTTTTGATTCAACCTAAATAACTAAAAAAGCAATGTGAGAACATTGCTTTTTTGTTTTAGTACGTCAAAAGAACGAATTCTTAAAAACTAATTTGTAAGCTATACTACTAAACTCCCTCTTGTACTCCAAAAAATTAGTTTTATCACATCAATACTGCTTCTTATACCATTTAAATAATTCCCTTTACTGAGTCGATGTAATTTTAATATTGAATTAAACTACTGTTTTACTTTCAATTTTAAAATTATGGATACTCAAAATGACATTGTCGTAGGTTTTGCATTATACCAAGGATGCACTCTTATAGATTTTGCAGGTGCTACTCAGGTTTTTAGTTCTACTGACGGATTCAAATCGGTGTGGTTAGCATTAGAGCAAACAATAATTACAACAGAAGGTGTTGCTATTGAACCCAATTATCATTTTTCAAAAGCCCCAAAAATAGATATCCTTTTCGTTCCAGGCGGTGGTCCGAATGGGGTGATTTCTGCAATGCAGAATAAAGAGTATTTAAAACACATTAGAAAAATTTCTGAAACAACTACTTGGAACGGCTCTGTATGCACTGGTGCATTCGTACTTGCCGCAGCTGGAATTTTAAAAAACTGTTTGGCTACCACCTATTGGTCCCAAATTCCAACTTTAGGTCTGTTAGCGGATAAATTAAAGCTAAAAATTCCACCTAGCTACCCTCGATTCTCGATAGATATGGAGCAAAAAATATTTACTGGTGGCGGTATTTCCTCTTCTTTAGATCTTGCCTTAGAAATGGTATTAATAATAAAAGGCCTAGAAACCGCTCAAACCACACAATTGTTCATACAATACCAACCTAATCCACCTGTAGATGCTGGTGATCCAGATCATGCACCACAATACATTACGGATAGAATGAGAAAAGAGGACGAAGGTTTTTCTAAAGCTTTGACTAGACAAATAGAAAAAATTATTAACTAACCCCAATCAATTATGAATGCACCTACTACCCCAAAATTAGGCTCTGGAATTTGGACCTACCGAAGCCTACTCAACAATCCTGATTTAACTGCAGATTTTAATGCTCTCGAATTTGGAAGAGGAAATCTTCAAATCATTACAAATCTTGATGGTAAATTAACCGGTAAAATATACGATACTGGTTGGGAACTTGAATTGAAAGGTTCCTTTCAATACGGTAATCCAGCTTGCCTTTGGTTTCAAGGAAGCGGAATTGTTGGCGGATCTCTTTGGGTCTACGACTACCTATGTTATGTTGTCCCTCAAATTCCAAACGGAATCAATCAAGTTCCAGCCTTAGTTGGAAGTGTTACTCGAGCAATTCCACATCCAGATGGTCAAGGGGGTACAAGCCCTGCGGGAGTAGTTTGCTCTTTTTATGCCGTATTGCAGCCCGAGAATAAATAGCAAGTTTAACTTTAAAAAAACGATTATGAGCGATACATCTTCAAACACCAACAACTGCTGTTGTCATAGTAAAAAAACTGAGGAGTTAAAAAAAGAAATACTAGAACAAGACAAACCCAACTTTAGATTCAAATCGTTATCCTCTGTTGCCTTGAGCGTGCTGATAGCCTTCTTTCCAAAATGCCCTCTTTGTTGGGCTGCCTACATGAGTTTATTTGGCTTTTTAGGTTTGTCACAATTGCCTTATATGTCTTGGCTACTTCCAGTTTTACTCCTATTTATGGGAATTTATTTAATTATTCTTTATAAAAAATCTCCCAAAAATGGGTACATACCTTTTCAATTAAGTCTTGCTGGCGCGGTTCTTTTACTTATAGGAAAACTATTTTTTCCTCTCGAGAACTGGATTGCATTACTTGGAATGATCTTAATCATCTCAAGCTCAATATGGTTGAGCTTTGGTGTACAACTAATGGACTATTTACTTTCTAAACAAAATAACAAACTAAAATCAATAAACTAACCTCAAATACAATGACAGCAACAAATCAAATACGAGTAAGAAAATCGATTCTAGAAATCCAAAGAGATTACGAGAACGGTTTCACTACAGAATTAGAAAACCTAATGACGGCTTGGGCTGGTATCAAAGCCTTAGACCCTAGCGACCTTAACTCCTTCTTTGTAATTGGCGGATATCATGGAGAGCCTTTTAGAGGGGCAGGTTACGGAAATAGTCAATGGTGGGGCGGCTGGTGCAACCACGGTAATGTATTGTTCCCAACTTGGCACAGAATGTACTTGGTACGTTTGGAACAAGCCTTACAAAGTATTCCGGGTTGTGAAAACGTGATGCTACCCTATTGGGATGAAACAGATGACTATTCGTTAGCCAATGGAATTCCGAGTTGTTTGACAGATGAAACCTTTAAATATGCTGATGGAACGGTAATTCCTAATCCATTGGTTTCCTTTACATTTCCTGTAACTATTACAGATAATGTGTCTTCTGATCAAGCCAATGGCGGCGGATTATATACCAAAGAGGTAGGCTACACTACAGTAAGATATCCTTACTCTGGCTTGGTGGGTACTCCTGAAGACCAAAAACAGACTGCCATTCATAATGCACAATGGCCAACTTTGGCTGATGGTAATAAAGTATTGAATCAAAACATTGTGAATTGGCTTAATCTTTCTGTTGTACCTATTGCACCAGATGGCGTAAACAATACCGAACCCACAACTTTTCCTGCAGGTGTTCATCAAGCGTATATAGATTGCTTAAACGCACCCAACTACACTGTTTTCTCTAACACCACCTCAAGTCAAGCTTATAATGATTTGCTGCCTTCTGGAGCCGTTCCTGTAATGCCCTTAGAGCAACCACACAATGACATTCATTTGGCTGTTGGAGGAGCAGATATTACAACTGTTCCTGGGCAAAATTTTGATGCTTCACCAATTGTTGGAGCAAATGGAGATATGGGTGAAAATGACACAGCAGGTCTAGACCCTATTTTCTTTTTCCATCATTGCAATGTAGACCGTATGTTTTGGGTTTGGCAGAAAAAAACTGGAAACCTTGACACTTTAGAGGTCATTCCACAATATCCAGGAACCAATTCTGTAGATAGTCAGGGGCCAACACCTGGTGTATCAGGAAACGTATGGCTTTCTATGGATTCTCCATTAATGCCATTCACAGATGCTAATGGAAATCCTTATAACTCGACTCACGTGGTGAATATTGAAAAACAACTCAACTATACCTACTCCATCGGTTCTTTAGACCAACCATACTGGCCTGAAACCTCAACAAATGAAGTGCTTTTAATGAAAGCTTCTGATACGAATAGCAACAAAACATTAACTGTTTCTGGTGCCAACAAAGCAGCCATAAGTGGGTCTTTTATTATTGCTGCACACGCAATTGTCAAAGGTGAAAAGCATTTGGTGGGAGTAAAATCAGTATTGAGTAGAAATGCCATTCAAGGATGTGCCAATTGCCAGACGCACTTGGGAGTTAAAGCACATTTTAGTCTCAACCATTTATCGCCTGAGATTGTTTCAAATGAAGCTGTAGAATTCACTGCCGAAGTTATTGGACACAAACCTTCTAATGCTGGTAGAGCTCTAAAAGGAGCAATGGAAACTGTGCCAAATAAGACGTTAAAAACTAGCATTAAATAAAACTTAAAAACTAAAATTTGCCCTAAATGAAAACTTCAACAACAAAAATTGCTATCGGACTTTTTATAACCACTGGATTAATCCTTTTGGGTTGCAAAAAAGATGCCGACATCGAGGCCAGTTATCTGCCTTTGGACGTACAAAAAACGTGTACCATTTCTAAAGCCGATTTTGATACTTGGTTTGCCAGCGGTAAAGCCACCGAAAACGGATTAGTTTCTCCCGCTAATAGCGTAACTTTTCCCCATCAAAACAATTGCGATTTTTACAAATGGTCGCAACAAATGTTCCTTTGGATTACCTCTCCTGCTTCGGGAAGTTATGGAAACACTGGAACTATTATGGAATCACCCGTATTTTATAATGTTTCGCCTCCTTATGATGTGAGTAAACAAAATCCTCACGGCGTTCGTAAATTAGTGCCACATATTCCTGGAGAGTTGCTAAGAGTAACCCCTCACATTAGTCAAAATGGTCCGAATAAACTTCCGGTAATCATAGACACGCAAGGACGTATGTTTGAAGTGGAAACTAGTCAAGACAACGAAGTCACTTTTCTAAAAAATGCCAAAAACGAGTTGGTAGCTATCAAAAGTTTGGTCGATAACGAAAAGAGAGGTATTGATTTTTTAGATGCCAAAGGAAAAGTTATCCAACAACCAAAAGCGGTAATAAAAAGCAAAATCAATCCTAATCGTGTGGTGCATCGCTTCAAACTTGGGAAAAAACAAATTTTCCTAGACGCTTCAGGAAATCAAATCGAAACCGAGCAAGGACAAGCAGGTTCCAATGGAGCCTTAATGGCCGAAAACAAATCATTAGTGTATTACATCACTATGGTAAATGATGTATATGCGTATTACCTAAGTGGTGTCAACGAAGGAAAGTTAAATAACTCTCAATTTCCAACGACACAAAAAGAGCTTAATAGTATTTTGGCTTACGCGAAAGCAAAAGAATTACCCAATCCACCAGATGCTAATGCCTTGGCGATGGAATTGAAAACCTCTTGGGTAGAAACCACCAACCTGCCTAATGCCAAGAGTTATGTTACCATCAAAGCAATTATTCCAACCTACAACAAATCCAATCCAAATAAATGGGTGGTAAACGGGGAAAGAACCGCAACTTTGGCTTTGGTAGGAATGCACGTTGTAGGCAGTGTAGCTGGACATCCAGAAATGATTTGGGCTACTTTTGAACATCAAAAAAATACACCTAACGAGGCGTATTCGTATAAAGACACCAAAGGACAAATCAAAGAAGTTCCAGCTGATAAAGGAACAGGATGGTTGTTTAATGCGAATGCTTCTGACCAAGGAGCACAACAAAACCTTCAGAATATGAGAGTAAGTGGGGATACCATTTTGATTACGAATCCAGAGATTTACAGTCCCGGTGCGAGAAGAATTATGGCTTGGGGAAGTGCATCCAACACCGTGCCTAATCCAGAAGACAAAACTCCTGCTGATGCCAATAGTCAGGTGATTTCTATCAACAACGACATTCGTAGTTTATTGGTAGGTAACGACATTCGAAAAAATTATCTTTTGATTGGTGCGACTTGGACTTTTGGAGGCAATGCGCCTAACGGTGCTAGTTATCCTTATGCGCCGCAAGTGAATAACCAAACACCAACCGATTCGATACCTACTCCAGCTCCGCTTGGCGATGCCATTGGTACGGCGCAATTGTCGAACAGTACGATGGAAACGTATGTACAATCGCCATCCTCAGCATCGACTTCGGCGAATTCTATTTCTTGTTTTTCTTGTCATAACAACAACAATGGTTTAGCGCCTAGCGACCTTAGTCACGTTTTTGGAGAAACAAAAACCATTTTGCCTATCGTGTACACCAAAGGAAAAAAATAAACCAAAACCCAAACCAAAAAAACGCGCTACTCCACTCAAACTTCTGAGTGTGTAGCGCGTTTTGTTATAGTTGGAAATAAGAGACTTCTTAGAATTTATCCTTTTTACTTTTATCGATTAGTCATAATTTTTGTCGGTATTCAATGATTGCTATTCATTGTTAGAGCTTCTCGAACGTTACGAAACTCTTGCAGTTTTACTCTAAGATTTCTGTATAAACCTTAACTTCTACTGAATATTTTATCAATTCTCCACTCGATGAAACTCCTCTTCCTCCCATTCCTTTTCCGTAGGTTTCAAATTCGTATGTTTCTTCACGATTGCTTTTATCATTAGGACTTTTGCTTGTTTCCACGTAGATAATTTTGCCATATTTAATTCCGCTTACATTACACAGTCTTTTAGTTGTTTCAATGGCATCTAGTATTGCTAACTCTTCTGCCTTCTTAATATACTTTTCAGCGTTTGTGTTAAAATAAGATATTCTTTCGATTTTATTAAATTTAGTTTTTAATAAGTCTTCTGTAAAATCTTGCATTTTTTTTAAGTCACGTAATGTGAATATTATTTTTTGAGTTGAAACAAAACCTACAAAAACTTCTCGTTTCAGTTTGTTGTCCCAAACCATTGATTTGTCAGTTGCAATTAAACTAGTCTTTACGTCTAAAGTGTCTTTTACAAATCCTTTGATAATTTTCAACACTTCATCTGATGTTTTTTGATTGTCATTTATTGCTTCACGCAATGTTGGTTTTACGTGTCTAAACAATATTGTTAATTCAGCAGCATTTGGGAAAGCAGTAACAGTTCCTAATCCGATTGAACTTACTTTGGGTTTATTATTTTGTTCAACTTGACCAAACACAAAACTTGTTGTAAATAAGACAATTAAAACTAATTTTTTCATAATGTTTTCTATTTTAAATTTTTTTACAGTTTTTTTTTTAAAATTGCCCAAAATGTTCCGAAACTAAACGCAGTTTGACAATAATTTTAACCAATCATTCGGATTTGCTTAATCGTGCCAAACAAAACACTTTTCCCAATTAAACCCAACGCCAAAATTGTTTGTAGCGAGTGTTAGTGGCTGGCTTTATTCTTCTGGTTCATCGTCATATTCTGGCTCTTCATCATATTCATTTACGAATAATTGTACTTCGAATGGATTAATAACTACGTCAATACTTTGAATAACTTGCTCATCAATAATTTGCGCATTGTCAATCATTGTTTTTAAAGCTTGGTTTAGCCAAGTTGAATCCCAAATTTGTATTGCTGAATCGTTAACTTTTCTACAAAGATTTTCGTCGTAAACTTTAGCTCTATCAATTTTTATTGTTAAGCGTTGTAGCCATATTTTGATATGCCCAGTATTTGGTATTTTTTCAAATTTGGTCATAATTGATTGAAGAATCGCATCTCTTTTTGCTGGGTCATTTAATAATGAAAATAGCTTACTCAATATAGCTGAAGCAATAGGATAGGTTCTTGGATTTTTATACATAATATCCACAAGTATGCTTATTAAAACATGAACATTGTGAAGTTCTGCTAAACCTTTTATTCTGTCGTAAAATTTTCCTAATGCTTTGCTTAAACTTCCCGAGTTTGGATATTTCTCTGAAAGACTGTGAATAATTAGTAAATGCTGTTGAATACTTTTACTTCCGTTTTTCTGTGAAATCCAATAAAGTTTGTCAGGTTTTATTGAGTCACGGACCACATTATTTGAAACTAATGTTTTTTGCGCATTAAGTCTCATTCCGAGTTCTATTAATATCTCGGTTAAGATTTTGGTGATTAATTCGGCATCTTGTGGATTATTTGAAAAGATGCGATAATCATCTCGGTAGCGAACAATTTGATAATCTTGGATGTGTACAGGAATTCGAGTTGAAAGTTCCAAGTCTGCATATCCAAGAACCATTTCTGCGATGAAGTCCATTACAACACTTCCTTGTGGAATACCATTTGTTTGTCCAAATGCCATTTCTCGAAGGTGTTTATCAATTGAGTTTCCAATTAAGGCGTAGTTAGTTCTGTTTGCTGGTTGTTTTGCAAATGGTTTTGTATGAATTGCCCAAGGAACAGAATGTGTATATATTGAACCGTAACAATCCGTAATGTCCGTATGCAAAACATACTCATATTTAAGCGCAAGTTCAAGGGATTGTTGCTCTATTGTTTGCCACCATTGATTGACTGTCGTTGCTTTGTCAGATTGAACATTATCAGATTCCAAAGGAATACTATAACATTTAATCTTTGGATTAGCATTAAATTGTCCAAATCTTGCAACTATTAAATTCCAGTTAGCTTCTTCTGTCATATTATGAACAAGAGAAACATATAAAGCTGGATGTATTAATTGGAATGGTCGCCAAGCAAACTTTCCGTCTTTATTGTTTAAGAAAGAATAATTTACATTTTCAAAATCTGACGGATAAGTAGATTTTACTTGTCCAGCAGGAGTTGTAAAAGTACCTAAAAATTCAGATAATCTGCGCCCTGTCAATTGAGCAGAAACTTGATTAATTATGTTTTGAAAAACAAAGTATTGAGGTAAATCAAAATTGAAATAGCTTTCAGCTTTGAGAAAATATGCTCTTGCTTCTGTATGATTAAGTTCTAATATTCTTCTCATTGTTATCTAATCGTGTTGTTTTTTGGGATTTTCTGAAAGGTTGCCACTAACTTGTATATAATCGCTAAAACATTCAAAATACATTACCAGAATTGGTTAAAATAGTTTAGTTTGTAGCTTCCCAAATATAAACATTTCAACAAAAAAAACATACAATTTTTCTGAATTTTAAATATGAATAAATCCTAATTCTCAAGTCCTGAATCCTAAATTTCGAATGTATGGATTAATACTTCTGATGTAAAGTAGTGTTTTGGCGGAGGGATGGGAATGGCATCCTTTGCTGGCGTTCTTGAGCCAGCAAAGATATAATGGACAGCCCGACCCAAAGTAGTAGTGCGTTGTGGTGTTTCCTAAAAGTGTTTCGGGGGCAGCCCCAAAAAAGGATTATTTGTAAAAAACATCATAGGCAAATCGGACTAACGTGCCAATGACTACCACCAGAAAAAAGATTCGGATAAAACTATTGCCTTTGTTGATGGCCAATTTGGCGCCCAACCATCCACCGAGGGCATTGCTCGCCGCCATAGGAAGCGCGATGGCCCAAATGATTTTGCCTTTGAGCATAAACAAGCAAATAGAACCAAAATTGGTCGCTAAGTTGACCATTTTCGCATTCGCAGAGGCGTGCAAAAAATCGAATCCCATAATGGCAATAAACGCCACGACCAAGAAACTTCCGGTGCCCGGACCAATGAATCCGTCGTACAAACCCACAACAAAACTGATAGCAACAGCATTGATTACTTGGCGTTGAGGGGAAATATTCTTTTCTATTTGCTGTCCGAAATTTTTCTTGGCATAAGTGTAAACCACCAAAAACGAGAGCACGACCAACAAAAGCGGTTTCATAAAATTATTGCTCACATAGGTCAGCAAAGTCGACCCCAAAAACGCAGACGGAAATGCCAAAAACATCATAATCCCGAGTAGTTTCCAGTTTAAATCCACTTTTTTCAAGTACTGAAACGCAGCGAAAGAGGTTCCACTAAAGGCGGGTACTTTTAAGGTTCCAATTACGGTCGCGACTGGAAGACTTGGCAACAAAATGAGTCCAACGGGGGTTTGTATGAGTCCACCTCCTCCTACTATAGCATCTATAAATCCCGCAGCAAAAGCGGCTAAGCAAAGTAAAAGAATGATGGTACTATCCATTGTGCGTGGTTGTTTATTGGTTGCGGCAAAAATAGAGGTATCAAATGATTTTGAGTATCAATTGAGGGAGAAATTTAAATTTTAACCGTTAGATATAAACATATAAGTCATAACATTTTTTTAAAATACCTATTTATTTTGAACCATATAAGACAAATAAGGACATAGAAGTAGCTATCTGTGGAATTTGTGTCTAGTACTTAACCGAAAAGAGCGCAAAGGTTTACGCAAGGGGCGCTAAGAAAGCTATATGACTTTGTATTGCTTCGTGGTGAAAAATTTAACCGCAAAGGACGCAAGGGTCTACGCAAAGGACGCTAAGAGGATTATAAAACTTTGTGTTACTTTGTGTCTTCTTTGTGTTCTTAGTTGTGAAAAATTTAACCGCAAAGGACGCAAGGGTCTACGCAAGGGTCGCTAAGAGAATTATAAAACTTTGTGTTGCTTGGTGTCTTCTTTGTGTTCTTAGTGGTGAAAAGATTTAACCGCAAAGGACGCAAAGTTTAACCAAATTTACAACTGTAAAAATCCGTAGCATCCGTAAAATCCGTGGCTGAATATACCACAAAGTTTAACCGATTACCCAGTCAACCAATTAACCAATAATTTGCTCAACCAACTCAACAATTCTAATTCAAAAAAGTTTATTTTTGTGCCCCAAACCCAATTATACAATGGACGCAACAAGAATTATTGAACTAGCTAGTTACACTTTACCCTCACTAATTACTGGAGTGGTGGCCTATCATTTTTTTAATTTACATACCAAAGACGAGGCAGGACGTCGTCGTTTTTTATTGCATAGAGAAGCTCAAAAAACGGCTTTGCCCTTACGTTTACAGGCGTATGAGCGTATGACTTTGTTCTTGGAACGCATTAGTTTGAATCAGTTATTGATTCGCATTGCTCCTATTTCGACTGAAAAAAGTGACTATGAACAATTGATTATCGCTCACATCGAACAAGAATTCGAACATAATTTGACGCAACAAGTGTATATGTCGGATGAATGTTGGAGTATTATTTTAACCGCAAAAAACGCAACTATTCAAATGATTCGAATGGCTGCCAAAAAAGAATCTATAGAAAACGCCAATCAAATGCGTGAGTTGATTTTGAATGATTTGTTAGAAAAACAATCGCCTAGTAACGCGGCTTTGGCGTTTATCAAACAAGAAGTAAGTGATTTATGGTAAAATGATTTCGCTGTAGTTTTCATTTTTACTTTGGGCATAATCAAAACCTATTTTCCACCATTTATGCATTTCAGTGCTATCAAATACTAAGGCATTGTCGGTAAGTTGTATGGGAGTATAATACAAGTTGAGCTGTACATTTTTGATGGAAGCCATCATTTTACCTAAAGTAATATCATAGCGTTCTATTTGGTCAAGAGTAACTCTAAAAATATCTATCAACAACGAAAAAGGGTTTCTTCCAATCCCAATTCGATTGCATTGATGCTCAGATTCTAAGATGATGACATCAATTTCTGTAGCTCCTCTTGCAATAGCTTCGTTAATAGGAACCAAGTTCGAAAAACCACCGTCACCATATTCACAACCGTTTTTCTTCACCAAACTCATAAAGGGAATATAATTACAAGAAATCCAAATCCATTCGCAGTATTCTTCATAAGTACATTCGTGAATGGATTTGTATTCTGAGGTGTTAGTTGAAATATTCGTCACAGTAATAACCACATCGGGTTCGCTATCTTTAAGCGTTTGAAATTCTTCGCGAGTTAAATTGTTTTGAATGAAATGCAAGAGGTTTTTACTTTCTCCAAAAGTTCGTCTTCTTTTAAGAAATTGAAGCAAAACATTAAAGTGATTGATTGAAACGGAGGTAAAACCTCTTTCTTTTTTGATTTTAAAAGGATTGACATTAAAAATATCACTCATTCCAACATTAGTATAAATCTCTTTGATTTTGTCCACTTTTCCAACAGCCAAATGAGAAATCAGCAAACTACCCGTTGAAGTACCAATGTACATATCGTAGTGCTGCTTTTTAATATTCAATAAAAACTCGGCAACTCCTCCTGCGAATGCCCCTTTACTTCCACCGCCAGAAATCACTAGTGCCCTCATATTGGCTTATTACTCGTTCAACAATCTATTGATAATTTCTCGTTCTTTTGGTGGCAAATCCAAAGCCACTTCTTGTAAAGCCTTCCTTTTATTTTCTTGTTTTATTTGTTTTCGGATGGCATCTCTAGCGAATTTAGAAAATTGCCATAAATGATGTGCGGTAGCATTTGCTAAATTTTTCCAAACAGTTGTGTTAAAAAAATCTAAGAAAATCAAACTCTCTAAAGCATTCTGCCGCGTATTCGCTTCAAAATCTAGACTTGAATACTGAATTAGTTCTTTTTCCAAAGCAGCAGCATTTGCATTGTAATTGGGTGTATTCAAAGCCAAAGCCAACCATAAAATTCTCAAGTTATAATCGTTAAAACCTATCCAATTTTTGGTTTGTTCCAAATAACGAATTCGGTCATTCTCAAAACTGTTCCATAATTGAAACAATGCTATTTCTTGCGTTTGATAAGAAGCATCGGTTAGTAAGGTTTCATAATCAGCTTTGAAGGCTTCTGGAACTTTAGGAAATAGGTTTGCGATTTTCTGTCGGATAGACCAATTCTTTGTCGCCATAGCCACAGCTAACAACTCTTTTATATCCTCATAGGACTCTTTTCGAAGCTGAAAAATCACACTTTCTTTGACCGTATAATAGACGTCCGATTGCAAAATTTTCATCAAAAAATCTTTCTTTTCTGCCAAAGGAGTATTTTTATATTGGTCTAGTTCTAATTGGATTTTTATAGCTGTATTTTTTTTAAGTAAATCATTAGCTTCTAAAGTATTGAACTTATAATCCTCAAGCCATACTTTAGAAAATAATTTGGTATCAAAAGCGGCAACTTTTTCAATTTCTGCAAAAAAATCATTGGTGTTTACCGTTTTAAAAGTGTGCTTTTTGAGATAGTTTTTTATTGCTTTTTTGAAAGCCTTATCTCCTATTTTCTGATGCAAAACAAATAAAGCCCAAGCCCCTTTTTCGTAGAAGGTCAAAGAACTCGCTTTTGCATTCAACACCGGAATAGTATCCGTACGAGAAGCAAATTTGAGTTGTTGTGCTTTTTCGTATAAATAACTATAAAAATAATCTTCACCGTACAATTCCTTCTCTGCCAACAACGCATAATAGGTTGCAAAACCTTCTTGTAACCAATGGTGTTTACCACTTTCGGCAGTTACCAAATCACCAAACCATTGGTGCGCCAATTCGTGTGCATTGACATTGGTATATTTTCGGTCAGTAAACCCAACAGAATCCACCACATACCGACTCGAAAAAGTAGTTGCCGAAGTGTTCTCCATTCCTGCATATAAAAAATCTCTAACAGGAACTTGCTTGTAATTCCCCCAAGGGTATTTAACACCTATTTCTTTCTCCAAAAAATTAAAAATAGCCTCCGAATGGCGATAGGTTGGTTCAAAAAACGCTGCATCTTTAGGTTCATAATACCATTCTAAAGGTACTCCAGAAGTGGATTGTTGCGTTTTTTTATCAAATTTCCCAATAGCCATCATCAACAAATACGAACTCATAGGCTTTTGCATTCTGTAGCGCCAGTAAGTGTTATTGCCATTCGTTATTTTCTCTTTCAAGGTTCCATTGGCAATGACTTGATAGTTTTTGTCAAAGACAATTTCCAAGTTAAAAACCACTTTTTCATTCACATCATCAAAACTCGGAAACCAATGGCTGGTGTATTTCCCTTGTCCTTGCGTCCAAATTTGCAAATTGGAATTCTCTTCAGAACCTATAAAATACAAGGTTTGCTTAGGTTTGGCTTCATAAGAAAACTGCACCCATTTTTTGCCTTTTTTAAACGGATGAATTAACAACAGTTGTTTTCCATTGGTGGTAAAAGAAATCGGTTTGTCGTTCAATTTCACATTAGTAAACTGCATATTTTGCGCATCAATCTTAATCGTATCGATGGGTCGCAAGACATTAAAATGATAGGTAATAGTCCCCGCAATCGTTTTGTCCTTTGAGTTGACGAACAGCTGACCGTTGGCGGATTTAAAGTCAACCGATTGCGTTTGTTGTGCAAAAATAAATGAGGTTAAAAAAAGAAAAATATATTTCATCTAAGCAGATTTTCGATAGGATTTGAATTTCAAAGTTACAAACCTTTACCCTATCAATCGTACAAAATGTGTAAGTTTACAGCCAAAACAAACCCCAAATTGAAAACAAAAGCTTTATTTAACTGGAGCAGCGGCAAAGACTCCGCACTTGCTTTATACAAAACACTACAAAATCCCGAGTTCGAAATCGACTGTCTTTTGACGAGTGTCAACCAAAAATTCCAACGCGTTTCTATGCACGGTCTTCGTGTTGAATTGCTGCACTCACAAGCTGAAAGCATTGGCTTACCGCTAGAAATCGTCGAAATTCCAGAAATGCCCACGATGGAAGTTTACGAAAATGCCTTAGCCGCAACCTTAACACAACTCAAAACCAGAGGCATCACCCACTCGATTTTTGGCGATATTTTCCTCGAAGATTTACGTCAATACCGCGAGGACAAACTCGCCACGATGGATTTGCAAGGCGTTTTTCCCTTATGGAAAATACCAACAAAAGACCTGATTCAAGAATTTATCGGTTTAGGCTTCAAAACCATCGTAGTTTGTGTCAACGAGCGCTATTTGGACCAAAGTTTTGTGGGCCGCATCATTGACCAAGATTTCATCAACGATTTACCAGAAAACGTCGATGTTTGCGGCGAAAACGGCGAATTCCACACCTTTACTTTCGATGGTCCTTTGTTCAAACAGCCCATTGATTTTGAAATCGGAGAAGTGGTCTACCGAAAATACGAAAAACCAGCCACCACCGATACGTCCGATACCGCCTGCGACACCAGCGCCTCAGATGCCTTTGACTATGGCTTTTGGTATTGCGATTTAATCCCTAAGTAAGCGTTGTATTAGGAGCAGGAAGAATGGGACTTTTTAGCCATCAAAGGTCCCGTGATTCGCTATATCTTTGCTTTTCTAAAGAAAAAAAGCAAAGGATGCCGCTACTCCCGGGGCTAAGAGGCTACATCCGTACTTTTTTGGATGAATGGGCAAAAAAAAAGAGAACAATAAAGCAAAAGCTCTAGAGTTCTCTTTAAGGTGCCGTCATAATTGAAATTAACCAAAAAATCAAATTATAAACAATTTAAGCTGTAGCCCAAAGTAGTCATTGTTATAACAATTGTATCCTACTACAAAACTGCATCTCTTAGCTTAGATTGCTATAATCCAAAAAGGTTGCGTCAATTATTTTATTTTTTTTAAAATTTTATCTTTCTTCGAACAACTTAAGAAGCTGAGTCACTGTATTCCAGTTTCTTATCGTAGCAATGACGTTTAATTTTTTTTCAATATATTTTTGGTCGAATCTCGTTTTCCCAGCGCCCACAGCGTATTTAATGTAAATTCTGCTGCCATCAATCTGTGCTTCATCGGGTTTCACTTGACTCATTTTTAAATCATTGATACTGTCACTTTTCAATTCCATCGAAACAAAAGCGACATACATTTTTTTCAAATCCACTTCTTTTTCCTTCAAAAAAGAATTATTGGCAAAACAAGCCTCCAAATCCGATTTTCCTATTACCACCACAGGAACTTCAAGACCAAGCGCTTTAAATAGTTCTTGCTTTATCATAAAACCTACCTTGGCAGGATTTTCCTCTTCGCTATCTACAAAAACATTCCCCGACTGAATATAGGTCTGCACGTTCTTAAAACCAACGGCTTCAAGAGTTGCTTTCAAAACCTCCATTTTAATCATATTATGCCCTGAAACATTGATGCCACGGAGGAGCGCTAAGTGTGTTGTCATTATTTTTTGAATTAAATTTTAACCTTCACTACTACTTTCTTCACTTTCGAAACGACACCAGCTTTTACACAAGGACGGTGCAAATCTTCAGGAAAAAACAAGGTAAACATCCCTTCTTCCACTCGCAATAACGAAGTGTCACCTTCATAAAAGGTATAATCTTTTTCCAAGTCCTCTTCCACCATTTTCTGGTTGGTCAAAGGCGCAAAACCCATCAACTCTACTCCACTGATTACGTATTGAATATCAATGTATTTGTGATGCCCTTCTAGCACACATTCGGATTCGTCTTTGGTGTCATATTCTTGCACAATCGCAAAAACATCCTCGCCATCAATCTCGTGCTTTCCTGAGGCAACAGCCTTTAAATCGGTGGTAGTTATAAACTCAAAACCTTTGGCCAAACGTTGGGTCAATTGGCTGTATAATCGGTAATTCTCAATTTTATCAATAACCATATTTCTAGTATTTAGTTTCCAAAGATATTGTGAATTGAAGGAATTTCCTAAACAAACCCATTTCCAAATCTAGAAACAATCTAGTATCTTCGCTTTACGAAAAAAAATCCTTGAGTTAAGAATATAAAAATTCAAAGTAACTCATAACCGATAAATCATAACCGATAAATCAAAAATGTCCAATAATCTCCTAGAAACTCCCATTGAATACTTGAAAGGCGTTGGCCCCAATCGCGGGACGTTGCTTCGCAAAGAATTAGGGATTCACAAATATGGAGATTTGGTCAATTTTTATCCCAATCGGTATATTGACCGTACCCGTTATTACAAAATCAATGAGTTGCAAGGCACAACAGCCGAGGTACAAATTGTTGGCAAAATCATCCACATCAAAACGGTGGAGTTTGGCAAAAATCAAAAACGTTTGGTCGCTACTTTCGTTGACGAGACGGGACAAATGGATTTGAATTGGTTCCAAGGTCACAAATGGATTAAAGAGAGTTTAAAACTCAATGAAATGTGTGTTGTTTTTGGGAAATGTGCCCAATACGGCAGTCAGTTCAGTATAGCGCATCCTGAGATTGAGTTACTGGCTGAGCACCAACAAAGCTTGCGTTCGGCTATGCAACCTGTGTATCCGTCTACCGAAACTTTGACCAACAGAGGGATTAGCAACAGAGTCATCAACAAAATGATGCAACAATTGTTTTTGGAAACACAGGCTTTGTTTACCGAGACTTTACCTCAATATCTGCTTGAAGAATTGAAATTGATTCCAAAGAATGCTGCGCTATTCAATATTCACTTTCCAAAAAGCAGCGAAGCCTTAGCCAAAGCGCAATTTCGTCTGAAGTTTGAAGAATTATTCTACATTCAGTTGCAATTGATTACCAAAAATTTGATTCGCAAACACAAAATAAAAGGACATCCCTTTTCAAAAGTAGGTGAATTATTCAACGATTTTTATCAAAATCATTTGCCTTTTGATTTGACGAATGCCCAAAAAAGAGTAATCAAGGAAATCCGAACCGATATGGGTAGTAATGCCCAAATGAACCGTTTGTTGCAAGGAGATGTGGGCTCAGGCAAAACAATTGTGGCATTTATGAGTATGCTTTTGGCTTTAGACAATGGTTTTCAAGCTTGTTTGATGGCACCCACAGAGATTTTGGCCAATCAACATTTTATTGGACTTTCAGAATTTGCGAATACTTTAAATATTAATATTAAAATCCTAACGGGTTCTACTAAAACTGCAGCTCGAAAAATCATTCACGAAGAACTCGAAAATGGAAGTTTGCAAATCTTAATTGGTACTCACGCGCTATTAGAAGACAAAGTGCAGTTTCAAAATTTAGGCCTAGCTGTAATAGATGAGCAACATCGTTTTGGAGTAGAACAAAGGTCAAAATTATGGAAAAAGAACACCATTCCACCACACGTTTTGGTTATGACGGCTACTCCTATTCCTAGAACTTTAGCGATGAGTTTGTATGGCGATTTGGATGTTTCGGTTATTGATGAATTGCCTCCTGGTCGAAAACCCATTCAAACTGTGCATCGTTTTGATTCCAACCGACTGAAAGTATGGAAATTTATACGTGATGAAATCGCTTTAGGACGCCAGATTTATATTGTATATCCCTTAATTCAGGAATCCGAAAAAATGGATTTTAAAGATTTGATGGACGGTTACGAGAGTATTTCTAGGGATTTTCCCCTACCCGACTATTCCATTTCGATTTTGCACGGAAAAATGAAACCAGCAGAAAAAGATGCCGAAATGAAACGCTTTGCCGAAGGAAAAACCAATATTATGGTAGCAACTACTGTAATTGAAGTGGGTGTCAATGTGCCGAATGCCAGTGTAATGATTATTGAAAGTGCCGAACGCTTTGGACTGTCGCAACTCCATCAATTGCGTGGTCGTGTGGGACGTGGTGCGGACCAAAGTTATTGCATCTTGATGACTTCTTACAAACTGACCAGCGATAGTAAAATCAGAATGGAAACTATGGTCAATAGCAACGACGGATTTGAAATTGCCGAAGTAGACTTGAAATTACGAGGACCAGGAGATATAATGGGAACCCAACAAAGTGGGGTTTTAAACCTTCAAATTGCGGATTTGGTCAAAGACAAAGACATATTGCTTTTGGCTAGAAATTACGCTTTCAAAGTATTGAATGACGACCCCTCTATGCAAAAACCAGAAAATACTATCCTTAGAATGGTTTTTATGGAACTTACCAAGAAAAAAAATATTTGGAACTATATTAGTTAAATCTATTATTAAATTCTCTTTGTTTTTAAGAATTTATGATTTAAAACGAAACGATTTTGAGTTGTTTTATTAATTTGTATGTACAAATGTTAAATTATTTTTTCTTATTATCGCTTTCTTACAAATGCTTTACTTTTGTTTTTAAACTTTTTTTTCAAAACAATTAAACCATTGATTATTTCTGATGTCTCATCAAATTAATTAATAAAAAAGCAAGTTTAAAATTCAATTTATCTTACTTTAGAAGGTTAAAACAAATAGCTTTCCACACCCAAAGAATTACCAAAAAAAATAAATAACCTTATGAAAATAAAAAACCTTGTTTACACGCTTTTAGTTCTTATCATTGGAGGTTTTATAGCCTACAGAGTAGTTTCGAATTCTAAAAAAGGAGGCGATTCAAAAGACAAAGGAGGAAAAGACAAACCGATGAACGTAAGTGGAATTGTAATCAAAACACAAGTTTTTGAGAACAACTTATCCCTATCAGGTTCAATTGAAGCGAATGAACAAGTCGAAATCCGAAGTGAAGTTTCTGGAATTGTAGAAGCCATTTCGTTTCAAGAAGGAAGTTTTGTAAACAAAGGTCAAGTGTTATTTAAAGTCAACGACCAAGAATTAAAAGCGCAACTCATTCAAGCGACGACCAAAGAAGGTTTGGCTGCAGAGAATGCTAGAAGAGCTAAATTGCTTTTGCAAAAAGAAGCCATCAGCCAAGAAGAATATGATGTCGCTAGAGCCGAGCACAAATCAACACAAGCTCAAGTGCAATTAATTAGAGCTCAAATTGCAAAAACATCCGTAAGAGCTCCTTTTTCTGGAAAAATAGGATTGCGTTCTATTTCTCCAGGAACCTACATCACTCCTACTACTTTAGTTGCCAATTTGGTTAATATCGGGAAATTAAAAATTACCTTTTCGGTTCCAGAAAAATATGCTTCACAAATCAAGTTAAATACCAACATTTCTTTCACCGTTTCTGGTACCACTCAAAAATACCACGGTGTTGTTTATGCTATCGAACCTGAAGTGGCCACTGCAACCCGAACCCTACAAGTTAGAGCCATAGCTGATAACAAAGAAGGAAAGCTTTTCCCAGGGACTTTTGCAAATGTCGAATTACCTTTAGATGTTATTAAAGATGCGATTGTTGTTCCAACTGAAGCGATAGTTCCGATTCAAAATGGTAAAAAAGTATTCATTTCCGAAAAAGGAATGGCAAAAGAAGTAAAAGTAGAAGCTTCAACCAGAACGGATGCTTCCATCTTGATTCTTTCAGGATTAAAAGCTGGAGATACTTTACTGACCACAGGTGTAATGGCGTTGAAAGATGAAACACCTGTAAAAGTTAAAATTAAGTAGTGTTTATAGTAATTAGTACTTAGTACTTAGTGATTAGTGATTAGTCATAAACAATAGAAGATTATAAACTAAAAACCAAGAACTGAGCACTTAGGACTAACCACTAAGGACTTTAAAAGAAAAAATAAAACAAATGAGTTTATCCACCATAAGCATAAAAAGACCCGTTCTAACGATAGTTTTGAATCTAACTATTATTTTGTTTGGAGTCATTGGCTACAGTTTTTTGGGTGTTAGAGAATTCCCTTCTATCGACCCTGCTCAAGTATCGGTGAGAACGAATTATACTGGAGCGAATTCAGATATTATCGAATCTCAAATTACTGAACCTTTAGAAAAAGCCATAAACTCTATAGATGGGATTCGAAATGTAACTTCTTCGAGTATACAAGGAAGTAGTAACATTACTATTGAATTTGATTTGAGTAAAAATTTAGAAGAAGCTGCCAATGATGTACGTGACAAAGTATCACAAGCCGTTCGTAGTTTACCACAAGATATAGATGCTCCTCCTGTAGTTTCTAAAGCTGATGCCAATGGGGAATCCATTATTTCAATGACGGTACAAAGTGATACCAGAGACGCATTAGAATTAAGCGATTTTGCCGAAAATGTAATTGCGCAACGTCTGGAAACAATTCCTGGTGTAAGTGGTGTACAGATTTGGGGACAAAAAAGATACGCTATGCGTTTGTGGATTGACCCAGTAAAATTAGCAGCTTATGGGTGTACTGTTGCAGAAGTTCGTACCGCTCTTAATAAACAAAACGTAGAATTACCTTCAGGAAAACTTACAGGAAGCAACACTGATTTAACAGTAAAAACAGTTGGTAATCTTTCTAAACCTGAAGAATTCAATAATATCATCATTCGAAGTGAGGGCGATAGAATTGTCCGTTTTAGTGATATTGGAAATGCTGAACTTGGTGCTGAAAATTTAGAGACCAAAATGAGTCAATCTGGGCTTCCGTTATTGGGTGTGGCTATTGTTCCGCTGCCAGGAGCCAATTATTTAGATATTTCAAAAGAGTTTTATAAAGTCTATAACTCTTTACAAAAAGATTTACCAAAGGATATCAAATTGAACATTGCCATTGACAGTACGATTTTCGTAAAAAAATCGGTGGTTGAGGTAGCTGAAACCCTTGGTATTTCTATCATTCTGGTAATCTTAATTATTTACTTGTTCTTTAGAGATTGGGCTATTGCCTTCCGTCCGTTGATTGATATTCCTGTTTCCTTGATTGCAACATTCTTTATTATGTGGCTTTTTGGATTTTCGATTAATGTATTGACGTTGTTGGCGATTGTGTTGGCAACAGGATTAGTAGTTGATGACGGAATTGTAGTAACCGAAAATATTTTCAAAAAGGTAGAAGAAGGAATGTCACCTATTGAAGCAGCAATAAAAGGGTCGAATGAAATCTTTTTTGCGGTAATTTCAATTTCGATTACCTTGGCTGCAGTATTTCTTCCTGTAATATTTTTGGAAGGCTTCGTAGGTCGATTGTTTAGGGAATTTGGGGTGGTGATTGGTGCAGCAGTACTAATTTCAGCTTTTGTTTCTTTGACTTTGACTCCAATGCTAAATGCCTATTTAATGAAAGGTGGGGTTCAAAAGAAATCCAAATTCTATTTGATGACCGAACCTTATTTTGAAAAATTAAACAGCAACTATGCAGAATCATTGGGCCGTTTTATGAAAAAGAAATGGTTGAGCTTCCCTATTTTGATTGCTTGTTTTGGATTGATTTACCTATTCTTTTCACTTTTGAAAAAAGAAACAGCTCCTTATGATGACAGAAGTGCCATTGTGATGTCAATGACTACTCCAGAAGGCGCTTCTTATGAATATACGGACCGTTTTATGCAGGAAGTCTCTAAAATTGTAGACGATTCCATTCCAGAGAAAAATGTTTCGCTTATTATAACATCACCAGGTTTTGGAGCTTCTACGGTGAACAGTGGACGTGTTCGTATTGCCTTAAAAGCACCAGAAGAAAGAAAGCGTTCTCAAAAGGAAATTGCAGAACAATTAACCAAAATCACCAAACAGTTTCCTGAAGCAAAAACTGCGGTTATTGAGCAACCAACCATTGCGGTGAACCGTCGTGGAGGATTGCCTATTCAATACATTATTCAGGCGCCAAACTTTAAAAAATTAGAAGAGAAAATTCCATTGTTTATGGAAGAAGCCGCTAAAGATTCCACTTTTGCGATTACGGATGTGAACCTGAAATTCAATAAACCTGAAGTCACCGTTACCATCGACAGAGAAAAAGCAGAAAGCCTAGGAATTTCGGTTTTGGATATTGCACAAACCTTACAACTTTCGTTGAGCGGACAACGTTTTGGTTATTTTATGCAAAACGGAAAACAATACCAAGTCATTGGACAATTCAACCAAGAAGACCGAACCAAACCACTTGATATTACCTCTATGTTTGTCAAAAACAACAAAGGAGAATTGATTCAGATGGACAATGTGGTGACTATTCAAGAACAAAGTAATCCGCCGCAATTGTATCACAACAACCGTTATATGTCGGCCACTGTTTCGGCGGGATTAGCGCCAGGCAAAAGTTTGGGCGAAGGAATTGAAGCGATGAATAGAATCAAAGCCAAAGTTTTGGACGATACGTTTACGACTGACTTAGGTGGAGAATCTCGAGATTTTGTAGAAAGTAGTTCGAATACTTCTTTTGCTTTTGGATTGGCTTTAATCTTGATATTTTTGATTTTGGCAGCACAATTTGAAAGTTTTATTGACCCGTTTATTATCATTTTGACTGTTCCGATGGCGGTTGCTGGAGCTTTGTTTTCGTTGTGGTTATTCAATCAAACTTGGAATATTTTCAGTCAGATTGGAACCGTAATGTTGATTGGGTTGGTGACTAAAAACGGTATTTTGATTGTAGAATTTGCGAATCAATTACGAGAACAAGGCAAACCGAAATTTGAAGCGATTATGGAAGCTTCTGAAGCGCGTTTGCGTCCTATTTTGATGACGAGTTTGGCAATTTCGTTAGGAGCGTTACCAATTGCTTTGTCACTTGGAGCAGCTTCGACTAGTAGAATTGGTATGGGAGTCGTGATTGTTGGAGGAACCATTTTTTCGTTGGTATTGACTTTATTTGTAATTCCAGCGTTGTATTTGATGTGGTCTAAAGCCAGAAAACATTATCCTGAATTTGACCATATTGCAGAATACGAAGCCGAATCGAAATAGTCGTTGATTCGTCTTATTAAAAAGAGAAGTCTCGTATAGCCCCGATAGTAGCGGCATCCTTTTTTTTATTTTTCTTTTCAAAAATAAAAAAAGATATAGCGGATAGCGGGAGGAATCGTGTTTTGAAAACAGATGTGGTGCTCCTTGAATTAGAAAATTAGAATTTAATTGGTAGTTGAAAATAAGAAATGAAAAAAAATATAATTGCGTTTTTGTTATTGCTTGGTAGTGTTTTAGGAAACGCTCAAGAAGTTTTGACGATAAAAGATGCGGTGGCTATAGCCTTGGACAATAATTTTGAAATAAAAATTGCCAACAATAACCTGAACATAGACAAGGTTAATATGTCTGAGGGAAATGCTGGAATGTTGCCATCAGTAACGGCTTCGGTGGTGGATAATAACCGAATTCAGAATAGTTCTCAAACCTTGCAAACGGGGCAAGTAAACTCGCTAAAAAATGCCAAAAACAATAGTCTGAATTATGGTGTGAGCTTGGATTGGACCATTTTTGACGGATTGCGAATGTTTGCTAGATACGACCAGTTAAAGAAATTACAACAGTTAGGCGAAACTAGATTGAAACAAACTATTTTGATTAAAATTGCTGAGGTGAATGCAACCTACTTTGATTTGGTACAACAACAGCAGCAGCTTATGGCGATTGATAGTACCTTATTGATTTCGACGCAACGATTGCAATTGGCCGAAAACCGTTTTAAAATTGGAAAAGCGTCTAAATTAGAGGTTTTGAATGCTCAAGTGGATTTGAATACCGATAAAGTGACCTTGTTGAGACAACAGGAATTGTTTGCAAATACTAAAATAAAATTGAATCAAATTTTAGCAAGAGACCCCAAAACTGCATTTAAAATCTTGGATGAAATTAAAGTTGACAATACACTTTTACTCCCCACTTTGATAGAACTTGCCAAACAACAAAATCCACAATTACAGACGCAAATCATTGCCAAAAATGTTTCGGAATTGCAACTCAAACAAGTCAAAGCTGCTAGATATCCTGTAGTGAGTTTGAATACAGGTTACAATTTTCAAAACACCGAATCGAGTTTGGGATTCACGAGAGAATCATCTGCTAGAGGATTGAATTATGGTTTTTCAGCAACCTTAAACGTGTTTGACGGTTTTGCCCAAAATAGAAATGAAAAAATAGCCAAACTCGAATTAGAAAACACAAAACTTGCTATTGAACAGCAATCCCAATTGTTAGAATCGCAACTGTCTACTTTTTATCAAACGTATTTGACCAATTTAGAATTGATTAATTTGGAGCAAAATAACGAAGCGATTGCCAAACAAAATCTTGCTATTACAATTGATAAACTAAAAATTGGTACCATAACTACCATCGAATTTAGAGCCGCTCAATTGAATTATGTAAATGCAAGAGTTAGAAATAGCAATGCACAATACCAAGCGAAATTATCTGAAATTGCGCTAAAAGAATTGGCAGGAAATATTGCGTATTAATTTTTCATTCTACCAAAATGACTTCCTATAACCCCAAAAATTGGATTCAATTTATATTTTTCTTTAGTAAAGGTGATACCTTTAGAAAACTAGCACCTATTATGTTTTTGATTGGTGCTTATTCGGCAGCGATAGGATATTTAGAAATTGAATATTGGCATTTACCCGATGATAGTCACGTCAAAAACATCTCAATGATGCACAGTATGCTGGGATTCGTAATTTCGTTGTTACTAGCATACCGAACCAATACAGCCTATGATAGATGGTGGGAAGGTCGAAAAATGTGGGGTGGTTTAGTAAATAATAGTAGAAACCTAGCTATTAAATTGTCTGCTATTTTGCAAGACGAAAAGGATAAAGTGTTTTTTAGAAAAATGATTCCTGGTTATGCTTCGATTTTGCAAAAGCATCTCAATGACGAAGAAACCGCACAACAACTGTTTGATGATGTAGATTTAGAAATTGACCATCATAGACACCGTCCTAATCAAATAGCACAAATGCTGTTTCAAAAAATCAATGATTTGTATATTTCTAAAAAAATAACTGGCAATCAGCTGATTATTCTAAATAACGAAATTCAATCATTTACTGATATCTGTGGTGCTTGCGAACGCATAAAAAACACCCCTATCCCCTATTCTTACAGTGCATTTATCAAGAAATTCATTTTCATCTATGTGCTTACTTTGCCTTTTGGTTATGTTTTTAGCTTAGGGTATTATGTAGTTCCTGTAGTCGTTTTTATTTTTTATGTATTGGCAAGTTTAGAATTGATTGCTGAAGAAATTGAGGACCCCTTTGGTTCTGATGCGAATGATTTGCCAACTGCAAAGATTGCTTCCAACATTAAAAAACATATTGAGGAGTTGTTGTAATAGTTTTTTTTAGTGTGTTTCAAATTTCAAAACTTATTTTCCTTAAATTTAAAGTTCTGTTTTTGAAAGCATTTCTATGAAAACCAATCGAGCCTTATTGATTCCTCCTAGTCTCACGAATGAAAAGTCGCTAAAGACTTTAGTTGAGAATAGAACGGTATATTCCCTGAATCACTGTGAATTGAACATTTTCGAAACCTATGAATCTTCTCAATTGGTTCCTTTAAAATTCAATGATTTGGTTGTAACGAGTATGCTTCGTGGTAAAAAAATTATGCACTTGTTTGATGACCCAAGCTTTGACTATTTACCAGGCGAAACAGTAGTAATTCCGTCTAATGTTGAAATGAAAATCGACTTCCCAGATGCTTCCAAAAACAACCCAACGCAGTGTTTAGCTTTAGCAATTGACCAAAGCAAAATCAAAGAAACTTTGCATTTTTTGAATGAGCGTTACCCAAAAGAAGGAAGTAATCAGTTTTGGCAATTGAACTATCAAAACTATTTTTTCTATAATAATATCGAATTAGCTACGACAATCAACAAATTGGTCAAAGAATGTATGAGTACAGCAATCACTAAAGATGTTTTGGCAGATTTGACGTTACAAGAATTGCTAATTCGGATTATTCAAACTCAAACCGTAAAATCTTTTGAAGAAGGAAAAATTCAAGACTCTAATAACTCTATCGCTCAAGCAGTAGAATACATTCGATTAAATTTGAATGGAAACATGAGTTTAAAAAAGCTGAGCGAACAATCGTGTATGAGCAGTACGTCTTTTTATCGATTATTTAAAAGAGAGTTAGGAATGAGTCCAATAGAATTTGTTTTGAACGAAAAGATAAAATGCGCGAAACAACTACTAAAAAATCAGACCATCCAAATTAATGAAGTGTGCTATTTATCAGGTTTTGAGGATGCTAATTACTTCACTCGCCTATTCAAAAAGTATGAAGGAATAACACCAAAACAATATCAATTGTTATATGCAAACTAGCTTATTCCATAAACAGCAAAGGTTCTAAATTTTGAGTTTCTTCGGCGGTAAAAAGTCGGTATTCAATTCGAAATGTCTTTTTCATTGGAGTTTCTAAGGAAAACCCACCAGCACCAAAACCATCAATTAAATCTAGTGTAAAATGAGCGTGTTTCCAGTATTGGAACAAATCATTATCAACCCAAAACTCAGTATTCTCAATAGTTCCAATACATACATCACCTGTTCGCAGGTAGAAGCCTCCTTTTTCAAAACACTGAGGTTGTGTCCCTTCACAACATCCTCCTGCTTGATAAAACATTAGTTCACCGTGTTTTTCTTTCAAAATTGTAATCATTTCAATAGCACTTGCAGTAGCCGTAATTCGCTTTATCATAATTCGTTCATTTAAAGTAAGAAAACCTGACGTTTACAAAAGCAAAACGCCAGGTTTTTGATTAACCAATAATCAATATTCCAATTATACTAAAAGAAGCCTAATTTATTTTTATCGTAAGAAATCAGCATGTTTTTTGTTTGACGATAGTGTCCTAACATCATTTTGTGATTTTCGCGACCAATACCTGATTGCTTGTATCCACCAAATGGCGCTCCTGCGGGATACGCATGATATTGATTTACCCAGACACGTCCAGCTTTAATCGCTCTTGGTACTTGGTAAATTTCATGAGCATCTCTTGTCCACACTCCTGCTCCTAAACCATACATAGTATCATTAGCCAAGGCAATAGCTTCTTCGGTAGTTTTAAATGTAGTTACCGCTAGAACAGGACCAAAAATTTCTTCTTGAAAAATGCGCATTTTATTATGCCCTTTAAAGATAGTAGGTTGAATGTAATATCCGTTTTCAAGCTCTCCTTCTTGTTTGTTCTCATCGCCTCCTATTAAAACTTCAGCGCCTTCTTCCTTACCTAATTTCAAATAAGACATGATTTTTTCTTTTTGAATTATAGAAGCTTGAGCCCCCATCATACTCGATTTATCCAGCGGATGTCCTAATTTAATTGCAGCAGTTCTTTCTATAACTTTTGCAATAAAGCGGTCATAAATTGCTTCGTGAATTAGCAATCTAGAAGGACACGTACAAATTTCGCCTTGATTCAAGGCAAACATTACCGCCCCTTCTACTGCCTTATCAAAAAATTCATCATCGGCATCAGCCACAGAAGGGAAGAAAATATTTGGTGATTTTCCGCCAAGTTCAAGAGTTACAGGAATAATATTTTCAGTTGCATACTGCATCACCAAACGCCCCGTTGCAGTTGAACCTGTAAATGCGGCTTTAGAAACTTTTTTGTTTGTTACCAATGCTCTTCCCAACTCAGCCCCAAATCCATTCACAATATTCACAACTCCAGGAGGCAATAAATCCCCAATTAATTCCATAAGTACCATTATAGAAATAGGTGTACTTTCGGCAGGTTTCAAAACTACTGTATTACCAGCTGCAAGTGCTGGAGCTAATTTCCAAACAGCCATCAAAATAGGAAAGTTCCAAGGAATAATTTGAGCAACAACCCCCAAAGGCTCACTTAAAGCTATGGATACCGTTTGAGCATCTAATTCACTAATTGAACTTTCTTCAGCACGAATAACCCCTGCAAAATATCTAAAGTGGTCTATGGCCAATGGAATATCAGCAGCAAGAGTCTCTCGTATTGCTTTGCCATTATCAATAGTTTCTACTGTTGCTATATACTCTAAATTATCCTCTATAACTTGCGCAATTTTATTCAAAATTATGCTTCGTTCTGTTACCGAAGTTTTTCCCCAAGTTTTAAATGCTTCATCGGCTGCATCAATTGCTAAAGTCAAATCCTCTTTAGTCGAATGTGCCGCTTGAGTAAATACTTTACCATCTATGGGAGAAATTACATCAAAATAATTTCCAGCTGTTGGAGCAATGAATTTTCCACCAATGTAATTGTCATACTTTGCCTTAAACGTAGGTCTTTGTGCTATATTACTCATAATTAAAAAGTTTAGTTTGTTCAAAAGTAATCCGATTGTCATCACCAGAATAGCACAATTATTTCAAATAGTAGCATAAAATTAGCATATGTGTATTTTTTATGTATTTATTTTTTATTTATCATTTTTTATATATCAATTTTTTATACATACTACAATTTAAACCGCATAACTATCACAAACAAAGCAATAGTAAAAACCAAAAAAAATGTTTCTATCTCAAAATAGCAATCCTTATATTTGCAATCTTATTAAAAATGACAAATGAAGATATCATATAATTGGCTCAAACAATTCATTAAGATTGATTGGAATTCTGAAGAAACAGCAGCATTACTAACAGATTTAGGACTTGAAGTAGAAACTGTAGACAAATACCAATCTGTAAAAGGAGGTTTAGAAGGCATTGTAGTAGGACACGTACTTACTTGTGTACCGCACCCAGATGCTGATAGATTAAAGGTTACTACAGTAGATTTAGGAGATGGAACGCCTGTTCAAATTGTATGTGGAGCAAGCAATGTAGGTGCTGGACAAAAAGTACCTGTTGCCACTATAGGAACGGTTTTATATGATAAAGAAGGAAATCCATTTACCATAAAAAAGGGAAAAATACGCGGGCAAGAAAGTCACGGAATGATTTGCGCAGAAGATGAATTAGGTCTTGGCGAAAGTCATGATGGAATTATGATTTTAGATGAAACTTTGGTTCCAGGAACTAAAGCTGCCACAGTATTTAAAATTGAAAATGACGAAGTTTTTGAAATAGGATTAACACCTAACCGTGCTGATGCTATGAGTCATCTTGGAACCGCAAGAGACCTAAGAGCAGGAATGTTACAAAGTGGTGTTAACGTAGAATTAATCACACCATCTGTTAGTAATTTTAGAGTTGATAAACGTACTTTAAAAATAGATGTTGATGTAAAAGAGAGCAAATTAGTACCAAGATATTGCGGGGTTACGATATCCGGAATTACCGTAAAAACTTCGCCTGAGTGGTTACAAAATCGCTTAAAAGCGATAGGAATCAATCCGAAAAACAACATTGTTGACGTAACCAATTATGTTTTACACGATTTAGGACAACCTCTTCACGCTTTTGATGCTAACAAAATTAACGGAAAAGTACAGGTAAAAACGTTGCCTACAGGAACAAAATTCACTACTCTTGATGATGTTGAAAGAACTCTGCATGAAGAAGATGTAATGATTTGTGATGACAAAGGACCAATGTGTATCGCTGGTGTATTTGGAGGAAAAAATTCTGGTGTATCCGAAAACACAACAGCAATTTTCCTTGAAAGTGCCTACTTTAACCCAGTAAGCGTTCGAAAAACTGCTAAAAGACATCAATTAAACACCGATGCCTCTTTCCGTTTTGAGCGTGGAATAGACCCAACCATCACAGAATATGCTTTAAAAAGAGCGGCACTTTTGATTCAAGAAGTTGCTGGTGGAGAAATTACATCTGATATTGTGGATGTATATCCAAAGAAAATAGAAGACTTTACCGTTTTCTTAAACTTTAGCAAAGTTGCTAAAATCATTGGTCAAGAATTACCAAAAGATACTATCAAGCAAATTTTGGCTTCTTTAGAAATAAAAGTAAATAGTGTTTCTGATGCTGGTTTGGGATTAACAATTCCTTCCTATCGTGTTGATGTTCAAAGAGAAATAGATGTAATCGAAGAAATTCTTCGTGTTTATGGGTACAACAATATTAGTTTATCCAAAAAAATCAATGCTTCTGTAGCCAATTCTCCAAGAACAGAAGATTATAAAGTTCAAAACACCATTGCTTCACAATTGAACGCACAAGGCTTTCATGAAATGATGGCTAACTCGTTGACTACTGCTGCTTATGCAGAACTTTCAACGGTACTAAAAGAAGAACACAATGTGACCATGCTAAATCCATTAAGCAGTGATTTAGCAACAATGCGACAATCCTTGTTGTTTTCAGGATTAGAAGCATTGGCTTACAATATCAACAGAAAAAATGCCGATTTGAAACTATTTGAATTCGGAAAATCATACCACAACTACCCTTCTGGTTACGAAGAAATCAAACATTTGACTTTGTTCCAAACTGGAAATAGAAATCAAGAGAGTTGGACACAAGCATCGCAACCATCTAATTTCTTTTTATTTAAAGGTTTTGTTACTGCAATTTTAGAAAAATTAGGAATTCAAAAAACCAATTGTATTCCCGTAACTGCTGATGTTTTTTCAGAAGGAATTGCTTTTGGATTAGGTCAAGAAACTTTAGTTGAATTTGGTGTAGTTAAAAAGTCAATTCTAAAACATTTTGGAATCAAACAAGAAGTTTTTTATGCCGATTTCAATTGGGCACTTGTTTTAAAATTAGTGTCAAGCAAAATTAAATTCACCGATATTCCAAAATATCCAGAAGTTCGTAGGGATTTGGCTTTGTTATTAGACAACGAAATCTCTTACGATGCAATTTATAAAATTGCAAGACAAACAGAAAAATCATTGCTAAAAGAAATCAACTTGTTTGATGTTTATGCTGGGTCAAATTTACCCGAAGGTAAAAAATCATACGCCCTAAGTTTTACGATTCAAGATACTGCAAAGACTTTAGAAGACGCTCAGATTGATAAAATCATGTCTAAATTGCAAAAGAATTTTGAAACAGAACTTGGAGCAGTTTTGAGATAATCTCTAAATAAGAAAATATAAAGCGGTTGGTGTTTATTACATCAACCGCTTTTATTTATATATAATCATATTGTAGTTAAGTATCAAAAACATATAATAGTTAACTTATGAAAAATCTTCAAGATCAATTTCCTCTGCAATAAGCATTTGAATATCGGACATGATTAGCATTGTTTTTAATTTTATTGCTCCTGCCTTCAATTGTTCATTCGATAGGGTAAATTTCCAAATGGTATCTACAAAATTTTCAAATGGTAAATTAGCATCGTACTTTACCACTTGTGCTTGACTGATGATCAATAATATCTGTTTCACCAATTCTCTACATTCTTCAACTTTCAATTCAAAGGGTTTCAAAACGGTCAATACCAAGCTTTGTAAATCATATAATATCTCCGAAGCGGCTTTTAATTGTGCTTTCTTAAAAGAAATATTTTTAGTATCAGAAAACCTTGGAATCAACAATTTACTATACAAACCTGATAATTCAGAAACCTCGCTAATAGTATACGTGCTAAATATTTCCTCGTTTTTTTGGATCCATGCTGATAATTTCTCAACAAAAAACGGATCCTTATTTTCTAGACTTCTAGTTATTTTTGGGAATTCTAACAAATTGTTTTTTAGAACACTAACTAGATTCAATGTTGATTTTTTCATCGCTATTCTGGTAATAATTTTGATTCGATTTCTCCATTTGCATTTTCAGATCTACTCCACTCCATACCATTTTCAGAAATTTTCAATTTAATGAAAATCAAATTTTCAGACTTAAGTTCCCTTAATTTATTGGCTTCAACAACAATATTAAGATTGGCCAAAGCTTCAACTTCTTTATTAATAGTAATTTCTTTGGTTACAACAGTAATCAAATCTTTAATAAACAAATCAATGTTCATTTTGGCTAATACCTCTTTGTTCACCAAAGCATACTTCTCGATTATCCTTAAAAAATAGACTACGATTTCTTTTGAAAAACCCGAAACAGGATCGTGACTATTGGCTAGTTTGATTTGTTTTTCTAAAACACCAACTTGTTTAGCTGTTTCCGTTTGCAACAATCTGGAGGGCTCTTTTGTGATTTTTAAGACTCCAAATTTTTCTAATAGAAAACTATAAACCAAAGTGTTAATCTTTAGACTATCAAAACCAATTACTGGAGGTTTTGAGATGTTTTCAATTTCATCTAAGGCAATTGGAATTGTCATTTCAACATCGTCAATTCGCATTCTTGGAATTGAAAAATGTTTCAAATAATCGTGTTTTGCATATTCTTCAGCCAATTTTACAGTTTGAAGGTCAGACATTATTTTAGCATTGGTAAAACTAGCCACAATACTTCCTAAGTAATCATTCAATTTTATCATAGTATTTGATTTTTTTAAATAGATTGGCTTCTATTACTTATCAATAGAAAGCCAATCTATTTTAATATTATTACTCGTTTACACTCGTAATGCTATCTTCTAGCATAGTTAAGATTCGATCTAATCCAGCTGGAATTTCATCATTTACAGCGCGAACGTGAACCCCAAGGTTATAGGTTTTCTCTACATTGGAACCAGTAACCGAAGTTCTCTTATATGAAGCAGAAGCTTTGAAATTGACAATTTTGTAGTTAATACCCAATTCAGCACTTGCAGCAAACTCACTAGAAACACTTTTGGTCTCAGTAGAAGTAAGTTTGGCATTGAAATCAATGGTCATCTCCTCAATTCTGATACTTGGAATAGACAACATCGTCAAGAACGGAACTTTAATTTCTACTTCTTTCTCAAGAAACTTAATGCTATTAGGACCCGTTGTTGCAGCAGCATCATAATCCGGATTTGGAACTGATTTTGAGTAGTTAAAATCTACATAACGTAATTTTTTTGGATCAGTAGGAGAAGCACCCTCTTCAAATCCGATAGATTGTATAAAACTAACTTGTGCCATAGAGGCTGCGTTTTGAGCTTGAACAGCTGCTTGCAAAGGTCCACCAATGTAAACACTAAAATCTAAACTATTTAATTCTGCGACTAAATTTGACATACTTATTATTTTTAAAATTTAACTCTTACTCTCTTTATAAGGTTTTTCAGATTCCACCTCTCCATTTTGTGCACCAAATGGATTGATACAAAGTTGAGTCATAACAAGTTTGTACAAAAGAGTAAAGACACCCTATTTTGCGTTTTGAATTTACCCTAAAAAAAAGGGGAAATTTCCCCTTGTCATATCTCAAGAATTAAAATAGTTTTGTCCTGTTACCTTTTAAAAAAAATTAACCTTAACTAAAAAACATTATGGAACAAAATCTCGGAAAACCAAAACAACTTATTACCAAGGAATTTGCTAAATTGCTAAATGAAAATTATAACAAGACCAGATATCCTTTGATCAAAGAAGCCATAAAAAAAGAAGATGCAAATGCTATTTGGTTTTCCATCGAAGAACTAGAAAACTATATCAAGTACATAAAAGCAGAGGCAAAAAAACAAAAATACACTATTGATGGAATACGGTTTCATTTTGGAGCTTATCCTGAAGATAAAAAATATGCTGAAAAATCTGGGTTGACGACACTTTTTCTAGCGCCTACGGGTACAAAAAAAATAACAAAAACAAAAGTAGCTGCAAAAGCAGAGAAGTCTATAGAAATTGATGATTCTTTGAATATTGCACCATTAAACTATGGCTCAATTGGTAACCCTCCTCCAATCACATATATCTAATAAATGTTTGCAGATTTAAGATTTTATATTATTTATTTAGCTTTATTATCAAGTTTGGTAGGATTTCGATTCTATTACAAATTGCCTAATAATAAAGCTAAATTTATATTGTATATCATTGTATTTTCATTTTTAACAGAATTTGTGGGCAAATATTTTACATTATGGACAGGATTAATTAATTTCTCTGTCTATAATTTCTATATGCTAGCTAGTTTCAGTGCCTACATCATATTGCTTTATGCACTTTTACGAAAATTAGCGTGTAAAAGAATCGCTATTTGCTTCTTGATTTTCTTCTATGTATTCTACTTTTTTAATCTCTACTATTTTCAGTACCAAAACGATACGGTGTTCACCAATAGTTTTGCTCTTGGAGTAGTTTTTGTTTTGCTCTTATCGTGTTGTTATTTTATTGAAATCTTTAACTCCGAAAAAATACTCAATTTCAAGAAATCCATTTACTTTTGGTTTATCCTTGGAATTTTACTTTTTCACGTCCCTTTCTTACCTTTTATGCTGGCCATAAAATGGTTTTTAATAAAAAATGATGAATCAATATTTAGCCTAGTGCTTTTTATATTGAATCTATTAATGAACAGCTGTTTTATCATCGGATTTTTATGGAGCGAAAAGAGATACAACTATTAATAATTTCACTTAGTATAGTTTTCTTTACACTAATTGTTATACTACTGACTTTGTTCTTCTATTTTTCAAAGAAAAAGAATTCTTTTTTAATTGAACAAATGAAGTCCAAACATTACTTTCAATCCGAACTAGTAAAAACTAGAATAGAAATCAAAGATCAAACCCTGTCAGAAATTAGCAAAGAACTTCATGACAATATTGGTCAAATTTTATCTGTTGCCATAATGCAGCTCAACTTATTTCTACATGATGAAAAAAAGATTGTCAAACCTAAAGAACTTATTGATTTAAAAGACATCATTGCAAACGCTTTAGATGAAATTAGAATTTTATCTAGAATAATTAATAAAGAGAATACTTTACAATGCAATTTCATTGAGGCAATACAGTTAGATTTAGATAAAATTAAAAAGCTAAAAAAAATCAAGTGCATCTTGAACTGGGATGGTATTTCACCACAAATAAATTTTGAACACGAATTGTTTATTTACCGAATTTTTCAAGAAGCCATTCACAATAGTTTAAAACATTCGCATAGTGAAACCTTTGAAATCACCATTCAAACTTCAAAAGATCATTTCCTGTTAACCTTAACAGATTTCGGAATTGGATATAATACCAATGAATTATCTACCGGTTCTGGATTGAACAACATGAAACTAAGAGCTCAGCTTATTGGTGCATCAATAGATATAAATTCTAACAATAAGGGCACCTCAATTAAGTTAATTTATCCTTTAAGCACAAACCATGAAGACTACCAATAAAATAATTATTGTAGATGATCATCTACTGTTTTCCCAGTCACTAAAACTATTAATAAACAGTTTTGAAGATTTTGAAGTGGTAAACAGCTTCGAAAATGGTAAAGAATTTATTAATCATCTTCAAGAAAACCCCGACACTGTAGTCGATTTGGTGCTTTTGGATGTGAATATGCCTATTTTAGACGGATTAAGCACCATAAAATGGATAAAGGAAAACCAACCCAACTTGAACGTTATAGCGCTCTCAGTAAACAATGACGATGAAACCATCATAAAAATGATTACCAATGGAGCCAAAGGATATTTGCTCAAAGACACTACACCAAAAATTTTTCATGAAGCAATCATTGCGGTAATTGAGAAAGGTTTTTATTTTACTGAGCTAGTCTCTTCAATCCTAATTAATCGAATTGATAGTGATAGTAAAAAAATCATCTTAAAAGAAAAAGAACTCATTTTCTTAAAACTAGCTTGTAGTGAAAAAACATATAAGGAAATTGCAGACGAAATGTGCCTTAGTCCAAAAACAATCGATGGCTACAGAGAATCCCTATTCGAAAAATTAGAAATCAAAACTAGAATTGGATTAGTATTGTATGCCATAAAAAATAAAATTGTTTTCATATAGAGGAAATCAAAAAATTTAGCGAAAAGTTTAAATACAAAATCCCAATTCATTTAAAACGAATTGGGATTTTTTTGCACTTTATTTGAATAAAGTACAACTAAACAAAACAACTAACTATAAAAAACTAAAAATTATTATTTGGGCAAAACTACAGTATCAACAACGTGTATAACCCCGTTTGACTGATTTACGTCAGCGATGGTTACTTTTGATTTGGTGCCATTTTCATCTGATAAGTACAGAGCACTACCTTCCATCCATGCAGTTAAGGTTCCGCCACTAACTGTTTTTAGCATTGCTTTTCCATTCCCCAATTGAATCGCTTTGGCTATATCAGCAGCATTCATTTTGCCAGCAACTACATGGTAGGTTAAGATAGTTTGTAGCATTTTTAAATTTTCAGGTTTTACTAATGTTTCTACTGTGCCTTTGGGCAATTTATCAAAGGCTGCATTTGTTGGAGCAAAAACGGTAAAAGATCCTTTACTTTGCAAAGTTTCTACAAGACCTGCGGCTTTAACAGCTGCAACTAAAGTAGTATGGTCTTTAGAATTAACTGCATTTTCAACAATATTTTTGGATGGATACATTGGCGCTCCACCCACCATTACTGTCTTTTGAGCAAAAGAGGTAACAGAAACGGCTACTGTAAAAAATGCAACTGATAAAAAATTTCTAGTTTTCATAATATCTATATTTTAAGTTATATAGACATTTACGAAGTAAAGTAGAATATGGTTTTAAAAGAAGCGTTTTTTTTGAAAAAAAATAAAACACTAGAAATAGGTCAAAAAAAAGCCTCGCTAATTGCGAGGCTTTGTTATTTAGAAAATCTAGAAATTATTTTTTCTCTGATTTTTCCATTTTAGCTTTCAATGCAGCTAATACATCATTGTTATCTCCTAAAGTTGCAGCTGGTGCATTAGTAGAAGCAGATGAAGTATTTTCAGTTGCAGCTTTCACATTTTTTTCTTCTTCTTCACGGAAGATAGCAGTATGAGAAGCAACTACTCTTTTGAATTCTTTGTTGAATTCAATTACTTTGAAATCTGCAGATTCGCCTTTTTTCAATTTCTTACCGTCTTCTTTTTCAAGGTGACGAGTAGGAATGAAAGCAACGATATCATCTCCAAATTCTACAGTAGCTCCTTTGTCAACGATTTCAGAAATTTCACCATTGTGGATAGTTCCTACAGCGAATGAATCTTCGTATTGATCCCAAGGATTAGCAGTAGTTTGTTTGTGACCTAAAGATAATTTACGTCCGTCAACATCTAATTCTAATACAACTACGTCTAATTTTTCACCAACATTTACAAATTCAGATGGGTGTTTGATTTTCTTAGTCCAAGATAAGTCAGAGATGTAGATTAATCCATCAATTCCTTCTTCTAATTCTACGAAAATACCAAAGTTTGTAAAGTTTCTAACGATACCTGTATGTTTGGAACCTACTGGGTATTTAGAAGTAATGTCAGTCCAAGGATCTTGAGTCAATTGTTTGATACCTAATGACATTTTACGGTCATCTCTATCCAAAGTTAAAATAACTCCTTCAACGATATCTCCTACTTTCACGAAATCTTGTGCAGAACGTAAGTGAGTAGACCATGACATTTCAGAAACGTGGATTAAACCTTCAACACCTTCAGCTACTTCAATAAAAGCACCGTAGTCAGCGATAACTACTACTTTACCTTTCACTTTGTCACCAACAGTTAAGTTAGCATCTAAAGCATCCCATGGGTGAGCGTTTAATTGTTTCAATCCTAATTGAATTCTTGTTTTCTCATCATCGAAATCAAGGATTACAACGTTTAATTTTTGGTCTAATTCAAGAACTTCACTTGGGTGGTTGATTCTACTCCAAGAAAGATCAGTAATGTGAATTAATCCATCAACACCACCTAAGTCAATAAACACACCATAAGAAGTAATGTTTTTAACAACACCTTCTAATACTTGTCCTTTTTGTAATTGACCGATGATTTCTTTTTTCTGTACTTCAATATCCGCTTCAATAAGCGCTTTGTGAGATACTACAACGTTTTTGAATTCGTGGTTGATTTTTACCACTTTGAATTCCATGTTTTTGTTTACATATACATCGTAATCTCTAATTGGTTTAACATCAATTTGAGATCCTGGTAAGAATGCTTCAATTCCGAAAACATCAACGATCATACCACCTTTAGTTCTGCATTTTACAAAACCAGTAACGATTTCACCTGTTTCATTTGCAGCAATAACTCTATCCCATGATTTAATAGTACGAGCTTTTCTGTGAGATAATACCAATTGACCAGTTTTGTCCTCACGGATGTCAATTAATACTTCTACTTTGTCTCCAACTTTTAAATTTGGGTTGTAACGGAATTCATTTAATGAAATAACACCTTCCGATTTAGCATTGATATCAACGATAACGTCTCTATCTGTAATTCTAACAACTACTCCTTCAACAACTTCTTCTTGATCTGTAGCGATGAAAGTTTTTGATACTAGTTCTTCGAATTCTAATAAGTTTTTCTCATCTACTGCATCGATACCTTCTTCGAAGTTATGCCAGTTAAAATTTGCTAAAAACTCTTCTTGTGATTTTAATTGTTCAGACATGCTGATAAAAAATTTGTATTCTGTTTTTCTTGAGTTTCTTAAAGCGAGAGAAAAAACAGAAGTTGTTTTACATAAATAGTTGATACCTAAAGGAAACTCTTATCCACCAAAAGGTGCGCAAAAGTAAAACATTTAATCAATATGGCAAAATATTTAACCTTAGATATTTAGTACAATTTAGAAAAGGATTTTAACATCGAGAAAGAAAGTAAAACATAAAAACTGCTTTATAAATTAATTTGCTCAAAAACTACAATAAAATCATAAAAATCAAACAATTACATATGCAAATTTAAAACAATCGGAAAACGAGCCACATTAAAAAATCACATTACCAGCAATTTTATAGTATTGATAAACTGATTTTATTTAGTTTTGCTTTAGGCAAAATTAGTAAACATGGACATCGTTAAATTCAAAATCACCCCAAAAACCATAAAAGTAGAAGTACGTAACTCCAACAATTACGTATTTAATTTTAATAGTGCGGTGGAAATCGATAAACAAGACCGAGACGTTTTATTAAAATTATACAATGCGCTAGACCTACTTTTCAAGAAAGAACCTACTAGTGAACCTAAAAATTACATTTCTCCTAATCAAACCAACATCTTAGATCAAATTAAGGAAGTTGGTGCTACTGATGAACAATTGTAATCTTATTTAGATATTCAAATAAAAAAAGGCTGTCTCAAGAATACGAGACAGCCTTTATTAATTTTGATAAAGCCCCCAATCAATCTCTAATATAAATAGTTAAGAGCAGTTATATCGTTACTGTTGAACGCACCTGTCTCGCTTCCGCTAAAACAAGCTCTCATATAAGATGTAGCATCATAACCAGAAGGAGTTCCAGGAATTAAGACGGCACCAACACCTGCTGTTCCTTCACTTTGATTAGATCCACAACTTTGGCGGCTAAACCAATCGGTATGACGCAAACCTATACAATGCCCGATTTCGTGTGCAGATACGTGTGCATTCACACCAGTAGAATAGCTATCCAATCCTGAATACAATGTTACAGTGTTAAAAGGCAACCCTCCAGAAGGGAAACCAGCTACACCACCTGCGGAACCTGTTTGTCTTCTTACCACAATATTAGCCCCAGTAGTACTTGAACTAAAAGTAAGTGTAAAAGTAAGTGACAACCCTAGACTGTTGTATCTATTAATTGCAGCTTGTAATCCACTACGCATTCTGCTAGATAAAGCACTAGTACCTGTACCTGTAAGACCAACAACTCTTATAGTTCTTGGTGCAGACACTAAATTATTCGTACGATACTGTTCTGTAGTTATCCCACCGTGTAGTTCCATTTTGTCCAATTGTTCTTTGGTCATAAGGATACATCCTTCAATCAAAAAGGCATCTTCGGTAGTACCATCTAATTTGGTGTTTTTAACCACTTTTACGTCTTTATTGTTCAGTGAAAGTGAGCTAATTTTTCCTAAAATTTCAGGGGTAATTTTAGTAGCTTCTTGGTTTAATGAATTAGTATCATCTTCTTTGTTGCAAGAGAATAGTGTCAATAGAATTAATGACACTGCGAAAATTGTTTTTAATTTTCTCATTTGTTAATTTTTTAGGTTAGTTAATAGGTTGATTTTGAGGGGGCTCTACCAAAATATTATACTCAAAACTAAATATTATTAGTATTATAAAACTGATAAAAACGAATAATTTAACAAAACATTATGATTTAGTTAAGTAAATGTTTATCAGTATTTTAGCAAAACATCAGTAAAATCAACAATTGAGAGTAAATAAATCAAAATCAAGCCATTAAACACCTAAAAAGAAATTATAAGGATACCATCCACTAAAAACATATTTTTATAAAACAGAAAAATAAAAAGTAAATCGAATAATCATTTTCTTCCATAAAATAAAATAACTCTAAGGAACTTGTAGCTGAGTATTGAAATAAAATTCAATAAGTATATTGTTACAAATATTTTAATAACTTTGGTTCAAACACAAATGATAACTAATTAATTAAGAATGCAATAAAATTCATTTAGTTCATTTTGTTTAGTTTAAAACGTAAGTCCCCAACTCTTACTTTTAGTTTTCATTAGATTTAATAAAAATGTAATATGTCCTAACATTTATGAAAACACGAATCACCTACCTACTACTCTTTTTAATTACAACTCTATGCTTTTCTCAAAATTTCGATAAATGGAAGCAGTACTTAGAAAAAAACAATGAAAAAAGAAGTGAAAATTATTATTTAACAACGCTACAAAATGCCTACCATCATAAATACAAAGTCGTAAAAAAACTAGACGATAGTTTTTGCATCATCGAAAACAAAGATTCAGCCACCGATAGATTATCTAAGGAAACGCTCCCAACAAATAATCTTTGGAAATTACCTGCTGAGTTTTCTAGGCACCATCAAGAGGAACAATATATTATTGCTACTGATGATATGCAATCATTATTGACCGATTTGAAATCTATTTCTCTTGTACCAATAGAGTTGATAAACAATAAATTAGTAAGCATAAGAAGCAATACTGATAAAATAATGCAAATTATAACTTTCAATAGTGTTGTATCTGTAAATCAAGAATCATTTCAACCTAAAGTAGAAAGTAAAATAGTAGATCAAAATTTCACTATCAACAATGTTACCAAAGCTAATACCTACTTCCCACTGATAACTGGTGACAACCAAATTGTATCTATCAAAGATGATTTCTTCGATTTGGCTGATATTGATTTATTGAACAAACATATTCCTTCAACTACGCAGTCCGCAACTGTATCAAGTCACGCAAGCGCAATGGCAACAATAGTTTCTGGTATAGGGAACAGCTCAGTTTTAGGAAAAGGAGTTGCTCCAAAGTCAAAAATACAATCCTCTGATTACTTAAAAATATTTCCTGATGATATCAATACTTTTAAAGGCTCGACCACACAGAATCATTCATATGGTACCTTCATTGAAAACTTTTATGGTTCCTTGGCCAATGCGTATGATGAGCAACTCTTTCTCAACCCCAATTTGACTCATTGCTTTTCATCAGGAAACAAAGGAATCGAAGGTTATAAATCTATTACTGGAAATTTTAAACAATCTAAAAATAGTATTGTCATAGGTTGTATAGACCAAAATGAAACAATCTTGTCCTTTTCTTCCAAAGGTCCAGCATACGACGGGCGAGTAAAACCTGAAGTAGTAGCCTATAGTACGCAAGGCACATCTAACGCTACAGCACTAGTAACTGGCGTAATAACGCTTATGAAGCAACATTATCAATCTGTAAACAATGTCGCTTTGACCAATGCACAAACTAAGGCTATTTTAATAAATAGTGCCAAAGATGTAGGAAATATTGGCCCTGACTTTAATTATGGTTACGGAAATGTTGACGCTTATAAAGCCTTAAAAACTATTAGTGATAATAGAATACTTAACGGAACTTCGACTTCAAATCAAACCAATTCACATACTTTAACAGTTCCTACTAACACCAAAAGCCTCAAAGTAACGATAGTTTGGAACGATTTACCTGCAGCAATCAACAGCAACATTAGTCTGATAAATGACCTTGATTTAGAACTTATTGCTCCAAACAACACAACTTATTTACCTTGGGTACTTAACCCTGAAGCCCCACAACAACCCGCAACAAGAGGAAAAGATAAAATCAACAACATAGAACAAATTGTTGTTGAAAATCCTACTGCGGGAACGTACACCATTCAAATCAGTAGTAAAACTCTTGCCTCAGTTTCTCAAGATTATAGCATTGCTTATGAATATGAAGCAAACAACCATTTTGAGTGGAATTATCCTTTGCAAAACGATAATTTCCCCTACGATGGAAGAACGATATCTCCTTTCAAATGGACTTCCTCATTTACGGGAACTACTGGGCAATTATCTATTAGTTACGACGACGGACAAACTTGGGAAATCATTGACAATACTATCGCTCTGGATAATAAACAATTTACATTTACTCCATCTGAGCAAAAATTTAGTAAAGCAAAATTAAAAATGAGAATCGCATCCGTCGATTACCTCTCTGAAACGTTTACTATTTCTTATGATTTAAACATTAATACCACTTTGGTTTGTGATGGTACAACCGAAATTACTTGGGAAAAACCTAAAAATGTAGTGGCTTTTAACCTTTATGAATTAATTGGGGATAAAATGCAATTCAAAACCCAAACCACCAATACTTCCTATACTTTTAGCAATGAAAAAACGTTTACTGTAACTCCTCTTTTCGGCAATAACGAAGGGATAAAAAGTGAAGCCACTTTACAATTTCCAGCAAATTCAAATTGTTACTTTGAATTCTCTTTTGCCGAAATTTTTGAAGAAGATAAAATCAAAATAAAAGCAAGTCTTTTCAGTTTGTACAACATTAAAAAAATTGAGCTTATAAAAGTTGTCAATAACACCGAAAATATCCTTGCAACAATTGATAATATTAACTCCAAAGAGTTCTTTTTTATAGATTCAATGCCAACCAAAGGAAATAATAAATACAGAATCAATATCGTTTTACAAACCAACAACAACATAAGTTCTTCTGTTCTTGACGCTAACTATCTCGGAAATGATTTCTTTTTTGTGTATCCAACTTTATTGAACAAAAATCAAGAACTAATCGTAGAAGCCAAAAAAGAAGACAACTCAATGTTTTATTTATACAACCTAAATGGTCAAAATACGATGACTTGCCCTTTACTTTCAAAAACCAATACTGTTAATTTAAAAATCAATTCGGTAGGTGTTTATGTTTATAAAATAGTAACAAGTTCAGGTGAAGCACAAACTGGAAAAATTGCCGTATTTTAGGTTTAAAAAATTGATTCATAATCAAAATTTGCCATATATAAGAACGGAAAATCAATGCTCTTCTTGGATTATAGTTTCTAGCTAGATAATTAATTCTATACTTTCCCATAACTTCTAAACAAAAAATAAAACGCTTCAAAAAAAAGTAAATTTTATCTAAAATCGAATGGAAATTCAATCAAAAATGTAGTAGTTTAGCTGAATTAAATGACAAAAACCGACAAATAAATTAGCTCTTTAGCTATAACTTTCACTAAACTAAATGATTATATATGGGATCAGGATTTTTTGCACTTTTAGATGATATTGCAGCAATAATGGATGATGTGGCAGCAATGAGTAAAATTGCTACCAAAAAAACAGCTGGAATTTTAGGAGACGACCTAGCTGTCAATGCCGAAAAAGCTTCAGGATTTGTTTCCTCACGTGAGCTACCAGTATTGTGGGCCATTACTAAAGGTTCGTTTTTAAACAAACTAATCATTCTTCCAGTAGCCTTTGTACTTAGTGCTTTTTCGCCTTTGGCCATTAAAGTAATTTTAGTTTTAGGAGGGCTTTATTTAGCTTATGAAGGTGCCGAAAAAATTTATGAATATTTCTTTCCGCATCATCATCACGAAGCTGAGATTTCATTAACCCAATCTTTTACCGAAGAAGAGATTCTTGCACAAGAAACAGGAAAAATAAAAGCAGCTATTGTTACAGATTTTATCCTCTCTGTTGAGATTGTAATCATTGCCTTAGGAACCGTTTTAGAGAAATCAATTACAACTCAAATTGCAGTAGTATCCATTGTTGCCATTATTGCTACTATCGGTGTATACGGCATTGTAGCTTTAATTGTTCGTATGGATGATATGGGATTCAAACTAATGCAATTAAGCAGTAAAGAAAATGGTTTTTTAACCAAAATTGGAAACTTTTTGGTTAACGCTTTACCTAAAGTCATTAAAAGTTTAGCCGTAATCGGAACTATCGCATTAATTATGGTGGCTGGTGGAATTTTTGCCCACCAAATCGACTATTTACATCACGTGCTACCACAAGTTCCTAGTTTCATCAAAGAGCCTTTATTTGGCTTAGTGTTTGGTGGTATTACACTACTTATCGTAACCATCATAAAGAAAATTTTGGGTAAAAATTAAACAACACCCCTATTTTCAATTAATTACAAGTTAGCTTTTGTTTTATTTACAAAATAAAAGCTAACTTTATTTTTTATATTAATCTTAAAGAAGATGGCACAAAAAACTACCGAAACAGATCAAAATGTAGCTGATTTTATTGAAAAATTTGCCGATTCAGAACAAAAGAAAAAAGACAGCCAAAAATTAGTTGAAATTATGCAGGCAGTTTCTGGATGTGAAGCTACAATGTGGGGAGCATCAATCATTGGATTTGGCAAATATCACTACAAATACGAAAGCGGACACGAAGGAAATGCACCGCTATTGGGTTTTTCTCCAAGAAAGTCAGCGATTTCGTTATATGTTTTTACTGGACTCGAAGAGCACGAATCACTTTTAACAAGTTTAGGGAAATTCAAAAGAGGAAAAGCGTGTTTGTATATAAATAAGCTCAGTGATATCGATTTGGATCAATTGCAAAAAATTATGAAAGCCAATATCGAATACTTAAAAACTCGGTTCGAGTCATAAATCAAGAATTAGAAAGAGCATTTCACGGAAATTAATAGATTATTATAATGATTAGCAAACTCCAACCAAACTTAGCGACCTCAATAAATTTTAAACTAGGAAAATAATTTTATTCTAATGAAAAAGCTTTTTATTGTTTTACTATCCATTCTATTTCCTTCAATGGTTTTCAGCCAAAATGAAAATAAAAAAGAAAAAGACAGCTTATACATTGAAGCAGTAGAAAACAAACTACATCCAGATAAAGTACTTCACGCCGAGCCCCTTTATATTGATTTAATTAGAGATTTAGGTGCCCGAAAAGGAGAAAAAGAATGGAACGTTGGATTTGAATTAAAAGACAACAATACATTTGATTCATACAATGGATTTGTAGAATACGAGTGGGCAGTCATTGATCGCTTAGGTTTAGAAATTGAAGTCCCATTCACTTTTTATTCTCCAAACAACAGCGGCGCTACCATTCCGAAAAATGCCATAGATGGATTAAAACTAGCTACACAATACTCGTTTTATGTTTCTGAAAAAAACAAAACCACACTAGCAATTGCCTACTTAAACGAATTCGAACTACCCGGTTTTTCAGATTATGGAAAATCGAAAGCCATAATTGGTAACATTTACAATCCTTTTTTTGTTGCTGCAAAACGATGGGGAAACAATTTTCATACTTTACTTTACACTGGGCCCGTGATAGAACACGAATTTGAAAACAATCATATCGAAACTACGTGGCAAATCAATACTAATTTCCATTATATGATTCCTGGTACTAGTAACTTTATTGGAATAGAATTGAATAAAGAGATTCATAATGGCGCTTTCGATATGGTCATAAGGCCTCAAATGCGTGTTGGAATAATTGATAATTTATTAATTGGAATTGTAACTGGAATCCCAATAAGCAAAGAAAACGAACGCTTTAGTACTTTCTTGCGACTAATTTATGAACCCAAAGGCATACATTAAAAACAAAAAAAATGCAATTCAAAACCAAATCCATCCGCCCATTTATAGGATCCAAAAACTTCGCGGAATCAAGACAGTTTTATAAAGAGCTAGGCTTTAATGAAAGTATTCTTTCTAGCAATATGAGTTATTTCAGTACCCAAAATTTTGGCTTCTACCTACAAGATGCTTATGTAAAAGACTGGATTGACAATACTATGGTTTTTATGGAAGTTGAAAATGTTGAAGAATTTTGGGAATCATTAGTAGCGTTACATCTGACTAAAAAGTATCCTACTGCCAAATTAGTCCCTATTCGCCATCTCGACTGGGGAAAGGAATGTTTTTTACACGATCCTTCTGGTATTCTTTGGCATTTTGGAGCATTTACTTTAAAGTAAATTTTAATTTATTTTTGAACTAAAAAAGCAAATATGTTGTATGTTTGTAGTATATATGCTTTTTATTGAAATCTTTAAAAAAACGCTAAACACAATTCAAATGGAAAATGAGAACATAAAAAAGAAGTCTTTTAATCCCCAAGAAAGTATTAGTCGAGCAAAAGAATATAAGATAACAAAACCAAAATGGCACATCCTTTCTGAAGGAAATGAATATATATGGACCTCAAAACTAGAACGAGTAAATATCATCAGAAAAGGCATTCCATATGAATCAATTGAAGGAATCAGCAAGAGAATTAATCTTCCAATAAAGGAAGTTTTGTACTTATTTGGTTTACCACAAACCACCTACAACAAAAAAAGAAGAGAAAAATCCTTACTCAATGGTAGAGATAGCGAAATTGTTTTATTACTTACCGAATTAGTTGATTTTGGAATAGAAGTATTTAATAATGAAGAAGATAAATTTCAAAGATGGCTAAAAAAACCCAACTACGCTTTAGGGGGTTTTACACCTGAAAGTTTATTAGATTCAACTACTGGTATTCAAGAAGTCAAAAATTGTTTGAATAGACTAGAACACGGAAGCTTTGCCTAATTATGAGAGTGTTCAGAATCGAAAGAGAAAAATACTTATCCACCACTTTAAAAGGCATTGGAGCGGCTTTAAGCGAGGGGTTTAGATGGAACAGTGCCAATACAAATTTAGTTTATACAGCTGAATCTAGAGCATTAGCTACTTTAGAAATAGCCGTACATCTTGACTTAACAAGTGATTTACCGACAGATCGTTTTTATGTTGAATTATTTATTCCCGATGAAATTGAAATATTTGATTTGCCCCTAGAAAGCCTTCCTGAAGGTTGGGATTCAAAACCACCTTTATTAGAAACGCAATACATTGGTGATGATTTTGTGTTACAAAAGGAAGCATTAGTATTACGAGTTCCTAGTAGTATCATTCCTCAAGAATATAACTATTTAATTAACCCACACCATCCAGAAATCAAAAAAATAAAAATTATAAGCACTGAAAAACTAGCCTTTGACCATCGCTTAAAAACAAAATAAATAGCATCTTCAATCAACCCTTATTTATACTGTGCAAATACAACTTTCATTTTACCTCATTAGAACTCTTTAGAAAAAATAACTACTTTTGCACTCTAAATTTTAAGTTATGCCTAATAAAAAATACAAAATAGCGGTTATTCAATTAAACCTCAACGATGTTGCTGAAAACAACTTAAAAAAATGTTTACACTGGGTTCGAGAAGCTGCAAAACAAGGTGCAGAGGTTATTTCGTTACCAGAATTATATAGCAGTCATTATTTTTGTCAAAGTGAAGACGTGGATAATTTTGCCTTGGCAGAACCATTGTACAGTACTTCATTTATTGCTTTTTCGGCATTAGCCAAAGAATTAGGCGTGGTAATCATTGTTCCTTTCTTCGAAAAGAGAATGGCGGGAATTTACCACAACAGTGCTTACATCATTGATACCGATGGAACCGAAGCTGGACTGTATCGCAAAATGCACATTCCAGACGATCCACATTTCTATGAAAAATTCTACTTTACGCCTGGCGACATTGGTTTCAAAGCTTTCCCAACTCAAAAAGGAAAAATTGGAACCTTAATTTGCTGGGATCAATGGTATCCAGAAGGCGCACGACTTACTGCTTTGCAAGGAGCTGAAGTGTTATTTTACCCAACCGCAATTGGATGGCATCCTTTAGAAAAAGAACAATATGGTGAAAACCAACACGGCGCTTGGATGAATGTAATGAAAGGTCACGCGGTAGCCAATGGTGTGTATGTAGCCGCAGCCAACCGTATTGGTTTGGAACAATACATCGAAGGAACTGCTGGAATTGAATTCTGGGGTTCGTCATTTATTGCAGGTCCACAAGGCGAAATTTTAGCACAAGCTTCACACGATAAAGAAGAAATACTAATCGCTGAAGTTGATTTGGATTTACAAGAAAACGTACGTCAGAATTGGCCGTTTTTCAGAGACAGACGAATCGATGCTTTTGGGGACATTACCAAAAGAGCAATAGACTAACTTCAAAAAAGTCGCTAAAAAATTAAGCGTCTGAAATTCTAAGAATATTTTAAACTTAGAATCTCAGACGCTTTTCTATTGAAAACCTTGAGTTAATTCAATTCAGGCTGGAAAATCTTAACGCTTCCATCCCCTTCACTACTTACGATAACCATACTTTTCTTGTTCGGACTTTTATCAGCTGGAATAAAAGTAAGTCCTTCAGGTGCATCTCCCGTTTTGATGGCTTGTAAAAACTTGGGAGCGGTTGGAGAAGTTACATCATAAATCATCAAAGCATCGGCTCTTTCTAGACCCACAAAAAGAATTTGCTTATTTCCCATTTTGGTTACATAAACCGCCTCAGGTTCTACTCCTTTATCATCACTTCTATTGTCATCATAAAGTCCCAATTCGTGTGCTTTTTTATCCAATTCATTTTTACTATCAAAAACTAAAGCACCGGTATTGCCATTCCAAATCGAAAATGAACGAGCACCAAAACTTACCAATTCATCAAAATCGCCATCGCCATCAGTATCTCCCATTTTTGTATTGATATTCAAACGTCCCAAAACACCATCCGCTTTCATAGCAGCAGCCGTTGGAAAAACCGTCGGGTCCAAAACTACAGAAGAATGATTGATTCTTCTAACATCTACAAAAGCACTGTATTCACGAGCGTCCCCTTCATTGGCTGTAACCAAATAAGGAATGGAATTACTCTCAAAATTGGCAATCGCATCTGGTTGAAACATCCCTTTCACCTTCCAAGTGGCAAAAGCAATAGCGCCATCTTTATCGCTTACATCTATAGCATTATCTGCCAAAGAATAGTCTTTATATCCTAATGGAAAAAGTTGTACATTCTTTTTGCCTACCAAATCAATTTTAGCGATTCCATTATTTTCTTGCAAAGTAACCCAAGCCGTTTTTGAATCCGAAGAAATCGTAACATATTCTGGTTCAATATCGTTAGCAAAATTATTGGAAACACTTGCTGTACGAAATCCTTTGGTTTTTAAATCAGATAATTGTGTGCTGAATTGAGCAAAATTTAAAGTAGTCACAGCATAATTCGCAGCAACATCAATAATCGAAACAGAACCTTCTGGATCCAATGAATACGTATCATTAGGTTCTCCTTCATTAGCAGTTACAATATATTTACCGTCTGGCGAAAAAGTAATCATATCTGGTAACGCTCCTACCGTAATTTCTTTAATCAAAGCATAAGTCGAAGTATTAAAAACAACCACTTTTCCTGCCTCTTGTTTATTTGATTTAGATTCTAAAGCTACAGCTAGTTTTCCTCCATAAACCGCAACGCTATTGGCAGCACCATTGTAGGTAGCCATATCAATACTTGTTAGGACAACAGGTTTTGTAGGATCAGTTAAATCAATTACATCAATTTTGTTGGTTGAGCTGTTGTTTACCGTAAAAAGCCTTTTGGTAGTTTCATCATAAGCGCTAATTTCTGCAGCGCCAGTTCCACCAATTGTTATAGTACCAATTTCTTTAAACGAAGCTGGGTTTTCATTATATCCCAATTCTGAGCTAGGATTTTCGTCATTGTCATTTTCACAACCCACTAATAAAAATAAGGCTGCAAATACTGCTAGAGTTTTCTTAATCATTGTTTTAAATTTAGTTTTTTCAAAAATAGCGCGACCTAAAGGCTCAAGCATTACCTAAATATTATATAATCTTTAACATAAAAAACAAACACAGCAAACCAAGCTTTATAAAATGTATGAACTTCAATTCTATTTTAATTCTTGGGAATGTTTATCTTTGCCCGAAGTAAAATTGGCATCTATTTATGACTACAACCTCAAGAAGATTTCCCGCAGAATGGGAAAAACAACAAGGAATCCTATTATGTTTTCCACATAACGGAAAAGACTGGCCTGGAAAATACGAAGCGGTACAATGGGCTTTCGTAGAATTCATCAAAAAAGTAGCCACCTACGAAACTGTTTTTTTGCTAGTTGCCGATGAAAAACAACAAGAGAAAGTCACTGAATTGCTAACAATGGCTACAGTAAATTTAGAGCAGATATCCTTCATCATTCATAAAACCAATAGAAGTTGGATGCGTGATTCTGGTCCAATCATTGTGAAGAATGGTAATCAAAGAGAAGCCTTGAATTTCAATTTTAACGGTTGGGCAAAATACAAAAACATCAATTTAGACAAACACGTACCGAGTAAAGTTGCTGAACATTTACAACTTCCCTTAACTCAAGTTACCTACAAAGGAAAACCCGTAATTGTAGAAGGTGGTGCTATTGATGTAAACGGACGTGGTACCTTGTTAACTTCAGAAGAATGCTTAATGCATCCTACGATTCAGGTGCGTAACGAAGGCTTTACCAAAGAAGATTATGAAGCCGTTTTTAAAGAGTACTTAGGCATTACCAATGTCATTTGGCTAGGTGATGGTATCGAAGGTGATGATACACACGGACACATCGATGATTTATGCCGATTTGTAAATGAGGACACTATTGTCACCATTATAGAGACTAATCCAGAAGACAGCAATTACAAACCTTTGCAAGACAACCTAAAACGTTTACAAAATGCGAAACTAGAAAACGGTCAAGCACCTGTAATTATTACTTTACCTATGCCGAAACGCATTGATTTTGATGGATTGCGTTTGCCAGCGAGTTATGCTAATTTTTTGATTTTAAATAACTGTGTTTTAGTACCTACTTTCAATGATGCAAATGACAGAGTAGCGTTGAATATTCTTTCAGAATGTTTTCCAGATAGAGAAATCATTGGCATTAGCGCCATCGATTTTATTTGGGGATTTGGAACTTTACATTGTTTGAGTCAACAAATTCCAGAGTAAATACAATTTTAAAGAACATAAAAAAACGACTGTTTGATGGTTTCTAACAGTCGTTTTCATTTAATGATAATTGATTATTTTTCTTTGGTAAAAGGAATCACTTGTCCATTTCCTGTAATCACCATATCAAATCCTGTTTTTGCATCATTGAACTTGAATTTTAATCCAGCCGCAGGAGCTTCAAACGTATTTGCTTCACCAGTTACCGGAGTCGCTGTAAAAGAAGGATATCCTGATATTCCAACATTCAAAGCACTGTTCTTTTCTGTCAAAGTTATTTTCAAAGGAGCATTGGCTGTAGCATAAACCCCTAAATAATCATCAAGAATCACATCTTTTTCTAATTTACCTGTAGCGGCTGTCCAAGTATTATTAGCAGTATTTGAATCTGGAAAAACATGATCTGGATCAATTACTACACTTTCTATTTCTTCTGTAGAATTGTGTTTAAATGACCAATCCTTATTACGTTGCCAAATTTCAACTGGTAATTTCACTCGAGTAACTTTGCCACTTTTGGTTTTAATATCAACAACTATCGGCATCGCCATTTTTTCAAAATTCTCAATAGTGATAATGATTCCTTTTTTGGGGTCATTTTTCACATATTTTACTGAGTTTACACCTTGATCCAAACGCCAGTTGTATTGGAACCAACCTCTCCAAAACCAACTCAAATCTTCGCCAGCAACATTCTCCATTGTTCTAAAAAAATCATCAGGAGTAGGATGTTTGAAAGCCCATCTTTCCACATACGTTTTAAAAGCCGTATCAAAACGCTCTGGTCCTAAAACTTGCTCTCTTAAAATCACTAAACCAGAACTTGGCTTAAAATAGGCCAACACCCCAATGTTTTTCTCTTTCATATTATCAGGAGAACTCATGATGGTCTCTAGTTTAGGGCTAGTCAACATTTCGCTAATTTGGTGCAAATCTGATGGTCCATCTTTGTATTCTCCTTTGTTAAAATCAACACCACTTAAGGAATTGATAAAAGTATTGAAACCTTCGTCCATCCAAGCGAATAAACGTTCGTTAGACCCAACAATCATTGGAAACCAAATGTGTCCAAACTCGTGGTCTGTCACTCCCCATAAATCTTTTCCTTTGGATTCCCATCCACAAAAAACAATCCCTGGATATTCCATTCCACCTTCATTTCCTGCAACATTGGTCGCTACTGGATAAGGATATTCTAACCAACGCTTAGAATAATTTTCAATAGAACCTTTTACGTATTCGGTAGAACGTCCCCAAGCCTCGTTGCCTGCAGATTCTACAGGATAAGCAGATAACGCCAATGCTTTTTTACCGCTAGGCAAATTCATTCTCGCTCCATCTAGGATAAACGCTGGAGAAGAAGCCCAAGAAACATCGCGGGAGTTTTTAATTTGATAATGCCAAGTTTTAGTAGCTGATGTATTGTTTTTTGCGGTAGCATTTACTTCATCCGCAGAACGAATCACAACAGTTTTATCGCTAACCAAGGCTGCTTTATATTGCTTTAATTGCTCTGCAGTATACACTTCAGCTGGATTCAACAACTCACCAGAACACACCACCATATGATTGGCTGGCGCAGTAATTTTAATATCAAAATTACCGTACTCCAAGTAAAATTCTGAAGCCCCTAAATAAGGATTCGTATTCCATCCGCGTACATCATCGTAAACACACATACGAGGATACCATTGTGCCATTGTGAAGATTTTTCCATTTTTGGTTTCCAAAACTCCCATACGGTCAGAACCTTCGTTTGGTGCAATAAAAGAAAACTCGATTTTCAATTTCACACTTCCTCCTTTGGCAGCAATAGCTTCAGGAAGAAAAACTTGCATACGAGTATCTGTAATAACAAATTTTACATCGGTTGCAGTTTTGGCTTTTCCAGAGATAGCTTTAACCGATTTAATTTTAAAACCCGCGTCAAAAATTTGTCCTTGACCACCATTTCTACTTCCTGTCAAAGGAACTAAAGCTGTTCCTCTAGAATCTTGTTTGAACAAATTCTGTTCTAAATTCAACCAAAGAAAGCCTAATTTATCTGGGCTGTTATTAGTATAAGTGATTTCATCTGTACCTATAACTTCATTGGTGGCGTCATTTAATTTAGCCGTTAACTGATAATCCGCACGGTTTTGCCAGTAAGCAGGTCCAGGTTCACCACTTGCTGAACGTGTAGAAGTTCCATTTTTGGTATAAAAATGCGGTGCAAACGCATCGTGATAATCGTACTTAGAAACTAGTTCTTTTGTTTCAGCTGGAGCAGGTTGCTGACCAAAAACGGAGAGTACTCCGAAAAAAATGCCCAAGCAAGAAAGCCACTTTGTCTTCATAATATCTATAATTTTTGTTAGTGTAGCTACAAATTAAATGAAAAAATAGTTATTTATAACATTACAAATAAAGAAATTAAGATAATTCTTAAGGTTTAATATATTCAGCTTCTCTGTTTATAGGAATATCAATATCTTTACCTTTCATTATAAAATAAAAAAATCGTGACCACAATTACCATAAAAAACGACCAAATAACGGCACAATTTAAAACACTTGGAGCCGAATTATTTTCTTTAAAAGATAAAAACAACAAGGAATTCATTTGGGAAGGTGACCCTAATTTTTGGGGAAAGCACTCCCCTATTTTGTTCCCAATAGTAGGTTCTTTAAAAAACAATACTTTTGAAAATAATGGCGACTCCTATTCGCTACCACGTCACGGCTTTGCTCGAGAATTGACCTTTGAAGTAATAGATAAAAAGGAAGACAGTGTTATTTTTTCATTACAATCCAATGAAGAAACGCTAAAAAAATATCCTTTCTCGTTTGAACTTCAATTGAGCTATACCCTAATTGGTTGTTCATTGCATTTAGGATACAAAGTCATCAATACATCGGATAGTGTACTCCCGTTTTCTATAGGAGGACATCCTGCGTTTGCTTTACCCAAAGCTTTTGAAAAATATAGTTTACAATTTGATGCTTCAAATTCACTAACCTATCATTTACTTGAGGAGGGGTTGATTTCAAATCAAACGAAAACTATCGAAATCCCAAATCAACAATTGAATTTGGAGTATCCGTTATTTGAAAATGATGCTTTAGTGTTCAAAAATATACCTTCAAAATCTGTAACAATTTTAGAAGAAAACCAACCCATACTCAAAGTAGACTATGCCGATTTTCCAGACCTTGGCGTTTGGACACCAGTAAATGCTCCTTTTATTTGTATTGAACCTTGGTTTGGTTATTCAGACACCCCAAATAATTCAGGAAAAATTATTGAAAAAGAAGGGATTCAATTGGTCGAGCCAAATTCTTTTTTTCAATCCAATTATACAATAACGCTTATTTAAATTTAGACAAATGCTAACCATCAACTTCTCACCTTTTCCAATTTTAGAAACTGAAAGACTCATCCTAAGAAGAGTGCTGCCTTCTGATGTTAAAGAAATGTTCGAATTGCGTTCCAATCCAGAAACTATGAAGTACATCCCAAGGCCTTTGTTAACGAATCACGAAGAAGCCTTAGCTCATATTCAAATGATGGAAGACAAAATTGAAACCAATGAAGGAATCAATTGGGCCATTACATTAAAAGGTGATGATACCATGCTAGGAGTTATTGGACACTATCACATCAAACCCGAACATTACAGAGCCGAGGTTGGCTATATGATTTTACCCGAATATCACGGAAAAGGAATTACTACAGAGGCCGTACAATGCGTTGTAGATTATGGCTTCAATACTATGCGATTACATTCTATTGAAGGAGTAATCGACCCTGAAAATGGAGCATCTGAAAAAGTTTTACAAAAATGTGGTTTCGTTAAAGAGGCACATTTTAAAGAAAATGAGTTTTATGATGGTAAATTTATAGATGCGGTGGTATATAGCATATTGAACAAGTAAAAAATGAAGCAAGTTATTATAGCCTTGTTTTGTCTATGCCCTTTTATGGGCTTTTCACAAGCAACAAAAGACAGCGTAAATGCTGTTGAATTAAACGAACTAGTGGTTAGTGCTAGACGTTTTGCACAACCTAAAATTAAAATGACACAGCAAATAGAAACGCTGTCCAAAAAACAAATCGAGTTTCAAAATTTTCAAACCAGCGCTGATGCACTTGCGAATTCTGGAACATTGGCGGTTCAAAAATCACAACAAGGTGGCGGTAGCCCAATCATTAGAGGTTTTGAATCCAGTAGAATTCTGTTACTTGTAGACGGAATCCGAATGAACAACCTTATTTATCGTGCTGGTCATTTGCAAAATATAATCACCGTTGACAAAAATATGCTCGAAAATATTGATGTGCTCTTCGGCCCTTCTTCTACCGTCTATGGAAGTGATGCAATAGGTGGAGCGATTTTTCTTCAAACCAAAAACGCCCGTTTACTTGACGAAAATGACAATAAAAAGTTTTCTGGAAACGTATTGTCTTCTTACAGCACTGTAAACGAAGGCAAATCTGGTCATTTTGATTTTAATTATGCTGGCAATCGATGGGCGAGTCTAACCTCTTTTTCTTATAATGAATTTGGAGATTTAAGAATGGGAAAAAACAAAAATGGAAATAATGCCTTTTTTGGAGAACGCCCTTTTTATGTAGTAACCAATAACGGAGTAGACACTCAAGTGGCTAACACAAATAAATATATTCAGAAATTCTCTGGCTATACGCAATATGATTTTATGCAAAAAGTAGTTTTTAAGCAAAACGAATCTACTAAACATCAATTGAATATTCAATATTCCACTACTTCTGATATTCCAAGATACGACCGTTTGACGGACACCAATGCAGCAGGCAAATTAAGGTCGTCCGTTTGGAATTACGGTCCACAAGACAGATTTTTATCAGCCTATAAACTAGTAAAAAAAGACATTTTTGGCTCCACAACCTTGAATTTGAACGCTAGTTATCAACGAGTAGAAGAAAGCAGGATTACCAGAAGCTTTGGCAGTGCCAATCAAACTTCAAGAATAGAAAAAGTAAACGTGTATGCCTTGACTTCTGATTTTAAAACTAAAATTGGTAATGGAGATTTGGTATACGGTGCCGACTTTTACTATGATGATTTACAATCGAAAGGGATTCGCAAAAACATCTTAACTGACGCCGAATCCGTTACAGATTCCCGTTATCCTGATGGAAAAAACAATACACTTAGAGCCGAAGCATTTGCTTATTTCAATAATGACATTACTGATTTAACAACATTCAATACTAGTTTTAGAGGTGGTTTTACTCAATTGAATAGTGAAACTGATACTAATTTTTTCAAACTTCCTTACACAACAGTAAAACAAGAAAATTTCACCTACAGTGGTGCCGTTGGAATTGTTCATAACCCTAGTAAGAATGTGAAATTAGTGTTCAATTTAGCCTCAGCTTTTCGAGTACCGAATATCGATGACTTGGCTAAAATTTTCGAATCCGTTCCTGGAAGAGTCATTGTTCCGAATCAAAATATAAAACCAGAACAATCTGTAACTGCTGATATGGGAATCACCTTTTGGGAAGGTAAACGCTTTCAACTAGAAAACACCTTCTTTTATACCCGATTGTATGACGCCATTGTAACTTCGCCTTACACACTTAACGGGCAAAATAGCTTGGTATATGAAGGACAATTAAGTCAAATCTACGCGAATCAAAATCAAGGAAAAGGGGAAATTGTAGGGCTTTCAACTTCTCTAAAATGGTATTTGTTTCCAAAATTGCTTTTGTATGGTAACTTCAATTACACCAACGGAAGAGTTGAAAATAACTCAGGTAGATTTCCTCTAGACCATATCGCTCCAACCTATGGAAAAGTAGGCTTGAGTTATGAAGCCGATAAGTGGATGGTGGATGCTTATGTTTTATACAATGGCAAAAAAAGACTAAAAGATTATTCTCCAAGTGGAGAAGACAATTTACAATATGCACCAGCCAACGGTATGCCTTCTTGGGAAACCTATAATTTGAAAGGTGCGCATAAATTAATAAACAACCTTACCCTCTTTTCTGGTATAGAAAACTTATTGGACATACAATACAGAACTTTTGCTTCTGGAATAAACGCTGGAGGGCGAAATTATTATTTGGGAGGAAAATATTCGTTTTAAATTTACAAACAGCAGATTTTGCTAATTCTATTATGAATTAGCAAAATTTGTTTTTTTAACATCAAATCCTATTTCAAATATTAGGCTTATCTTTACAGAAAAGAAGATGAAGATGAGAAAAACTATTGCAGTTGTTCTATTTGTATTAACATTAAATTCTTATAGTCAAACCTATATCAAATTTAATGGCGTGACAGCATTAGTTGGTGTTCCTAATATTGGAATTGAAACAAGCATCGGAGAAAAATTGACTTTTAGCTTTGATGTAATGGCTTCGTTCTGGAAATCATTTGATGGAAAACATCCAATGCAATTTTACACCTTTACACCAGAAGTTAGATACCATTTTAAAGAGAAATATAAGGGTTGGTATTTTGGTGGTCACATTGGTCCAGATGTTTATAAACTTCAAAAATGGAATTACTGGGACTCCAATAAATATGAAAATGGTTTTGGATATCGATTAGGAGGGACAATTGGTTATAACTTCAAAATTAATGAAAAAATAAACCTAGACGCTTTTGTCGGTGGTGGATGGCATCAAGGATTTTATAAAGGATATTACAATGATGGCACACCAGGCCGCTATGAAAATGCAAAAGATTGGAACAAAAGTGGAGAATGGCTGCCCTACAGAGGAGGCGTAATGATAACCTACAAATTGAATTAAAACTTAGTTAGGGAACGCAAGTATAACTCTTCTACTTGTTTTCTAGCCCAATCTGTTTTTCGTAAAAAAGTCAAACTTGATTTTACACTTGGGTTAGTTGTAAAACATTTAATTTTAATCAATTCACCTAAAGTATCAAATCCATAATAAGCAACTAATTGCTCTACTATCATTTGTAAAGTAATCCCGTGTAGAGGGTCTTTTGATTGTTGTTTCATAAGGCAAAAATACAATTAATGATTCAAAAAAGACATAAAAAAGGTGTTTACCATTTGTAAACACCTTTTCTCTTTTTAACTAATCTAAAAAATCATATTAATTCACACGCTCAATTTTATTAGAATTTACAATGACATCGGTACTAAGTATATCATTTGTAACATTAAACAGTATGCACTAACATCAATTCATAAACAAACTTCAAAAATCAAATTCAAAACAGTTTATCATTACAATGGGTAACTCTTACATAAAAATTGTTTTAAGTTGTATGTCAAAAATAGTAACTAATTCTATAGTAATGAATGATAAAAATCAGGTATTAAAAAAAGAACTAAAACTATATTTCCAATATTTTTATTTTTATCCTACATTTGCTGTCCTATGCTAAAATCAGTTAACATTCTCAACAAAAGAGCGCGCTTTGATTATGAAATAATCGAAACCTACACTGCTGGAATTGTACTTGTAGGTACCGAAATTAAATCTATTCGTTTAGGTAAAGCCAATATTACCGAAAGCTTTTGCGAATTCAGTAATAACGAATTATTTGCCATCAATACTTATATCGAAGAGTATGCTTTTGGAAACCAATTCAATCATAAAGCCAGAAGTGAACGCAAATTGTTATTAAACAAAAGAGAGTTAAAAACCTTAGCTCGAAGTGTACAAGCCAAAGGGCTTACTATTGTCCCCTTAAAGTTGTTTACCAATGAAAAAGGTATGGCAAAACTTCAAATTGGTCTTTGTAGAGGAAAGAAAAATTACGACAAAAGAGAATCTCTAAAAGAGCAAGACACTAAAAGAGATTTAGATAGAATAAAAAAAGCGTATTAATTTTCAACTTTTATTAAGTATAATCGTTATTTTTACTTTTCAAAACCAAAAAAATAACGATTATGAAATTGTATTTAACTTCCCTATTTTGTATTTTACTAGTTAGCTGTGGTAGCAATACTGCAATAGTAAACAGTTGGAATGACCCAGAAACAACAATCACTCAAGAACAATTCAAAAAAGTTCTAGTTGTAGCTTTAGTAAAAGACGAAGCCACTCGCAGAACAACTGAAAACAGAATTGCTTCAGCTAATCCTATCTTTAAAACTTCCTACCAATATTTAAACGGAACCAATTTACAGCTAACCAACGAACAAAAACTCAAAATCCTTAAAGATGAGAATTTTGACGGTGTTTTGACTATGCGTTTAGTTAGTACAGAAAAAGAAACCAATTATGTTCCTGGAACAAATACTTCCTTGTACTACGGAGGTTTTGGAGGAATGTATACTGGAATGTATGGTTATGGTTTTGGAAACTGGTACGGAATGTATTCCCCTAATTTTTATACACCTGGATATTACCAAGAGACAACCTACTATATGGTCGAAACCAACATATTTTCTCTAAATAAAAACAAGTTAATCTGGACTGGTACTACCAAATCTTCTTATATAACAGACATAGGCTTAACTGTGGATGAAATTATGAAAACACTATATAAGCAAATGATAAAAGACGGTTCTGTTACAAAAAAATAAACACTAAACAAGTTTAAAAAAGGGTTTTGAAACTATATTCAAAACCCTTTTTTTTTAATTTTTATCTTCTAACAAAGGAACAAATCGAAATTCTCCAAATTCGTGCTTTTCAAATTGTGTAGCATTTTTTCGAATCAATAAGGTCATTATTTGGACATCTTCCCCTAGAGGAATTACCAACCTTCCTCCTATCTTTAACTGAGCCATAAGCGGCTTTGGAATAATCGGAGCACCTGCAGTAACAATAATACTATCAAATGGTGCATGCAATGGCAATCCTTTATAACCATCTCCAAAAGACAAATGCTTAGGTCTTATCCCTAATTTTGGAAACAAAACAGAAGTCTTCTTGAACAATTCATTTTGACGTTCAACACTATATACTTTTGCTCCCATTGCATACAAAACAGCCGTTTGATATCCTGAACCCGTACCTATTTCTAATACTTTGTCATCTTTTTTAACTTCTAACAATTGAGATTGAAAAGCGACAGTGTACGGTTGTGAAATTGTTTGACCGGCACCAATAGGAAACGCTTTGTCTTGATAAGCATAATCTTCAAAACTTGAGTTTAAAAAAAGGTGTCTTGGTATCTTACTTATCGCATCTAAAACGTTCTTATCAGTTATTCCTTTTTGTTGCAAAAGGCTTACTAATTGATTCCGAAGTCCTTGATGTTTGGCAGTATCTTTCAAATCTAAAACTAATTATTTTGGTAAAAATAAACTAAAAATTCAAATTCCAAATGAAAAAGAAAATCAAATAAAAAATAGCATTTTTTAATAAAAAGAGGCTTTAATTTGGAATTGTAAAAATTGGATTTTCTCATTAAATTGCTATTTTTGTAGAAAGAACATTCTTATGCTAAAAATTGGAGTATTGGGTGCAGGTCACCTAGGAAAAATACATTTGCGTTTGTTGCAACAATCTGACAAATTTGAATTAGTAGGTTTTTATGATGAAAATCTTGAAAATGGCCAAAAAATTGAAAAAGAATTTGGCTATAAACAATTCAAAACTATCGCTACTCTAATTCATGCTGTTGATGTCATTGATATTGTTACACCAACGCTTTCTCATTTTAAATGTGCCAAAGTTGCCATTAAATCTGGAAAGCACGTCTTTATAGAAAAACCTATCTCTAATACTGTTGATGAAGCGCTTGAAATTATCGCTTTAGCCAATGAAAACAATGTCAAAGGACAAGTAGGTCACGTAGAACGATTCAATCCTGCATTTATCGCTACCAAAAACATGATTGAAAACCCTATGTTTATTGAAGCCCATCGACTAGCCGAGTTCAATCCACGTGGGACAGATGTTCCTGTTGTACTCGATTTAATGATACACGATATCGATGCTATTTTAAGTGTGGTGCAATCCAAAGTAAAAAATGTAAGCGCTAGTGGTGTATCTGTTATTAGCGAAACTCCAGATATTGCCAATGCAAGAATTGAATTTGAAAACGGTTGTGTAGCTAATTTAACAGCTAGCCGAATTTCAATGAAAAACATGCGTAAATCAAGATTTTTTCAAAAAGACGCGTATATCTCTGTTGACTTTTTAGAAAAAAGATGCGAAGTAGTTAAAATGAAAGATGCTCCAGAAGTTCCTGGCGATTTCGATATGATTTTACAAAATGCAGAAGGTGTAAAAAAACAAATCTATTTTTCTAATCCAGAGGTAGAACAAAACAATGCTATCTTAGACGAATTAAACTCTTTCGCAGACGCTATTAACAACAATACTACCCCAGTTGTTACCTTAGAGCAAGCAACAGAAGCGCTTAGAGTAGCGTATCAAATTATTGATTGTTTTAAAAAATAACCCTATATATAAAATTAAAAAAAAATAAAGCTTAAAGTTTTTTGCTATAACTTTGAGCTTTTATATTTAAACAAAATCTTATGAAAACAATAGCTGTTATAGGTTCAGGTACTATGGGTAACGGAATCGCCCACACCTTTGCACAAAGCGGATTTACAGTAAAATTAATTGATGTTTCTGAAAAAGCATTAGATAAAGGAATGGCAACCATTGCAGCCAATTTGGACCGAATGGTAAGCAAAGGCACCATTACAGAAGAAGACAAAGCCAAAACTATTACCAATATCATTACGTATACGGATATCAAAGACGGAGTAGTTGGTGTAGATTTAGTGGTTGAAGCCGCTATAGAAAACGTAGATTTAAAACTGAATATCTTCAAACAATTAAATGAAGTTTGTTCTCACAATACCATTTTAGCGACCAATACCTCATCAATTTCAATCACACAAATTGGAGCTGTAGTAAGTCATCCAGAGCGCGTTATCGGTATGCATTTTATGAATCCGGTGCCAATCATGAAATTAGTTGAAATCATTAGAGGGTACAATACTTCTGATGAGGTTACCGAAATTATCATGAAATTATCTGAAAAACTAGGAAAAGTACCTGTTGAGGTAAACGATTATCCTGGTTTCGTGGCGAACCGAATTTTGATGCCTATGCTAAATGAAGCAATAGAAACATTGTACAATAAAGTAGCAGGCGTTTACGAAATAGATACGGTAATGAAACTTGGAATGGGACATCCAATGGGACCGTTACAATTAGCAGATTTTATTGGTTTGGATGTGTGTTTAGCCATTTTAAATGTAATGTACGAAGGATTCAAAAATCCAAAGTATGCTCCTTGCCCATTATTGGTCAATATGGTACGTGCTGGAAAATTAGGAGTAAAATCAGGAGAAGGATTCTATGACTACAGTGAGAGCAAAAAAGCTGAAAAAATTTCAAAAATGTTTTTGTAATTTTTTATTCCCTAAAAATAACAAACCCCAAAATCAAATGATTTTGGGGTTTGTTATTTTTATATAAGATTTTAGACTACAATAACGAATGACTTGTCATCACAGCAGGTTTTTCAATTCCCATCAATTCTAAAATTGTTGGAGCAATATCACCTAACACACCATCATTAATTTTTTTCAATTCTTTGTCAACTAGAATAATTGGCACTGGATTCGTAGTGTGCGCTGTATTTGGACTACCATCAGGATTAATCATCGTTTCGCAATTTCCATGGTCCGCAATTACGATAGTGGTATAATCATTTGCCAAAGCCGCTTCAATTACCTCTTTCACACAAGCATCTACTGCTTCACAAGCTTGAATAGCAGCACTCATTACTCCTGTATGACCAACCATATCACCATTTGCGAAATTCAAACAAACAAAATCAACTTCACCTTTATTCAATTCAGGAACCAATGCATCTTTCAATTCATATGCGCTCATTTCAGGTTTCAAATCATAAGTGGCTACTTTTGGAGAATTCCTCAAGATACGAGTTTCGCCCTCAAATGGAGTTTCTCTACCACCAGAGAAAAAGAACGTTACGTGTGGATACTTTTCTGTTTCTGCAATACGAATTTGTTTTTTATTCGCTTTTTCTAAAACTTCACCAAGTGTCTCAGTAATATTATCTTTGTTATAAACTACTTTTACATTTTCGTAAGTTTCATCGTAATTCGTCAATGTAACATAATACAAAGGCAATTTGTGCATGTTTTGCTCATGAAAATCTTTTTGAGAAAGAGCTTCTGTTAACTCTCGGCCTCTATCAGTTCTGAAGTTAAAAAAGATTACCACGTCATCAGCCTGAATAGTTGCCAAAGGTTGATTAGTAGCATCAACCACTACTAACGGATCAATAAACTCATCTGTAACATTTTTTGCGTAACTTTCTTCAATAGACGCAACAGCATCTTGAGTAGGCTTTCCTGTACCGTTAACTACTAAATCGTAAGCTAATTTTACGCGTTCCCATCTTTTATCACGATCCATAGCATAATATCTACCAACAACAGATGCTAATTTAGCAGTAGTGGGTGCTATGAAATTTTCTAAATCTTGGATGTATTGTTTTCCTGATTTTGGATCCACATCACGACCATCGGTAAAGGCGTGTACAAATACATTTTCCAAACCGTATTCTTGAGAAGCCGTAATCAATCCGCGTAAATGCGAAGTATGTGAATGCACTCCTCCATCAGAAACTAGGCCTAAAAAGTGTACTTTTTTGTTGTTTTCTTTGGCATAAGTAAAAGCATCAATTAGAACAGGCTCTTTTGCTAAAGTATTATTAGCTACCGCCAAATTAATTTTAGCCAAATCTTGATACACGATTCTTCCCGCACCAAGGTTCATATGACCTACCTCACTATTACCCATCTGACCTTCTGGTAAACCAACGTTTAAACCATCAGTTCTTAACTGTGCACTTGGATAGTTGTCGTATAGACTATTTATAAAAGGAACATTTGCATTGTCTATTGCAGATACTTTAGGATCAGGAGATTTTCCCCATCCATCAAGAATCATAAGTATAACTTTCTTATTCATGATAATTTTTTTATCAAAGATAAAGAATTTTCAAAAGCCGAAAAAGGTTTCAAAACATACCTAAAAATTTCAATCGTTGTAGGGGATAAATAATCACAAATAAGTAGTTAAAAATTGAATTTAGCTTTTAATAAATTGATTTTTTATTTCATTGTAATCAATGAAATAACGTACACTAACTGACAACGTATGTTGCAACTTTTCATTGGTCAAAAGTCTACTTATATTATCTCCGTAATCTTTATTAATATCACGTTCAAAATTTGCAGAACTGTTGCGATATAAAAATGAAACTTGGCTTCCAGGAGCAAACCACCAAGAATACGACAAGTCCATATTCCAAGAATAAAAACTTGAATTTTTGTTTTGATTGTATCCCAAATAATCTACCAAACGCCCTTTATCAGTTAAGGAAAGAATGTTTTTATTTTCCGCATAAGACCAATATTGGCGAAGTGACAAGTTAAAATTCATTTGACTGTTGATTGAATACTTCCCAGAAACAATGTGAGCATAGGTAATTACATTTCTATTAGCAAATAAAATGACATTGTTACCTGCTGAATCAAAAACATTACCTAAAACATCAATAAACCCTTTATTATTATTACGTCTCGAATAACTAAAATCATAAACCATCGCTAGTTTATCATTAAAACGGTATCTTGGACTAAGAGTAATCCCAATAAAATCTCTCCCAGGTTCATCTGCTCTTGAATATTCTGGATTGACATCAAAAGCAAATTTGTAGTTATAATTACGAGAATAATAAGCCCAAAAACTGTAACTCGTGGGTGCAATAACAAATCTTCCAGCTTGACGTGGTTCATAATAATCATAACGTTCAAATGGATTGAAATTAATTCCAAAGCCATAAGAATTATTCTTCAACGTTTCAATATTGGTGTTGATGTTGATATTGCTTCCCTGAACTTGCCCCGTTTCTTTGTTAAATTGAATGAAGTTATTATAGTTTACTCTAAAACCATTAAAACGTTTGGTTGGGTTTAGAATTCGATAATTGGCATTTCCATAAAAACTGTAATAATTCGTCTCAAAATTGATTCCCAAATCATTGTTATCAAAATCTTTGGTATACATATCTGCTCCTAAACTATAGCGATAGTTCCCAGAGGTTTCTGCAAAATTCAATTGAGTCGCAATACCCGTTTTAATTTTATCTTCATTAACATAACTGTATTTAAAATCACCTGACAAGTTGTAAGTATTCGCTTTGGTATTCAAATCCCAAACCAAAGCAGAAACATTTCCGTCTCTAAAACTACCGTTTCTGGTCACATTAGTATTTACAAAGGCAATTGAAGAATTTTTTCTAAAACGCTGGTCCAAAACCAATACATTATAATTCGCTAAAGGTTCAACCACTTCTTTTCGTGAATCTCCAGTTACAGTATTTGTAATGGTTGCTGTAGTCTTTTCAGTAACCGCATTCAAGACCCCGATACCAAGTCCACCTTTGGTTCTTCCTGAAACTTTTAAAGCATTAATCAAATTTACACTTGCAGGATTATCTGTAATTATTTCATTTGTGCCAGTAGTAGGATAATTAGTTGGTGCACCACCAATTCGTCGAGAATACAACAAATTTCCTTTGCTAAACAAGTCGGTTCCTTCAGTGAAGAAAGGTCTATTTTCATTGAATTGTTGTTCAAATGGACCTAAATTTAAAATTACATCATCATATTTGGTTTGACCAAAATCTGGAATCAAAATGGCATCAAGCGTAAACGCATCGTTAATTCCGTACTTCAAATCTAAGCCTCCTTTTAAAGTACCTTTCGTTTTTTGTTGGTCATTGGCATTCAAATAAAACGATGAATAAGGTAAAAAGAACAAACGTGTTGGGGTTTCTATATTTGCTATACCCGTTAAAACCCCATTTTGTTGCGTGAAGGTTCCTAATTTTGAGTCAATAAAATTCCAAGAGTACTTTTGACGGTCTCTTCGTATTTCTCTAAAAAAGTTAACGCCCCAAGTTTGCACTTTTTCAGGAGAAAAACGCAAAGCAGCATACGGAATTCGCATTTCAACTACCCAACCAAAATCAGTAATCACGGCTTTGCTATCCCAAACCGCATCCCAAGAATAATCTTCTCCATTGGAATCTGTTGCCAAACAATCGGCTTGTCCGTCGGCGGCATTGACAAAGAATTGAAAATTTTGTTGCCCGTCATTGTAACCGTTTATGAAAATTCCAAAAAAGTCAGCCGTACCAAAATCATCTCTTTTTGAGATTTCCTTTAAAATCTTATTGGGCTCATTATCATACATCTTTGCAGCAATGTAAATAGCCGTATTATCATAAAGTACTTTTACTTCAGTTCTTCTTTCGGGTAGTACAGGCTTTCCATTATCGGGTTGAAACATCACAAAATCAGTAGCAGAGGCTACTTGTTCCCAAGATTGTTCATTTATTTTACCGTCAACTACTATAGGAGTTGTTATAAACTTTGTTTCGAGGTTTTTCTTTTGGCTATATACAAAAAAAGTAAAAAGAAGTCCACTGATAAGAAGAAAAAATCTCATAGAATCTGATTGATTGATGATGAATGCGTCTGAATTTCTTTAATAGACTTACTAAATTAAAGTTTGTTACAGTTTTACAAACTAATTTTCATTTCATCATTTCAAAACAAATCTTGATTATTCAAAAAATTATTATTTTGGCTACAAAAACTAAAAACTATTCTTTATGGTATTGTAGTCAATAAAATAACGAATACTTACAGACAGATTAGTGGTCAAATTGTTATTTAAAACATTTTTGAAATTGGTCGAAAAATTCTTTTCAACGGCATCTGTTCTATCTAAAGCAAAATTTCTATATAAAAAAGACAATTGACTACCAGGTGCAAACCACCAAGTATAGGACAAATCAAAGTTCCAAGAATTAAAATTTCGATTTTTGTTTTCGTTGTATAAAGTATTGAGAGCTAACTTTCCGTCATCTTGTAATGTTAGAAATTCATGGTTTTTAGCATAAGACCAATAGTAACGTGCTGTTAAATTAATCGTCATTTTTTCGTTTATCGCATACTTACCCGTAAAATCATGTTGAATGTATTCTCTGTTACGTTCGGCAAAAATAATTCCATCAGTTGTTGTGTCTACCCAACCCCTATCATTTTTTTTATTCAAATAATCGATAGCATAGGCCAAAGACAACTTATCATTAAAGCGATATTTTGGACTCGCATAAAAACCATAATTATACCTTCCTTCTTCATCAAATTTAGCTCCTGAAATGGTTAAATCAAATGTAAAAGGATGATTTCTGTTCATTTCAATTCCAAAATAAGACGATACTCTTTTGGGAATAAAAACATAACGATTGTACTCTCTAGGTTCGTAAAAATCATAGGTTACCAATGGATTAGCCACAAAAGCAAACTCAAAATAATCATTATTTAAAGTAGTTCCTTTTAAAACAGTCTTATACCAAGCCTCCTGAAGTTTTCCAAATGTATTTTGAATCTCGGCATTGAATTCTTGTTCTACTTTAAAAGTATTGAAAACTTTGGTTGGATTGACAATTCTATAACTTCCATTTGCTAAAAAACCATGGTAATTGGTATAAAAAATAATACCCAAATCATTGATATCATAATTTTCAGAAATGTATTTACCTGAAAACAAATAGCGGTATTTTCCGCTAGTTTTAGCAAAATTTATTGCGGTTTTATAACCGTTATAATCCTGAACATCATTGATAGTACTGTACTTAAAATCTCCATATAAATTATACGAATTTGCTTTGGTACTTAAGTCGAATAAAAGCCCAGAAACATTGGCATCTCTAAAACCTCCATTTCGTGTAGTATTCGTGTTGATAAAGGTTACCGATGAGTTTTGATTAAAACGTTGGTCAAAAACTAAAACATTATAATTGGTAAGAGGTTCAATTACTTCTTTTCGTTGAGAATTGGTGATAGTATCTCTAATGGTTGCAAATGTTTTTTCGGTAACAGCATTCAAAAAACCAACACCCAACCCTTTTTGTGTTCTACCAGAGACTTTTACTGCATTAATTAAGTCAACTGAATTAGGATAATTAGTGATTTCTTCATCTTTATTAAGATTAACCTCCGTTGTAGGAGCCAGTCCAATTCTTCTGGAATAAAACAAATTCCCTTTTGTAAACAAATCGGTTCCTTCAGTAAAGAAAGGGCGGTTTTCTTGAAATTGTTGTTCAAAAGGTTCAAGAATCAGAATGGCATTATCAAATTTGGTTTGACCAAAATCCGGAACTAAAATAGCGTCTAAAGTAAACGAATCATTGATACCGTATTTCAAATCCAAACCGGCTTTAAAAGTCGTTTCAGAACCAATGTCATTTCTCTGATTGTATATAGAAGAATAAGGAATTAAAAAAAGACGCGTTGGTGTATCAATATTAGAAATACCCTCTAATATTCCAGCTTGAGGAATCACTGCTCCAATTTTAGTGTCCACTAAATTCCAAGTATATTTTTGAACATCCCTTTTGATTTCTCGCATGAAATTAATTCCCCAAGTTTGCTTTTCTTGATTTGAAAAACGCAAGGCTGCATAGGGTATTTTCATTTCAACAGTCCAACCAAAATCCGTCAGAACGACTTTACTATCCCAAATCGCATCCCATGAAAAATCCTCAAAATCTTCTGTAGCAAGACAATCCATTTGAACTCCAGCAGCACTAACAAAAAATCTAAAATCTTGTTGCCCATCATTAAATCCATTAATAAAAACAGAAAAATGGTCCGAAACTCCAAAAACATCTCTATTGGTTATTTCTCTTTGAATTTTGGTAGGTTCATTATCATACATTGAAGCTGCAATATAAACTGCATTGTTATCATAAATAATTTTAATCTCTGTTTTCTTATCGGCACTTATTGGCTTCCCATTATCTGGTTCAAACATCACGAAATCAGTCGCTACGTCAGCGTTAATCCAAGCTTTCTCGTTAAATTTCCCATCAATAGTTATGTTTTCCGTAGTAGATTTCGTCACTAAAACTTTTTTTTGTGACCAAACCGTATTTTTGAAAATAATCAATAAAACAAGTAAAAACAAGTACTTTTTTTTCATTTTGGGGTGCTTATATACAGTAAAAATATAAAATTTAACATATAAACAAGCTAATGTTAACTTTATTTCATAATATTCACAAGAAAAAATAAATCGACTAAGTGTTAAATTTTATCGATGAAATACACATGCTAAAGATTTAAAACGTATTTATTGTATATTTGCAAACCAAAAACAAGTGATTAATCAAAAGACAATCAATGATTTATAGCGCTTTCCTTACTATTGCTTTATTCTTTTTGAGTTCCTTTTCAATTAACAACTCAGTATCTGAAGAAAATAAAAATCGTAAAAACAAATTTGAACATGCAACTAACTTAAAATCCAAAGCTGATTTAATAGTTGAGTCCGTGTATAACAATTTAAATGCTAATCAATTTATCCTTCCTCAATTTGATAGCTTTTCAGAAGCATTAAAGGGCTATTATAAACTAAAAGAAAAAGGATTGGTTAAAAAAGAAATTTTAACCTTAGTTGATTTTAGTTTGTCATCAAATACAAAAAGACTTTGGGTAATTGATTTAGCAACAAATACAGTATTATTTCAATCATTAGTAGCACATGGAAGAAATACTGGGGAAGAGTTTGCAACGAATTTTTCAAATAAAACATCTTCTTTCCAAAGTAGCCTTGGCTTTTATGTAACGGGAGAAGTATACAAAGGAAAACACGGATTGTCTCTTAAATTAGATGGTTTAGAAAAAGGGATAAATTGTAATGCACGTTCTAGAGCAGTGGTTATTCACGGTGCTGATTATGTTTCTGAATCTTTTATCAGGCAACACAAAAGATTAGGCAGAAGTCAAGGATGTCCAGCATTACCAAATGATTTAACTTTACCAATCATTAATACTATTAAGGAGCAATCGATTTTGTTTATTTATCATCCTTCAAGAAAATCTGAAGAGATAATAGAAAAATTAAGTTCTTAGCTTTTCATATAAAGCAGCATCATAATCATAAATATCTTTTCTGAATTGGAGCTTACCTTTTAAACTCCAAGCTGTCCAATACCATATATAAAGATTGTATTTTTTCTCAATTTTTACATAATGTGTTTTTCTTGTGGCAACAACAGAATCAATTTTTTCTTTGGACCAACTTTCAGAATGATTCAAAAAATACCCTGCTAATTCAAGCGGTTTTTCTACTCTAATACAGCCCGAACTCAACGAACGATTGTTCAAACCAAATAAGTTACGATGATTCGTATCGTGCAAATAAATGCTATGATGATTGGGAAATAAAATTTTCATTTCTCCAAGCGTATTATTAGGGCCAGGCTCTTGGACATATCTGTAATTATGAGGTCTAGAGGCATTCCAATTCTCTGGAGAAACTACATTATTACTCGCATCATAGATTTTAATATTCTTATTTGAAAGATAATTACGATTTCTTTTCATAGCCGGAACTACATCTTCTTTCAAAATAGTTGGAGGTATGGTCCAAGTAGGATTTAGCACAACTGTTTTTAAATACGAATTCAATATTGGTGTTTTTCTTTTATTCGTACCAACTACAACTTTCTGAGTAATTGTAGTATCGTTATTTTCAACTACAATTAATTTATAATCCGGAATATTAACAACTATATAATCTTCATCTGGAACCATCTGAAACCATCTCCAACGCTCAAGATTAGCCAAAATTTGCTTCTTCCTACTGGATTTAGAAAAATTTAATGCCTCAATTGTTCCTGCTCCAATTACACCATCTGGAGCCAGTCCGTGTCTCACTTGAAAGCATTTCATTGCAGCAACAGTTTTAGAATCATAAATTGCCGTCAAACTATCTGAACTATTCAAATCATTCCAAAATAATAATCTTTTTTTTATGCTTATAATTTTAGGATTGGTATCATTGGCAACTATTTTATCTGCAAATGTGATAGAAGAAAAATCAGAATCAGAAAACTCCTCAATCAACTCTAAAGCTTTTTTTAATTGATTGTAAACTTTTGAATTTGGCTTGCAACTATCAATTGTTACTACAAAATCTTTTTTAGCAAATGATTCAGCGAGTAATTCGTTTACATCAAAAGGTGCTCTCTCAATATCCCAATTATTGTATATTTTTTTTGGGTCTAACTTTCCTAGTTTTAAATGAGTCAAAAACAATTGAGTATTTAGAGTTAATACTAAATCATAGTTAATCAAATCCTTCTTTTTAAGAAGAGCGTGTTTGTTTTCTAGTGCTTCTAAAACTTTTATTTTATAATCATCAGGAAACAACCCTTCTTTATGTGAATCCTTTATGGCATTCAAAACGACTTTACGGAGCATATCTGATTGCCATACGGTTTTAAATCCCGTAGCTCTATAAAATTCAAGTAGTTTTTGATTTTCGAAAGATAAAACTATAGCGCTATCAATTTCAATAGCATTACCTTCTACCTTAATTCTTGGTATAATTACAGCTTTAGCTTTTATTGTTTTTACAGAAGTGTCTGTTTGTTTATTACAACTTAGCAACAATAAAAAAATAAGCAAAAGGTAAAATTGTTTCATATTAATTAATTTAAACACAACAGAACTAGAATCAAAAACATAATTCAAATCCCTAATTTCATTTTGATTTAAAATTGATATACTTTGAAATTATGACTATTTAAAATATGTGATTACTAAAACAACTTTCGGGTAAAATAAGTTATGCCTAAAAATCATTTCAAGTCAAAATGAAAAAAAAAGAGATTTCATCTATCATCACTTTCAAAATAACAACATACAATTGACTATTCTTGTCGCACTATTTGGGTGTATTGCTACAAAAGTAACTGCTAATTCATTGTTTTCTTCTATGTGCATCATTTTTTTTATAAAAAAATAAATGTATAACAATTTAGTTTTAAATTAATTATAAACAACTGCCTTTTTTGGGTGATTTTTTTTTGTTCTAAAATTTGCAAATAAGTGAAATGTTTATCTATATTTGCACCACAATAATGCGAAAGTAGCTCAGTTGGTAGAGCTCCAGCCTTCCAAGCTGGTTGTCGCGAGTTCGAGCCTCGTCTTTCGCTCTAAGTAGAATCTGATTCTATTAGTTCTTATAAAATTTTTAAATTTTAACTTGACACAAGTTTTAAATTTATTTATTTTTGAAAAAAATTAATGCGAAAGTAGCTCAGTTGGTAGAGCTCCAGCCTTCCAAGCTGGTTGTCGCGAGTTCGAGCCTCGTCTTTCGCTCTTTAAAAAGCCGAAACATTTGTTTCGGCTTTTTTATTTCAATCCACTCAAGTCAGAACCTGATTCTAGCTCAACAGGCTCTTGGTTTTGCAAAAACAAACGAGCCTTTAAATCTCCTTTTAAAGTAACAACATCTCCTTTTACCTCAAGCCAACTACCTTCTCGTAATCCTAAAACTGGTATTGCATTGAAAGCATGAAACTCTTTAATTCTAGTTTCACGTGTTTCCCCCATATGCTTAGAATCAGGAATAGGGTCTAAATAATGTGGATTAAGATTAAATGGAATAACGCCTAACGTCTGGAAACTTGGAGGATATACAATTGGCATATCATTAGTTGTCTGCATACTCAAGCCACAAATATTGCTTCCAGCACTTGTTCCTAAATATGGTGTGCCGTTTTTTACAGTTTCAGACAATAAATGCATCAAATCAAATTTGTACAACTGACTTACCAAAAGAAAAGTATTACCTCCTCCAGTAAAAATACCCTTAGCATCTTGAATCGCTTTTTTAGGATTTTCAAATTCATGAATTCCTTTTACTTCGATATCAATTTTAGCAAATGCTTGAGCTACTTTAAGAGTATATTCATCATGTGTTATACCACTTGGTCGTGCAAACGGAATAAACAAAATACTTTGGCATCCAGCAAAATGCAATTTTAAATCAGCCATTAAATACTCCAAATACCCACCACCGTGCAAAGTAGATGTACTAGCTATAATACAATTTCTCATTTTTCTTTTTTTTAAAGTGATAAAGGTATAAAAACCAATTTTTAATTAACAAATTTTTACCATGCCCTTAATAATTATTTGGCAGGATATTGAAATACTTTTACCACAATTCAATTTAAAAGTAAGAATGAAATTTTGGTTGACTTTATTTTTTCAATTAGCAATTTTAAACATTGCCAAGGGGCAGCAGCAAAAGGAAATAATGATATCAGGAACTGTGATTTTAAATAACAAAGGAATTGAAGGTGTTTTAATCAAAAATGAAAATTCAAACGAAACAACAAATTCTGATGCTGATGGGCATTTTACCATCAAATGTCAATTGGGAGATATTTTGCATTTTTCATCAATAAGTGTAGAAACAAAAAGAAAAAAAATTACTAAAACCGAGTATCAAAGCACTACGCTTTTGGTAACGCTAAGCTCAAAAACAATAGATTTAAACGAAGTGATTATCAATACCAATACAATAACAGCTGAAAAAATTGGCATCATTCCTGAAAATCAAAAAAAGTATACTCCAGCTGAAAGACGCTTAAAAACCGCAGGAGACTTTAAACCCATTCATCTTTTGAGTATCTTAGGTGGCACTTTACCATTAGACCCAATTATCAACAAAATAACAGGAAGAACGAAAAAACTAAAGAAAGAACTTGAAATTGAGAAAAAAGAACGTTTATTAGAACGGCTAAAAACACTTTATAAAGATGATTTTTATGTGATAAATTTAAAAATTCCAAAAACGTATATAGATTCGTTTAGATATTTTTGTATCGAAAATCAATATTTAGTTTCTTATTTAACTTCTGGAAACAAACAACTTTTAGAGCTGTCAATGAGTGAATTAGCGGTTACATTTAACAAAAAACTATCTAGTGAAGAATAATTTTACCCTTTTTATATTACTTTTTTGGACGTCAATCTTCGTGGGACAAACCATAACTGAGCGAACAATTCAGGGTAGAATTTCGGTAGAATCTAATTTTATTGATGGCGTAAACATCAGAAACGAAACTACTCTCCAAGCCACTACAAGCAGAATTGAAGGCTATTTCAGAATCCCAGCCAATGAAGGGGATATAATTGTTTTTAGTGCCGTCAATCTTGAATCCTTAACAAAAGTCATTACCAAAGCAGACCTTTCGAATAAAGAGCTAAAAATTGAAATGACTCTAAAAAGTATCGTTTTAAAAAACATAACCATCAATAGTCATCCTGAAATTACCGCAGAAAAACTAGGTATTCCAAGTGCTACCAAACATTTTACACCCGCCGAAAGAAAATTGCAAACAGCCACAAAAGGCAGCCTAGACGGAATTTTAAATGGCATATCTGGAAGAACAGCAATGCTCAAAAAAGAAGTTCAAGTAGAGAGAAAAGAAAAACTCCTTGAAAAAATAGAATACCTATTTGAAGAGGAATTTTATATACAAAAACTCAAAATCCCCAAAGATTACATCAAAGGGTTTCAACATTATTGTATCGAAGACCAAGCTTTTGTCAACTCGATGAAGACCAAAAACAAAACAATGAGTGAGTTTTTGATTATCAAACTAGCCGAACGCTACAACCAAATCATTTCAGATGAAAATAAATAAAACGAAAACGCTGTTTTTCTTTTTAGCGACTCAATGTATTTTAGGTCAAGCAAAAGAGGTAAAAACAATCCGAGGAAGAATTTTGGCCAATTCAGGTATTTTCACAGAAATTGAAGTAGTCAACTTAAATTCTGAAAAAAGCGCAAAAGTTAATGAAAATGGGGAATTTACTATTGAGGCAGAAATTAACGATGTTTTATTTTTTGCTTCCAAAAGTTTTGAAGCCTATCGAAAAGTGCTTCAAGCCAATGACTTTTGTGAAGACTTTATCAGCATTGAAATGATTCCAAAAGGCATCGAGTTAGACGAAGTAATTATCAATCAATATGCTACTATCAATGCTCGTGACCTTGGAATTATACCCAAAAACCAAAAATCGTATACCGTAGCTGAAAGAAGATTAAAAGCCAACTCAGGCGGCATAGGAGGATTAATCAATATGCTTTCTGGCAGGAAAGAAATGCTCAAAAAAGAACTAGAAGTAGAGAAAAAAGAAACCAATTTAGCAAAATTAAAACGCTTATTTACTAGTGATTTTTACACAAAATCATTTCATATTGCTGCTGACAAAATCAATACCTTTCAATATTATTGCATTGAAAACAAAAGCTTTGCGAAGTTAATAGAGACCAACAACAAAGCCCAAATGCTGGTGGCTATGCTTCAATTAGCCTCGACTTTTAATGAACTTAACAGCAATGAAGGAAAATTATAGACTAATCTTGTTCTTCTTTTTTGCTTTTGGAGTCGCTTTTTCGCAAGAAAAAAGCAATTTAAAAGGAAAAGTAGTCAATAGTATGGGAGCTGTTGTGAATGGTTCTGTTGTCAATTTGAGTTCCAAAACAAGAACAGCAATTTCAGAGCAAGGTTATTTTGAAATTTTGGCTCAGCCTAAAGACACTTTACTATTTGCTAGTTTGGCTTGCATGCCAAAAAAAGTAATTCTTAGCAGCAAAAATTTCGAACTTCCATTTTTAGAAATAGAACTTGAATTATTTGATAACGAGTTAAAAGAAGTTATTGTTTTGAATCAAAAAGAGATTCGACCTTTGAATCCCAATCTTCAAAACTATATCGATAGAAAATACTATGATGACTCTCAATCATCACCTACCAATCCTTTGATGCCACCAACAACAATTGCTAACGGAACTGACTTTGTTCGACTTTTTAAGGATGTCAAAAAGCTATTTAAAAAGAAAGCATTACAAAAAGACAGAGAAGAAAAACCCATCAATTATTATGTAGAAGTAATTAATAGCGTACACACTGACTTTTTTTCAAAAACATTACAACTCAAAGAAGAAGAAATAATTTTATTTCTTTCTTTTTGCGAAGCAGATAAAAACGCAATAGCGATTTTGACTCAAAACGATTCGTTTCAGTTGTATGATTTTTTGATTAGCAAGAACAAAGAATTTAAAAGTTTAACTACTTTTGGAAAATGAAAAAAACTGTTTTACTCTTCGGATTATTCTTCTTAACCATTAGCCTTTCGTCCTTTGAAATGCATAAATTTTATGTGGCTATATTTCAAGTTCAATTTGTACCTGAAAAGAAAAGGATACAAATCACTTCAAGAATTTTCTTAGATGATTTAAACAAAGCGTTAGAAAAAAAGTATCATAAAAAAACCTCAATTGGAATTGGTTCTGAGAAACCTGAAGAGCTGGTTTTGCTAAAAAAATACTTTTCAGAAAATTTAATTCTAAAAGTAAATGGACAATCCCAAACTTTAAATTACATATCAAGCGAGGTTGAAGAAGATGTTCTGGTTACTTACTTGACAATTAAAGAAATCGCAAAAATTCAAAACCTAAACATTCAGAATTCTTTATTGATGGATTGGAACTCAGACCAGCAAAACATTATGCATTTTACAGCAAATGGCACAAAAAATAGCCTAAACTTTAGCGATTCATCAAAGATACAAATGTTAAAGTACTAATAAAAAGAAAGTAGTTCCGTTAAAATTGCTATTTTCACTGACTTAAATTTCTATTTTATTTATGAAAAAAGCTACCCTACTCCTACTCTTTCCGGCAATGCTATTTGCCCAAGAAAAAACCACCCCAACACCACCAAAACAACAAGGTAAATACGATACCAATAAGTTCAGCCAAATGTATGATTTGTTGGCTACACCTAATATGTTTCGTACTGCAGCAGGAGCCCCTGGTCCAGCCTATTACCAACAACAAGCTGATTACAAAATAGACATCGAATTAGATGATAAAAATTCAAGATTAAGTGGTGCAGAAACCATTACTTATTACAATAATTCTCCAGACAAACTAGAATACCTTTGGTTACAAATGGACCAAAATCAAGCCGCAAAAAACTCTCAATCACCTCTTGCTGAGAGTGAACGAATTGAGACGACTATGGCTCCAAGTAGATTCGCTAATGAATATTTAAAACAAGGTTTAGATAGAGGATTTAAGCTAGAGTATGTAAAAGATGCGAAAGGCAATCCTATGACATACACTGTAAATCAAACAATGATGCGAATTGATTTACCAACACCAATGAAACCAGGAGAAAAAATCACTTTTTCTATAAAATGGTGGTACAATATCAACAATTACCAACAAGATGGAGGTCGTTCAGGCTATGAATTCTTTGAAAAAGATGGTAATAAATTGTATGTAATTGCTCAATTTTATCCAAGAATGGCAGTTTACAATGACGTTGAAGGATGGCAAAACCAACAATTTTGGGGAAGCGGAGAATTTGCATTGCCATTTGGAAATTTTGACGTAAACATTACTGTTCCCGCAGATCACGTGATGGAAGCAACAGGTGAATTATTGAACCCCGCAGAAGTTTTCACAGCAGAGCAAATGAAACGTTATGAGCTAGCTAAAAAGAGTTTTGACAATCCAGTAGTAATCGTAACACAAGCTGAAGCGGAAGCTGCTGAAAAAGGGTTCTCAACCAAAAAGAAAACTTGGAAATTTAGTGCCAAAAACGTAAGAGATTTTGGAATTGCCACTTCTAGAAAATTCATTTTTGATGCAATGGCAGTAAAACTTAGTGAAAAAACTGTAATGGCTACTTCAGTATATCCAAAAGAAGCCAATCCATTATGGGGAGAGACTTCAACTAGAACCGTTGCTCATACTTTAAAAAGTTATTCATCGCATACTTTTGATTATCCTTATCCAAAAGCAGTATCTGTTTCTGCAGAAGACCAAGGAATGGAATACCCAATGATTTGTTGGAATTTTGGTCGTCCAGACGCAAATGGAGTAACGAGTCCACAAGTAAAGAATGGAATGATTGGTGTAATCGTTCACGAGGTAGGACACAACTTCTTCCCAATGATTGTTAATTCTGACGAACGTCAGTGGACATGGATGGATGAAGGATTGAACTCTTTTATGGAATATATGGCGGAGCAAGAATTAGGTACTAATTTCCCATCCAGAAGAGGGCCAGCAAAAAATATTGTTCCTTACATGAGTGGAGACCAAAAATTCTTGGAGCCAATTATGAGTAACTCTGAAAGTATTATTCAGTTTGGAAATAATGCTTACGGAAAACCAGCAACGGCATTGAATATTTTGAGAGAAACAGTTATGGGACGCGAATTATTTGACCACGCATTCAAAACTTACGCGAACCGTTGGAAATTTAAACATCCAACTCCAGAAGACTTTTTCAGAACGATGGAAGACGCTTCTGCATTTGATTTAGACTGGTTTTGGAGAGGTTGGTTTTACTCAACTGACTTTGTTGACATAGGAATAAATGAAGTAAAGCAATATTATGTAACCGATACACCTACTACCGAATTAAAAAATGCAAAAGTTCGTAGAGGTCGTTTTGGTGAAGAAAAAGGACCTTTTGTTTACTTAGTTGAAGGAACCAACTCTGAATTAAAAGAAACTGATAAAAAAGCATTAAAAGTAGAGGAGTTCAAGTTACTAGCTGACTATGTAAACGAAAAACTAACTGCAGAAGAAAAAGCAAGTTTAAATGCTCCTAAATTCTTTTATGAAGTAGAATTCAACAAGCCAGGTGGTTTAATTATGCCAATTTTAGTAGAAATCACTTATGAGGATGGTACTACTGAAAACTTTAAATATCCTGCACAAATTTGGAGAAAAAACAATGACACTGCCAAAAAAGTATACGCTACTTCAAAAGCAATCAAAAAAATCCAAATCGACCCAAAATTAGAAACTGCAGACATTGATGTTACCAACAACAGTTGGCCAAAAGCAGAAGTAAAATCAAAATTTGATTAAGTAAACATAGTATATTTAAATGAAACAAGCCCGAATCCATCGGGCTTGCTTTATTTTAACCTATTTCAGAAAAAAATTAAGAGAAGTAATAGCATTCGTTAAAAATTAACACCTACTATTTCTTAATTTTCACCACCACTCTTCTACTCTTCGCTCTACCTTCTTCTTTACTATTGTCTCCAATAGGATATTTTTCACCATAACCAACAGCCGAAAGCCTACTAGCAGAAATACCATTTGCGACTAAATAATCTACACTTCCTTTTGCGCGTTTTTCAGATAGTTTCTGATTATAATCCTCTTCTCCTAAAGTACTAGTATGTCCCTCGATAAACACATTAACATCAGGATGGTTTTTTAGAAAAACAACTACTTTATCTAAATCCTTTTTATCGGTTTCATTCAAATCAGCTGAATCTCTAGTGTAATATAAAATTATTTCTGGACAACCATAATTTCCAGTTATCCCAGGAGTTTTAGGACACATATCTGCTTCATCATCAATACCGTCACCATCGGTATCAGGAACAGGGCAACCTTGGTATTTTGCCAACCCTTTCTCATTAGGACATTTGTCTTTACTATCAACTATACCGTCACCATCAGCATCTTTTTCAGGTTCTGGTGCAACTGCTACTGCTACTGGCTCCGGTTCACTAGCTCTACTAACTTTATGACCAAAAAGCTTGAACTTAAGTCCTAAATGAAAAGAACTGTTTTTGTAAGGTTCATTTTGAATAGCAGTATTACCATCATCAAAACGAAACATATCCACAAAACCATAACTATATTTGCCATAGATTGTTAATCTAGAATGTGGAGCAAATTCAATTCCACCAGTAACTGCAGTAGACCATTCTTTAAAATCCTCTTTATCAAAATTGTTAAAACTATCGCTTGAATTGGCCAAATAATTAAATTCTGGACCAGCCATAATCGCAAACTTATCACCAAGGCTAGCTTTAAGAAATAGAGGAACAGAAATAAATCCTAATTTGCTTGTTACATTAGTCCCATCGTTGTCTTTGGGAGTATAATCCCTGTGAGAATAGAGCACCTGAGGTTCCAAAGACAAAACATTTCCTAAGGGAAAATTAACCCAAACTCCAGCATCGAAACCAAACTTGTACTTGTAATCGACATTGTCATTAGTAAACTTGCTAAAATTAGCACCACCTAATAATCCTCCAGATACGGTATATGCATTTTGTGAAAAAAGGCAACAACCTGTTAGGAGAAACACAATTGCAAAAATTAAATTCTTTTTCATAATTAATGGTTTAAGTTAAAACATAGAAAATTAAATCTTAGAATAAAATTCAAGTCAAATTTAATTAAAAAAATATCACAACAATCTATTTAACAGACTTTTACATAAAAAAATTAAAAGAAAGAAAATTAAACTAGCCGCAAAATAAGCGGTCAAAAGAATACCATAATCGTTAAATAAAAGATAAAATTTAATCCTTCATAAAAGAAGACAAGCCTCAATGAATGAAAACAAGTATTAATTTAATAAGTTTGCTTTGTGTTCCTCAGTTCAGGAAACTTTGTAAAAAAGAATTAATACAAACGCAATGGCAATAGCTGAAAATTTACTAAAAATAAAAAACTCCCTTCCTGAAAACGTTACGCTTGTTGCCGTTTCAAAAACAAAACCCGTAACCGATTTAATGGAAGCCTACACAGCGGGGCAACGCATTTTTGGAGAAAATAAAATCCAAGAAATGGTCGACAAATGGGAACAAATGCCCAAGGATATTGAATGGCATATGATTGGCCACGTTCAAACCAATAAAGTAAAATATATGGCTCCATTTGTACAATTGATTCATGGAGTCGACAGTCTAAAACTATTAGAAGAAATCAATAAACAAGCTCAAAAAAACAACCGAGTTATTGATTGTTTATTACAAATGTATATCGCCGAAGAAGAATCAAAATTTGGTCTAGATGAAGTAGAATTACAAAATTTGTTGAACTCCTCCACTTTTAATCAGATGAAGAATATTAGAATAGTTGGATTAATGGGAATGGCGACATTTACAGATAATCAAAACCAAATCAAAAAAGAGTTTACCCATTTGAAATCTATTTTTGATACCCTACAAAAACTGAAAAGCGAAAACTGCGAACTAAAAACTATTTCTATGGGAATGTCGGGCGATTATCCATTAGCTATAGCATGCGGCAGCACTATGGTTAGAATTGGAAGCAGTATCTTTGGTGGTAGATAAGCCCCCTAACCCCAAAAGGGGGAAAAAATAATAATTGTAATTATGACGAAAATAATTTTAGATATTAACCAAATATATTCCCCCATTGGGGGCTAGGGGGCTATGTACGCAATACTTGACATAGAAACCACAGGAGGACAATTTAACGAAGAAGGAATCACCGAGATTGCTATTTATAAATTTGACGGTCACGAAATCGTAGACCAATTTATAAGTCTTGTCAATCCCGAAATTCCAATTCAACCGTTCGTGGTTAAGCTTACAGGCATCAATAATGCTATGCTGCGCTCTGCTCCAAAATTTTTTGAAGTGGCCAAACGCATCATAGAAATTACTACAGATTGCGTTTTGGTGGCGCACAATGCCAGTTTTGACTACAGAATCTTAAGAACAGAATTTCGAAGATTAGGGTATGATTTCAATCTAAAAACACTTTGTACCGTTGAATTGTCTCAAAAACTATTACCTGAACAACCTTCGCATAGTTTAGGAAAATTAGTCCGAGCATTAGGAATCCCAATGGCCGATAGACATCGTGCGAGCGGCGACGCTATGGCTACCGTAAAACTTTTTAAGTTATTACTCGAAAAAGATGTCGAAAAAACAATCATAAAAGAACTTATAAAAACCGAAATCGAGAAAGGAATCGCTCCAAAACTCTTGGATATTGTACAAAGTATGCCTTCTAGAACTGGAATTTATTACATCCATAACGACAAAGGCAACTTAATTTATATTGGCAAAAGCCGAAACATAAAAAAGAGAATCAACCAACATTTTACTGGAAAATCCAATAAGTGTAAAAAAATTCAAACCGAAGTTTTTGCCGTAACTTATGAAGAAACTGGAAGCGAATTGATTGCCCTGCTCAAAGAAAGTGAAGAGATAAAAGTCAACAAACCCATATTGAATCGCGCACAACGCAAAAGTATTTTTCAATTGGCGCTTTATACAGAGAAGGACAAAAATGGCTATTTGAACCTAAAAATTCAAAAATATGATGGAAGAAAAAAAGAAATCACTTCATTTTCTTCTTTGCAGGAAGCCAAAAATACCTTGTTCAAGATTACAACTAAATACCATTTGTGTCAAAAATTAACTGGCTTGTATCAATCCAAAAAAGAATGTTTTCAATACGGAATAAAAGAATGTGACGGAGCTTGCATAGGAGAAATCACCCCTGAAGAATATAATCAAAGGGTACATCAATTCCTCAAAGAAAATGATTTTGAGACGCAAAATATGATTGTAATAGACAAAGGTCGCAACATCAGCGAGCGTTCCGCAGTGCTTATTGAAAACGGAATTTACAAAGGATATGCTTTTTATGATTTAAATTATCAGATTACAAATCCAGAAATATTAAAAAATATTTTAGTGCCCATGCAAAACAATCGAGATGCTAAAAATATAATCCAAAGTCAAATTCGAAAAAGTAAAACACTAAAGATTATCCACTTTTAATAAAGAGCTATTCCTGCTGTACATTGCAACTCCTCGCGATTAGAGTAGTTTTTCTAAGGCATAAAAGGAGCTTCCGTTGGTCGCTCTTTTCTACCAAGAAAAACAAACTCCAATCCCTCCGGGGTTTTCATTCCCATCAGGGCTAAAAAAAAATGAAACATTTAATCACCATCATAGGACCCACAGCTATTGGCAAAACCGCTTTGAGTATTCAACTTGCGCAGCACTACAATTGCGAAATTATTTCGTGCGACAGCAGGCAATTTTTCAAAGAAATGACCATAGGAACAGCCGTGCCTAGCAACGAAGAATTAAAAGCCGCCAAACATCATTTCATACAAAACAAATCCATATTTGAGAATTATACCGTTGGAGATTACGAAAAAGAAGCGCTTTCTAAAATCAACGAATTGTTTCAAACCAATGATTATGTGGTATTAATTGGAGGCTCAGGCTTATATGTAGATGCTGTTTTAAAAGGTTTTGATGCTTTTCCAGACATAGACCCAAACGTAAGAACGGCTATTCAATCTCATTATGAAACTGATGGAATAAGCTATTTACAAAAGCAACTTAAGGCTTTAGACCCTATTTATTATGAAAAAATAAGCAATGAAAATCCTCAAACACAACTCAATCCACAACGTATGATGCGCTTTGTAGAAGTTTGTGTAGGCACGGAAAAGCCTTATTCTTCATTTTTAAATCAACAAAAAAACAATAGAAATTTTAACCCAATTCTAATAGGTATCGAGGCAGAAAGAGCAATCATCTACGACAGAATCAATCTAAGAGTCGATATAATGATACAACAGGGCTTAGTAGAAGAAGCACTAAATTTATACCCTCACAAATCGTTAAACGCCTTGCAAACTGTAGGATATCGAGAACTGTTCAGTCATTTTGATGGCGAATGGGATTTACCTTTTGCTATCGAAGAAATAAAAAAGAACACCCGACGTTTTTCAAAAAGACAACTGACTTGGTTCAAAAGAAATGAGCATACCAAATGGTTTGATTTTAAAACGGCAACAGCAACTATAACTGACTATATTGATTCACAAATTCAGCAAACAATTACCCAATAACATTCGCACACCCTTTATTACCATTATGAAATATTTAAAAGTAATACGTTATCAAAACCTGATTTTATTAGCACTAATGCAATTAATATTGCGTTTTGGTTTTTTGAACGAACAAAATTGCAATTTAGCATTAACTAATTTCCAGTACATTTTATTAGTAGTAGCAACACTTTTGATTGCTGCAGGAGGCTATGTAATCAACGACATTTTTGACCAAGATACTGATGCCATCAACAAACCCGAAAAAGTAATTATAGGAAAAACTATAAAAGAAAGTGAAGCATACAATCTTTACGCTGGCCTTACAATAACTGGCGTATGCATTGGTTTTTATCTTTCAAATGTGATTGACAAACCTAATTTTGCAGCATTCTTCATATTAATTGCAGCAACTTTATATTTTTATGCAACTACATTAAAACAAATGCTACTACTCGGTAATTTAATAGTAGCTTTGATACTTGCTTCAAGCGTGATAATCATTGGAATTTTTGATATTTTCCCAGTGACCAATGCAGAAAATCAACGCCAAATGGGACAAATTTTTAGCATACTAATGGATTATGCCGCTTTTGCTTTCTTATTGCATCTGATTAGAGAAATGGTCAAAGATTTAGAAGACATTGAAGGAGATTACCATCAAGGAATGGGAACATTGGCTATTCGATTAGGAATTTCAAAAACAACCAAAGTAATTGCCCTGTTGAGCCTACTCCCTATCGGGTTATTTCTCAATTATATGTACCATTATTTTGTTTTAAACGATTTACAACTCATCACCATTTACAGTTTGGTTTTTATTATCGCTCCTTTTTTGTATTTTACTATCAAAATAGCAACGGCAACAAATAAATCCGAGTTTCATCACTTAAGTACCGTTCTAAAATGGATTGTCTTTTTTGGAATTTTTATGTTGCCTATTCTTAATTATACTATACAACAAAATGCTTAAATCAAAATTAGCCGCTTATTCAATTATATTAGCTTCTGGTTCTCCTAGAAGACAACAATTTTTTAAAGATTTGGATTTAGACTTCGAAATTCGTCTCAAAGATGTAGAAGAAGTTTTCCCCAACACATTAAAAGGTGAAGAAATAACAAATTACCTATCTATACTGAAGGCCAATGCGTTTGAGGGCGAATTACAAGATAACGACCTTCTGATTACTAGTGACACAATTGTTTGGCACAAAAATTGCCCATTAGGAAAGCCGAAAGATACACGAGAGGCCTTTGAAATCTTGAAGTCGTTATCAAATAACACCCACGAGGTCATCACTTCAGTATGTTTCAAAACAAAAAACAAAACAGAAGTCATTTCCGAAACCACAAAAGTCACTTTTAATGCCTTGAGTGACGAAGCCATTCAGTATTATTTAGACAAGTACCAACCTTTTGATAAGGCGGGAGCATACGGAATTCAAGAGTGGATTGGATTTATTGGGGTATCAAAAATAGAGGGGTCATATACTAACGTTATGGGAATGCCAACGGATAAAGTATTTGATTATCTAAATAAACTTTAAGCATAAAATTATGGACTTTTTTAATCAATATCTCAAAGAAGAAATTAGTACAGGAATACTTTTACTACTTGTTTTTTTAACTCGAACATTGATTGCTAAACTAATAAGGAAGTATGCAAAAAAGAGTGAAATCATTGAGAGGAGAACCAATTTAGTCATAAAATATATCAACATTCTAATCACTATTTTAGCTGTAATCACTTTAATATTAATTTGGGGAGTACAAGCCAAAGATATTTTTATCACTATTTCATCAGTGGCAACGGTTATTGGGGTGGCTATGTTTGCACAATGGTCTATTTTAAGCAACATCACATCGGGAATTATTTTGTTCTTTTCGTTTCCGTTCAAAATTGGTGATATTATTTTAATACACGACAAAGAATACCTCGTTGAGGGAGAAATTGAAGATATTGGTGCTTTTCACGTAACTATCCGGTCTAAAGAAGGTGAAATGGTTATTTATCCAAACAATTTGTTTTTTCAAAAAGGAATCTCAATTGTAAAAAAGACCTCCGTCGACAATAACAATGAATTTACAGATTAAATTACAGTGAATATTAACCAAATCTAAATACAATGAAAGCAATTAAATTATTTATTATCGGAATCTTACTTTTTGGAGCAACTGCTACCAAGGCTCAGGTTTCAATTAACGTTAATATTGGTTCACCACCGGCCTGGGGCCCTGTGGGTTATGACAACGTAGCTTATTATTTTTTACCTGATATCCAAATTTATTTTGATATTCGCAAAGCAGAATATATTTATTTTGGTAACGGACGATGGATTCGTTCACGCAGATTGCCTAGCTATTGCAGTAACTATGACTTATATCGCGGATATAAAGTACCTTTAACTGACTATAGAGGCAATACTCCTTATGTATATTACAATGCTCACAAAGTAAAGTATTACAAAGGATACAAAGGGAAACCTCAAAAAGCAAGAGGACATTACAAAGAGGAACATCGTTATGAAGAGCGTCAAGACAATCGTCGTGATGACCATAATGATAGAGGTCACGGAAAACATCAAGATAAAGGAAATCACGGAAGAGGAAGAGATTAACTTTTCTTCGTAATACTAGAACATATTACTTTAAAAACAGTACAAACTATGCATAAGACAAGACATTTTGCTTTACTAGTTGTACTGTTTTTTTTATATCAGTTGAGTTATTCGCAACAAGAAAAACAAAAGGCAGATAGTGCCAAAATTTACAAAAACATCCAACAATTTTCTCAAAAGAAAAAAGCAACTAGTTTTTTGCATCGCTTAATCTTTAGACCCATAAAACCAAAGCTTCCCAAAAAAAAGGTTGCCAAAATAAATTATAGTCCGTTTCAAGGCAAAATAATCAAAAGTATTACAATAACTACTCTTGACCCGTTTGGAAAAAGCGTACAAAATATCGACACAAATGCCTCTCGAAAGGTTCTAAATACTGCTGAGGAATGGGGCAATAAATTACATTTAAAATCCAAAGACTATACTATTCGCAAGGTATTACTCATCAATGAAAATGAACCACTAGATTCGGTAATGGTTAAAGAAAGTATGCGTTTGATTCGAACACAACGCTTTGTCAACAGTGTGGCAATACACATGGAAATTGTAGCCGAAAACCCCGACTATGTTGATGTTTTTATTCAAGTTTTGGATTCTTGGAGTTTAATTCCAAATGCTTCTTTTAGCAATACCGAAACAACCCTAAAACTAAGAGAGCGTAACTTTCTAGGCCAAGGTCACGAAATTCGGGGCGAATACACAAATCGTTACAAAGATGGTCAAAACGGTCATTTACTGCAATACACCGTAAATAACTTTCGTAAAACCTTCATTAAATTGCAAGCTACCAATGAAAAAGAAGTAACAAGTAATTACAATAGAAGTTTAGACGCTTCGAGATTATTTGTTTCCCCTTTGACCAAATGGGGCGGCGGTATACGCTACGAACAACGATTTAGACAGGATACTTTGGCTGATAAAAATGGTGTTTTTGCGCAACAGCGATTCAAATACAATACCGATGATTATTGGCTTGGCCACGCTTTTTCGTTAGATAACGACAATTCAGAAAGAAGCAAAATTACCAACTTGATAGTAGCAGGACGTTTCTTGAATATCAATTATTTAGAAAATCCATTAGTAGCTTATGACAGTATTGGATTTTATACTGACGAAAAACTACTACTCACGAGTGTAGGTATCAATGCTAGAAACTTCGTCCAAGAACGCTATTTGTTCAACAACGGGATTATTGAAGATGTTCCCATTGGAAAAACGTACAGTATCACAACAGGCTATCAAAGGAAGAATCATAAAGGACAGTTGTATTTAGGTACAAGAGCTTCGTTTGGAAATTACTACCGTTGGGGATTCTTTAGCTTGAATGCTGAATGGGGAGCGTTTTTTCAGAATTCCAAAACATCTCAATCTGCATTTACATTCCAAGCCAATTATTTTACCAAATTATACGAAATTGGGGATTGGAAAATCAGACAATTTTTAAAACAACGAGTTGTTTTAGGTAGTCACCGATTGGCATCTACTGGGGACCAAATCACCTTAAATGGTGAAAATGGAATTCCCGGATTCAACAATGCCTTGTATGGAACCAAAAAAATGGTTTTTAGTGCGCAAACGCAAAGTTATTCCCCTTGGAATCTCTGGGGCTTTCGTTTGAATCCTTTTTTTAATTATACCATTGGAGTTCTTGGAAATGATAAAAGAACAAACTTGAAGAATCAAACCTACTCTAGCATTGGATTGGGTTTTATCATCAATAATGACTATTTGGTATTTAGTTCTTTTCAGCTTTCTTTTGCTTACTATCCCACTACTTTTGGACCTGATGATAAAAATCTAAGAACGAATGCTTTTGAAACCAGTGATTTTGGTTTATTGGATTTTGAGTTGAACCAACCGAGAACCGTTAATTATAAATAAATTTACTTCCAAAGCGCTTTTAACCATTCAAATAAAGTAGCGTATACTTTTTCTCTAACTTGAATTGGTGACAAAATCAAATCGTGCATTCCTCCTTCTATCTCCACAATAGTACGCTTAGGAGCGAGAATTTTTTGGGCACCATTTTTTATATCGTCAACATTTAGAATAGCATCTCCATCAAAATAAGAAGCACTCCAATTTTTAGAGTAAATGGATTTTTTAGAATGCAAAATTAGAATTGGTTTTGCAATAGTAATTCCTCTTTTTATTATTAAATGCCCCTGATGTATGGCATTAATCCAACCTGCATTAATTGGTGGAACGGAATGAGGTTTCCAATTGAGATTGTATTCCCACTCCCCTTTTTGCTCTTTATGCAAACTGTATCCGTAGCATTCAGAAAATTTTCCTGGCACCAAAACATTTGGAAAAAACTTTCCTATGAATGCAACAAAAGGCATCAAAAGCATTTTTTGATACTGAGGCATATTCATATCATAAAAAGGACTATTGCAAAAAACAGCCTCAAATTTTTCTTTCCCAATACGTTCAGCTGCATATAAAGTAACCAATAAACCACCTGTAGAATGACCTGATAATAAAACCTGTTCATTACCTTCTTGTCGCATTATATCTAAAGCTTCATCCAAATCAGCAAAGTATTCTGTTAAACTTCGCATAGTATTACTTTTTTGATGTGGCAAAATAGAACGTCCGTATTTTCGTAAATCAAGCGCATAAAAATGAAAGCCATTTTCATTAAATTGTTGCGCCATCTCCGATTGAAAAAAGTAATCATTAAAACCGTGTACATACAAAACCGCTTTCGTGGTTGGTAAACTACATTGCTTTCTAATAACCGTAGCAACCACTTGACCTTCGTAATCATCGGGTTGATTAATAGTGGTATACTCGAATCCGTTTCCTAAGTAATCGGGTTGATATGTTATTGTTTTCATAGCACAAATAAAGCACAAATAAGAAGTAACCCTAAATTAGTAATATTATAAATAAAAACAGCAATGCGACCTATAAATTCATAAATAATCAGCATTAACAAAAATTAACAAAAATTACCAACTCTTAATTACTATTTTTGATTCGTATCAATAACAAAAAAATTCTATGCAGCAGTCTATAGTTAAAACGGCATTCCTTTTATTACTATCCACTACCCTAGCTTTTGCTCAAAAACCTACAAAACCCAACTCGGTTGAAATTTACAATCAAATTCAAAAACTCAATTTTCTGGGTTCCGTACTCTATGTCGCAGCACATCCAGATGACGAAAATACCCGATTGATTTCGTATTTAGCCAATGAAACCAAAGCCCGAACAGCCTATTTGTCGCTAACTCGAGGCGATGGAGGACAAAATCTAATTGGAGCACAATTGCGCGAACTGCTTGGAGTAATTCGTACTCAAGAACTTATAGAAGCACGAAAAATTGATGGCGGAGAACAACTTTTTTCTAGAGCCAATGATTTTGGTTTCTCCAAAAATCCAACTGAAACTTTAGCCATTTGGGACAAAGAAAAAGTCCTTGCCGATGTAGTTTGGGCGATTCGTAAATTCCAACCCGATGTAATCATCAACCGTTTTGACCATCGTTCACCAGGAACCACTCACGGCCATCACACCGCTTCTGCAATGTTGAGTGTGGAAAGTTTTAATTTAACCAACAATCCTTCTGTATATCCTGAGCAGCTTAAATACGTTCAACCTTGGCAAGCCAAACGCCAGTTTTTCAATACCTCTTGGTGGTTTTATGGCTCACAAGAAAAATTTAATGCCGCGGACAAAACCAACCTAATTGCAATGCAAACTGGGGTTTATTACCCAAACATTGGAAAATCCAATCAAGAAATTGCTGCTTTAAGCAGAAGTTCCCATCAATCACAAGGATTTGGAAGCACAGGAACTCGCGGTGAAGAAACAGAATATTTAGAATTTTTAAATGGCGAAAGAGTCCCTACAAACGGTTCTCTTTTTGACGGAATTGATACGAGCTGGAATCGTGTTAAAGGCGGAAAAGCCATTGGTGAACTCCTAAATTTGATTAGCAAAGAATTCAATCATAACAATCCTGCAGCTAGCATTCCAAAACTAGTCAAAGCCTACCAAATGATGTTGCAATTAGACGAAAATCATTGGTCAAAACAAAAAGCAGCCGAAACCAAAAAAATAATTGCAGCCTGCGCTGGTTTATACCTAGAAGCTGTTGCTCCAACGCAAGAAACGACGCCTGGAAGTAGTCTGAAATTAAAGATAGAAGCCATCAATCGCTCTACAATTCCGATGGTGTTAAAAAGTGTGACCACCTTGCCTAACCAAAACACAACGGTTCAGAATGCAGTTTTACAACCCAACAAATTGCTCAACTTTGCCCTTGATTTGCAACTGCCTGAAACTATAGCCTACACACAACCGTATTGGTTGGCTGAAGAAGCTACCGTGGGAATGTACACTGTAAGTAATCCTACTGAAATTGGATTACCCGAAAAAGAAAGAGATGCGAAAGTTGTGTTTACTGTAAGCATTGAAGGTGTTGAAATTCCCTTTGAACGAACAGTAGTTTACAAATACAATGACGATGTAAAAGGCGAAATGTACAATTTCTTGGATATAGTTCCTGAAGCCACATCAACGTTTACAGAAAAAGTTTTGTTGTTTACCAATGAAAAAAGCAAAACCGTTGGCGTGAAAGTCAAAGCTGGTAAAGATGCAATAAAAGGAATCGTTCAGTTGGATTTAGGAAAAGATTGGAAAATAAATCCCGCTTTTATCGAAGTGAGTTTGGATAAAAAAGGAAGCGAAAAAACCGTTTATTTTACAGTAACTCCACCTAAAAACAATCAAGAGATTGTAGCCAAAAGCATCGTGGTTATTGGTGACAAACAATTGAACAAAAGCCAAATCAATATCGATTTTAATCATATTACCAAGCAACAAATTCTTAAAAATGCCGAGGCCAAGTTCTTGCGCGTAGATTTGAAAACCAATAATGAAAAAATCGCCTACATTATGGGTGCGGGTGATGAAGTTCCTGCAAGTTTAGAGCAAATGGGCTATCAAGTCACTATTTTGAAACCCGAAGAGATTACCCCCGAGCGTTTGGCTACGTTTGATGTGGTGATGACTGGAGTTCGAGCCTACAATACCGTTCAGGCTTTGGCTAACAAACAAGCGCTTTTATTTGAATTTGTCAAAGAAGGCAAAACAATGATTGTTCAGTATAACACTACCGATGATTTAGTAACACCTAACCTTGCTCCTTATCCGCTAAAAGTTTCTCGTGACCGAGTAACGGAAGAAGATGCCGAAGTTCGTTTCTTGGCTCCTAATCATCCTATTTTGAATTACCCAAATAAGATTACGGCCAATGATTTCAAAGGGTGGAAACAAGAACAAGGATTGTATTATCCAAATACTTTTGATGCTGCCTTCACTCCTATCTTGTCTTCTAATGACAAAGGCGAAACTCCAAAAAACGGAGCTTTGTTAGTAGCACCTTACGGAAAAGGCAATTATATTTACACTGGATTAAGCTTTTTTAGAGAACTACCAGAAGGTGTTCTTGGTGCTTTTAAATTGATGGCCAATACCATTTCTGTAAAATCAGAGACCAAAATGCCTGCTCCAAAAATTAACAACTAAAGACCCGCTATGGAACCCAAGAAAGAAAAAATTTGGAAAAAGGACTACACCTATGTATTGGTGGCCAATATCGTCTACATATTGATTTTTTGTCTCATTATGAAATTATACGCCTAGCTTATGCAATTATTTGATTGGATTATTTTATTGACCACCCTTTTATTCATTGTCATTTATGGCGTTTGGAAAACCAAAGGAAGTAAAAACGTTGAAGATTTCATTTTGGGTAATAACGAAACGCCTTGGCACGTTGTTGGTCTTTCTGTGATGGCAACTCAAGCCAGTGCTATCACATTTTTATCCACTCCCGGGCAAGCGTATCACGATGGTATGGGTTTCGTACAGTTCTATTTTGGATTACCCATTGCAATGGTATTAATATGTGCTACCTTCATTCCTATTTATCACAAATACAAAGTCTATACAGCCTACGAATATTTAGAAAAAAGGTTTGATTTAAAAACTCGTTCCTTAGCAGCGGTTTTGTTCTTGGTCCAACGCGGATTAGGCACTGGCTTGACCATCTACGCACCCGCGATTATTTTATCGGCTATATTGGGTTGGAACTTGACCTATATGAATATTTTTATTGGTATTTCAGTGATTATTTATACTTTTTCTGGAGGTACCAAGGCTGTAAACGTGACGCAAAAACAACAGATGTTTGTAATAATGTCTGGAATGTTCATCACTTTTTTCTTAATCTTACACTACTTACCCAACGATATGACTTTTTCTAGTGCCTTGCACATCGCAGGAGCCAATGATAAAATGAACATTGTAGATTTCTCTTTTGACCCAGAGCAAAAGTATACGTTTTGGAGTGGAATAACGGGAGGTTTTTTCCTAGCATTGGCGTATTTTGGAACCGACCAATCACAAGTAGGACGGTATTTATCTGGAAAATCGGTTCGAGAAAGTCAAATGGGATTGATTATGAATGGGCTACTCAAAGTTCCTATGCAATTCTTTATCTTATTGACTGGTGTTATGGTTTTTGTTTTTTTTCAATTCAATCCAGTACCGCTTAACTTCAATCCGAATAACAAAACGGTGATTGAAAATTCTAAATACAAAAAGGAATATCAAGCCTTAGAAAACAAACTTAATGCGCTTTCTGAAGACAAGAAAGTTATTAATCTTTTGTACATCGACCAATTGAATCAGGATTATGACAACCCTACTTTGCGCAAGGAATTGGTAGCTTTATCGAATAAAGAAAAAGATTTACGCGACCGCGCCAAAGACATTATCACCAAAGCCGACCCCGATAGCGAAACGAATGATAAAGATTATGTGTTTTTTCATTTTGTACTCAACTATCTACCTAAAGGTTTAATCGGTTTGTTGTTGGCGGTTATTCTTTCAGCGGCTATGTCCTCTACGGCTTCTGGATTGAGTGCTTTGGCTTCAACAACAGCAATTGATATTTACAAACGCAATCTCAAAACCGAAAAATCAGAGACACATTATTTGAATGCTACGAAGTTTTTCACTTTGATGTGGGGAGTAATCGCTATTCTTTTTGCTTGTATTGGAACATTATTCGAGAACTTAATACAGTTGGTTAATATCATTGGTTCTATTTTTTACGGTACTGTATTAGGGATATTCTTAGTTGGTTTTTATATCAAAAAAGTACAATCACAAGCCGTATTTTATAGCGCAGTAATCAGTCAAATTACCATTTTTATCATCTACTATTTTGCGATTTTCATCTATCCGAGTGGTGAAGAAAAATTAGGCTACTTGTGGTTGAATTTTATTGGTGCCTTATTAACAATTATTTTGTCTGTTTTGATTCAAATGGTAGTGCCAAAAAAGGAAATAGCCGTTGAGGGTGAATAGCTAAATGATAAAAAATCATTGAAAGCAATACTTTTATAAAATAAATTCTATGCAGATGAAAGCTACCAAAAAAAGAAAGCTATTGCTAATAAGTTTAATGGTATTGTTTTTATTCGTTGCTGAAAATACAATAGCTCAAGAAAAAAAACAAATGGTTCGGATTGCAAAAATAAAAGTGCATCCAACACATCTTGATGCCTATAACAAAGCTTTAAAAGAGCAAATGAATGCAGCCATTCAGCTAGAACCAGGTGTACTAACTTACTATGCAGTTTCGGATAAGAATGTACCAACTAACATTACCATCTTAGAAATCTATGCTGATACAATTGCTTATAAATCTCACATTGAAACAGTTCACTTTAAAAAATATAAAACTACTGTAAAAGATATGGTACAATCGTTAGAACTCGTAGATGTTGACCTTATTGCAGCAGCAGTAAAAGATAAAAAATGAGTTTTTATAACCCTTAAAGCAAAAAAAATCCCGTTCTTATGATAAGAACGGGATTTTTATAAGATAACAATTGCAGCTTATTTTTTACTCCACTCTGCAATACTGTCTTTGTTCATTTTTACGTAATCTTGGTTTTTAGCAGCTTCAGCTGCTGCAAGAGATTGTTTCGCAGTTTCGATAGCACCAGCTTTATCACCTTGTTTTGCTTGAATCAATGATTTCAAACGCAAGAACCAAAATGGTTTTTCAGTGCTTAATTCTAAAGCTTTGTCAACATACGTTCTTGATTTTGCAATATCTCCATTAGCTTGGAATAAATATTGAGAAGCCGAAAAATAATCATTCGCCGTTGGACCAGCTAATACTTTTTCGATGCTTGCTGTAGCTATTTTTTGAGTTGGTACTTCAAATTTCATTGATACTGAAGAATTTTCCCAAGCTAAATCCAAATGTCCAGAATTCAAATCTAGATTATTGATTCCGATAGTGAATGATTCTACTGCTTTTGGTAAAGCTTCTTCTTTTACAGTAGTTCTCAAAGCCACATTAGCTTCTTTGAATTCTTCTGGCAATCCCCAGTTGTCTGTAGTCGTGTAGAAAATAATTTCCCAACTTTCGATTTTTGGAATAGTGTACAAAGCATATTTTCCTTTTTTCAAGGTTTTACCATCAATCACTACGTCATCTGAAAATGAAATTGTAGTATTGGCGTTTGCCCCTGTTCTCCATAATTTCCCAAAAGGAACTAAGTTTCCAAAAACTGGTCTTCCTTTGGCAGCAGGTCTTGAATACACCACCTCTACATCTGTCAAACCTACTGTTTGCATAATAGTCGCTTTTGGACTTGGAGCTGGCGTTTTTACTTGTGCTTCGATAGTGAAATTCGCAATAAAAATCGCTAAAGCAATAATAATTTTTTTCATATGTCTTAATTAAGTTAGTGGCTCAAATTTACAAATAAGAAGCTTTTGATTTGTTAATTTTATTATAATTTGAACCCGTAATTGGATACCATTTTTGCATTTATTGCATTAAAATCGTTTATCACAATATCTGCTGTTTCTAAATTCTGGTCTTTGGAATGAAAACTTTTATATCCAACACAAAAAATTCCTGCGGCATTGGCTGCTTTTACACCATTCGTACTGTCTTCAATGACGATACAGTTTTCTTTGGGAGCAATTGAGAGGCTCGCCGCGTGCTCAAAAATGGCTGGATGCGGTTTGGACTGTGGAAAATCTTCACCACTAACAATATGAGAGAAATATTGATGCAAATTGAAACGAGTAAACACCCTATCAATCGTAACTTTTGAAGCTGATGAAGCTACAATTAACTGCATTCCGTTTTGATGCAAATCTTTAATTAAATTTTCTACGCCATCCAATAAAGTTAAATCTTCTTTGGTATCAAAAGCATCATTAAAACGGTTGCGTTTTTCCTGAATCAGGTCCTCCACGTCTAGTGATAAATCAAAATTAGTTTTCAAAATTTGAAAAGTATTTCGAGTTGAAAAACCAGTAAAAGAAGTATACATTTCCTCGGGAACAGTAATATTTAATTCTTCGAATAATTGGTAATAGGCATAACGATGAACAGGTTCTGTATCTACAATTACCCCATCCATATCAAAAATTACAGTTTGTATCATATTTTTTTAAGTTGCTAAATAGCTAAGAAACTAAGTTTCTGAGTCGCTTTATTTGTATTGAACTAATTACTAATCACTAGGTACTAAGGACTAATTCTTCAGTAAATGACGAATTACAGTCTCTGCGGCATGCAAACCAAAAAGACCTGGCATATAACTGTTAGTTCCGTAAAAAGATTTCTTGAAATTAGAACCATCTGTCATTCTTAAGCTATTTGGGTCTTGAATTTCTGAAGAAAAAACTACTTTCAGTTTGTTGATTTTTAATTCTTTTAAGCGACGTCTTATGGTTTTGGAGAAGTAACAATTCATTGTTTTGGAAATGTCTGTGACTTTTACTTTTGAAGCCAACATTTTACCTCCTGCTCCCATACTACTGATGATTTTGACTCTGTTTCTTTTGGCTGACAAAATCAAATTCAATTTTGGCGTTACGCTATCGATACAATCCAAAACATAATCATAATCGGTTGAAACAATTTCTAAAGCGCGTTCTGGAGATAAAAACTCTTGTACTCGAGTAAGGTTAAGCGCGGGATTGATATCCATTAATCGGTCGCCAACGACGGTTACTTTGGGTTGCCCTACAGTGGAATGTAAAGCTGGTAATTGACGATTGATATTAGTAATATCTACCACGTCTCCATCTACAATGGTCATGTTTCCTACGCCTGCTCTTGCCAAAAACTCGGCAGCAAATGAGCCTACTCCTCCTAGTCCTACGACTAATACATTGGCGTTTTGTAATTTTTGTAATCCTTCGGCTTTAAATAAAAGCTCGGCTCTTTCGGTCCACTCTGCCATATTCTTTGTTTAAAGTTATTCTTTGTTATTAATCGTTTTCCTACAAAGTCTTTTTCTGACTTAGTATTTATTTAAATTTATGAAACATACCTACAAGGTTTTGAAAACCTTGCAGGAAATAAAAATATTTGAAATTTAACTATCTAATTGCCTATCATTTTTCTTTATTTGAAAATCCAATCTTGCCTTCTAGCCCCGGTAGGAGCGGCATCCTTTGCTTTTTTTCTTTAAAAAAGCAAAGATATAGCGGATAACGGGACTTTGCTGGCTAAAATGCCTATTTTTTCTGCTCCTAAAAACTCATTTTATTCTAAAATCAATCGAGAGTTAGTCCAAAGACTCGTTTTATGTTTGCGTTGATTTGTTGCTGTATGGCTTCAACGGTTGTGTTTTTGTATTGGGCGGCCAAAGCGTAGACTTCTTCGATTCCGTTTTCGATGGTATCGGTTTCTAGAAAGAACTGATGGTCTGGCACTTTTTGAAAAACGCTTGCCAAGGCTGGATTTTGAACCAAATACTTCCCGAAGGACAGATAAAATCCGTTGTTGAGTAACGATTGTGCCACGATTTCGTTCTTAGAGAATCCGTGAATGAGTAACGGAACAGTGATTTTTAACTTTTTGCTACTAGCAATTACCTCCTGATACGCCGCCACACAATGAATCACTACAGGTTTGTTGTACTTTTGCGCCAAATGCAACTGTTGTTCAAAAACGGATTGTTGCACCTCCAAGGGAATGGCAATTCGCTTATCTAAACCGCACTCGCCCAAGGCCAAACAATTGGGGGCTTGGAGTTGTTGCTCGATGATTTCCAAATCGCTTACTATCCGCTCCTCCACAATATACCAAGGATGAATGCCAATGGAATAATAGGGAAAAGAGTTCTCGAACTCGTTTGGATACTGATTGACCAACTCGATTCGGTTGGGATTTTGGGTGGCTTTGTGCGTATGTAAATTGAAATATTTCATTTAGTCGTGAAACTTTTTTACTCCCGCATTTATGGCTACTGGCAAATCATTTTCAAGCGGCACTATAGGGCAAGAATATTTGTGATTGTAAGCGCAATAAGGGTTGTAAGCCGTATTGAAATCGATAAAAATGGTATCGCTTGTTGGGATTTTCAAATCGATGTAGCGTCCGCCGATGTAACTTTCTTTGCCACAAGTCAGGTCAGAAAAAGGCAAAAACAAATAGTCTATGTATTCTTTCTTTTTGGAAAGTTCGATGTTTTGATAAATATTGAGCACTAAATCTTTCCCATCGATTTTGAAATGTGCTTCTCCGAATTTAATGTACAAGGGTTTTCTTGTCGTAGAGGTTTTCATTTCGAACACCTTCTCATTCGGCGTACGAACAAAACGGGCTTCAATTTGCAAGTTGGGATTGAAAGGAAAAAAATCCAAGCTTTTGAAAACGGCTAAATCCTCTTTGAGCAAAGGACTTTTTTCAGCGGAAGCATATTCTTCATTGAGTTCTTTTTGGAATTTTTCTACGGCTTCGCTACCTTTTTGAGCTTGTCCGAAAGTCCAATTTGAGCAAATAATCATCAATACAAGCAGTGCTTTTTTCATCTTTGAGTCATTTTTGGCAAAAATAACTTAAAGTTAGCAGTCAGCAAAGTGCTTCCAAACAAAGTTACTACCTTTGGCAAAACGAAAAAAAAGATGCTGACCACTGCCATTCAACGCTATTTTGACAATTACCGAGGCTTTTCGAGAGAAATTTGGATACTTACTTTAATGACTTTCATCAATCGAGCTGGAACGATGGTGTTGCCTTTTTTGTCCAAATACTTGAAAGAAGACCTTGGTTTTTCGTTTGGCCAAGTCGGATGGATTATGGTATGTTTTGGTTTAGGCTCTATGCTCGGTTCTTGGCTAGGTGGTAAACTATCTGACAAGATAGGGTTTTACAAAATAATGATTTTCAGTTTATTCACTACTGGAGTGTTGTTCTTTTTTGTGCAATATGTGACTTCCTTCTGGGGATTGTGCTTCAGTATGTTTTTTATTATGTCGATAGCCGATATGTTTCGACCCGCAATGTTTGTTTCGTTAGGAACTTATGCCAAACCAGAGAACAGAACTAGAGCCTTGACATTAGTGCGATTGGCCGTAAATCTAGGTTTTGCAGCTGGACCAGCGCTGGGCGGTTTAATCATTATGGGAATGGGGTATCAAGGATTGTTTTGGGTAGATGGTGCTTCGTGTATTTTTTCTATTTTAATTTTTGCCCTTTTGGTAAAAGAAAAGAAAAGCACTATCGACAAAGAAAAACTGAAAGAAATCAATGCTACAAGAATCTCGGTGTTTAAAGACACGGTTTTTTGGATTTTCTTGTTTGTGTGTTTCATTACAGCAGTGTTATTTTTTCAACTATTTACAACTTTGCCTTTGTACCATAAAGAACAATTTGGCTTGACTGAATTTCAAAGCGGATTGCTATTGTCGTTGAATGGATTGATTATCTTTTTTCTCGAAATGCCTATCGTAAGCGCTTCCCAACGCAAAAACGTGAACAAACTCAAAATCATTCTTTGGGGCTGCGTTTGTATGTCATTTAGTTTCCTAGCGTTGTTGTTCAATTTTTGGGTGGGCTTTTTAGTAATTAGCTTATTGTTTATCACTTTTGGAGAAATGTTCATTTTTCCTTTTTCGAATTCTTTTGCTTTGAGTCGAGCTCCCAAGGGACACGAAGGGCGTTATATGGCCCTTTTTACGATGAGTTTTAGTTTGGCTCATATCGTTAGTTCCAAAACAGGAATGGATATTATCAGTCGATTTGGCTACCAAAACAATTGGCTTTTTATGGCTTTCTTGGGCGTAGTATCCATTTTGGGTTGTATTTGGGTAATGCGATTGGTTCGCAAAGAAAACCAATAACTCCTTATTTTACTGCATTTTGCGATAGTAAAATTTGAACTAACTTAAAATTTAGTTAAATAACTATATTTTTAGTTTGTCAACTACAAAAATAGTTGTAGGTTTGTTTTGTCATTAAATCAAACTTAATCAAGATGCAAAAATTAACCAACAAGGAAGAAGAAATTATGCATATTTTATGGAAGCTAAAAAAAGCTTTTGTAAAAGAAATTCAAGCAGAAATCACAGAAGAACAACCCCACTACAACACCCTTTCTACTATTGTCAGAAATCTAGAAGAGAAAGGATATGTTTCGCACAACGCTTTTGGTAACACCCATCAATATTTCCCTGTCGTTAAAATTGAAGACTATCGCAAGAAATTTATGTCGAATGCCATAGAAACTTTTTTTGGCAGTTCCTACAAGAATATGGTATCGCAATTTGCGAAAGAAGAGAAAATATCTGCTGAAGAGTTACGAGAAATATTAGCGATGATTGAACAAAAATAAGCGTTATGGAAACCATCTATATCTACTTACTAAAAGCAAGCGGTTTGATTGCCTTATTTTATTTGGCTTACTATTTCTTGTTAAGAAAAGAAACTTTCTTTACAGCCAATCGCTTTTTCTTAATCGCTGGATTAGGAACAGCTGTGGTGCTTCCGTTATTCTACATAACCAAAATCGTTTGGGTAAACCCTACTCCACTCACTTTTCCTATTTCTGAACTGCCAATGCAGGAAATTGCGCCTGAGGAAACCTTTGAAATAAATTGGTATTTGACTGCCATTGCCATTTATATAGTAGGCTCTGCTTTGTTCTTCATCAAATTCGGAATGGATTATTGGAGTTTGAATCGAGTATTGTATAAAACCAAAGCACAACAACAAGCCGACTTCAAATTGATTGATGTTCCAGAAAAAATAGCGCCATTTTCGTATTTCAACACGATTGTTTTCAATTCTTCTTTGTATTCGCCATCAGAATTACAAAGCATTTTAGAACACGAAAAAGTACACAGCGAGCAACACCATACCATAGATGTTTTGATTATTCGCTTTTTTACTATCGTATTTTGGTTCAATCCTTTTATTTGGTTGTACCAAAGAGCCATACTTCAAAACCTAGAATTCATTGCAGATAACGAAGCTACCAAACGACTAGACAACAAAAAGGCCTATCAAATGGCACTTTTAAAAATAACAACACACGAAAATTGTGTTGCCCTTACCAATCATTTTTATCAATCATTAATCAAAAAACGAATCGTTATGTTAAACAAAAATCAATCAAAAAAATGGAATTCGTGGAAGTACGCGCTGATACTTCCAGCATTAATCGCCTTTGTATTTATCTTCCAAATTAAGGTTTTAGCTCAGGAAAAAACAGTAACACACACTACATCATCCAAAACAACAACAGAGGACATCATTTTAGTCATAGACAAAAATACTTCTGATACCAAGTTAAAACAAGAAGCACAATTACTAAAAGACCAACACGGTATTAACCTAAAAATTTCGAAAGTTAAGCGTAATGCGAATCAAGAAATTACAGGAATCAAAGTCCAATTTGATGACAAAAACGGCAACAAAGGAACCAATCAGGTTGATAGCGACCGTCCTATTTCACCTATCACTTTCATAAAAAGTACCGATAGCAAAGGAAAATCAAGTATCGGATTTTATACTGGAAAAGCCAATCCGAAAGGAAAAATCAATAAAAGAATAGTACTAAATTCTTCTGATGATGAAGAATCTAACTTTGCTTTTTCTTTTAGTGATGACGAAGAGGATTTAACTCCACCTGATGCTCCAAGTATTCCTGATGCAGCAGACGCACAGGACGCTCCAGATACTCCAGATGCTCCAAACGCACCAAAAGTTCAAATCCAAAAAAAGGTAATTGTAACCAGAAGTAAAAATGGTGAAAAACCAATAGTGTACATCAATGGTAAAAAAGTGGATGTAAGTATGGATGACTTAGATTCCAAATTAGATCCTAATTCAATCGAAAGAATGGATGTTTATAAAGGAGACATCTCTATTGAAAAATACGGAGACGATGGCAAAAACGGCGTAATCGCAATTACAACTAAAGATGGAAGAACTGAGGTAAATGTGAACAAAATAATCAAAAGAGCTCAAGCTGATGTAGAACGCTCTCTCAACGACAGAGAAAATATGCAAGCCGATATGGAACGTGCTAGAAAGGAAATAGAGCTATCAAAAATTGAAATGCAAAAAGCAAAAGCCGAAATAGAAAAAGCGAAACAAGAAATTCTAAAAGCCAAAAAAGAAATAGAAAAGGCGAAAGCTGATACTCAGAAAAATCAGAAAAAATAATCACAAAAGACGGTCTCATTTCAAGACCGTCTTTTTTTATATCTTTGAAAAAAATATTTTTATGTACAAAATTTTAGCTCAAATCAACAAAATACTATTACCAAGTTTTACCAAACAACGTTTAGACATCAGCAAAGCTAAAAAATGGCAAATGGCTATAATAGGCTACAGATATTACGTTACAACCAGAGCATTAGATTGCTAATAGCAGTAATGAATTAATAAGTAATCGCAGCAAAAATTTCGTTACTTCCTAATTTTTCTCTTCCGTTTAAGAAAGTGAGCTCCATAATGAAGTTACACTGAACAATTATACCTCCTAATTGTTCTACTAGTTCACAAACAGCCTTCGCAGTTCCACCTGTAGCTAATACGTCGTCGTGAATAAGCACACGGTCTCCTTTTTGAATTGCATCTGTATGGATTTCTAAAGTGTCTGTTCCATATTCCAAGGCATAAGAAGCCGCAATTGTATCATAAGGCAATTTATTGGGTTTACGAACAGGAACAAAACCTGCATTTAACTCTTGCGCAAGTAGCGTTCCAAAAAAGAACCCTCTACTTTCTACTCCAATTACTTTGTTGATGCCTTTATCTCTCAAGGTCGAAACCAAGATATCCAAACATTCTTTTCTTGCAGAGGTATCAATTAATAACGGAGTAATATCTTTAAATAAAATTCCCTCCTTAGGAAAGTCCTGAATATCACGAATGTACTTATCAACTGTCATTTTTTTTTATTTTTATACAATTTTACTCTTGCAAGTTACACATTTATTCCTATATTTGCACCCGCAATAAGGCACTAGTACTTTTTTAAAAAGTCGTCTTAAAAAGTAAAAAAGGCCTCGTGGCGCAACTGAATAGCGCATCTGATTACGGCTCAGAAGGTTACTGGTTTGAATCCAGTCGAGGTCACTAAAAAAACGCAATTATCACTTGATAATTGCGTTTTTTGCTTTAAAACACTTCCTTTGTGCATGCCAAACTACAATCTAGACCAACATTACCAAAAAATCATCTACAGCAGAGACGAATTGAACCATAATGAATTCGAGTGTTGTACTTTTGAAAATTGTGATTTTACGGCTTGTAATTTTATGGATGTTACCTTTATTGATTGTGTTTTTACAAAGTGTAATTTTAATGGAGCACACATCAATCACGTGGCGTTACGAACCGTTACTTTTGATCATTGTCAAATCAGAGAGGTTAATTTTGCAATGTGCAATAAATTAATTTTTGAAGTACATTTTCAAAATTGTGTATTAGACTTTTCAAAGTTTTATACTTTAAAACTAAAAGGAACCACTTTTATGAATTGTAGTTTAATTGCGGTAGATTTTATGGCAACTGACTTAACCGAAAGTATTTTTGATAATTGCGACTTGTACCGCGCCGAATTTGACAAAGCTATTGCCAACAAAGCGAATTTCAAAACAAGCTATAATTATACTATAGACCCTTCCAAGACCAAACTCAAAAAGGCAACTTTCAGTCTCAACGAAGTAAAAGGCTTACTTTTTAAACACGAAATTCTAGTAGATTAACTTTTTATGATTCGACCGTCTTGCATGGTTATTGTTCTATCTGAACGCTCTGCAAAATCATTATCATGCGTTACAATTAATAGCGTCTGTTTCTGCTCATGGGTCAATTGCTTAAAAATATCAAACACTAAGTCGCTGTTTTTTTTATCTAAATTTCCTGTAGGTTCATCTCCCATAATGATTAAAGGATCATTGATTAACGCTCTCGCTATAGCTACCCTTTGTTTTTGTCCACCGCTCAATTGATTCGGCAACTTCAAAGCGTGTTCGTGCATGTCTAATGTTTTCAGATGCTCCATTGCACGATGCTCAATTTCCTTTTCAGAAAACTTAGCCAATTTCAAACCCGGAAGCATTACGTTCTTCAGCACATTATATTCATTGAGCAAATAATGAAATTGAAAAACAAAGCCGATTTTTTCATTGCGAATCAAAGCCAATTCTTTATCTGATTTTCCCGTAATCAATTCATTATTCACAAACAATTGACCATCATAATCTGTATCCATAGTCGAGAGCAAATACAACAACGTTGATTTTCCACAGCCTGATTTACCTACAATCGAAACAAACTCGCCATGATTGATACTCATATCGATTTCCTTCAATACTTGAAATTTTACAGGATCATAAAAATATTTACTCAATCCGATAGTTTGCAGTACTTTATTTTCCATTTTATTTTCCTCTAATAATTTCTACTGGATCTACTTTGCTGGCTTTTAAAGCAGGAAACAAACCTGCAATAGTCGTGGTGAACAACGCAAATACAATTCCGATGATATAATACAAAATATTGAAATTAATTGGATACGTTTTGACCGTTGGTAAAGCCGCAGTTTCAAAAGGAATCACATCAATAATTGAAGTAAAAATAAAGCTAAAAATGAGACCAAAAATACCTCCAGCCAAACCAATAATTATTGATAACGAAACAAAAATCCACTTGACGTCATTTCCTGAAAAGCCAGTCGCTTTCAAAATAGCAATACTGTCCATTTTCTCGTAAATCATCATGTTTAGAATATTGTAAATTCCAAAACCTGCCACTATCAACAATACAATTCCAACCGCATAGGAAATTATTGTTCGCACAGAACTTCCGGTCTCAAATTGTGAATTGGCCGTTTGATAATCGATAGTATCCAATTGATACGTTGCTTGCAATTCTTTGGCTACAAGAGGTGCCGAAGTCATGTCAAACAATTTAATCTGAATATCCGTAATGTAATTTGTGGCTTCCCCCAACATTTTTTGAGCCGTATCTAAAGAAGTATAAGACATTGTATCGTCTATTTCTGCAATACCAATTTGAGAAATCCCGACTACTTTTAAGGTTGCCAAATTCCCTTTGGATGTGGTGACTTTGATTCGGTCTCCAACAATCAATAGCATTTTATCCGCCAATCCTTTACCAATGATAATGCTATTGTTTTGCACCAAATCGGTTATCTTTCCTTCGATGATATAATCGCTGGTTTGAAACAATTTTTCTTCTGCTAAAACATCTATTCCATTCACCACTCCAGAAATCTCAATAGTTCCCGAATTAAAAAAAACAGGAGCCACTACCTTTGGAGCCACATCAATGATTCGTTTGTCTTCTTTAAGAGCTTTGATAATTGGAATTCCGTTATATATTGATTTCCCTCTATCTTTAGGCTTGACCGAACGGATAAAATTGGTAGTATTTTTATAGCGATTTGATAAATCAATGGGTTGATTAGCCGTAGGTTTTATTTCGTTATACAAGCGAACATGAGGTGTTCTATTTAGCATCAATCCATCTAATAAATCATTGAGTCCGTTCATAAAACTAACCAATGAAATAAACATAGCGATACTAAAGGTAACCCCAATTGCTGCCACAATGGTTTGTTTTAAGCGGGCACGCAACAAATGCAAAGCGATGTTTAAGATAAGCTTGTAGTTCATTAGTTCGGTTTATAAAGCGTTTCATTGGCTTGCAATCCTTCTAAAATCTCAACTTTTTTGTAATCACTTAAACCGACTTTTACTTTTCGTTTTTCATCTTTATTTACCAAAACATAAGTACCTTCTATTAAATACTCTTTCGGAATAGTGAGTGCGTTTTTTTTGGTTTGAATAACGATATTTGCTTCTGCTGTTAAATTAGGATACAACTTGGGAGGAGCTTTTGCAAACTGAGCTTCTATCTTGAAAGTTCTCGAACGCTCATCCATTATGGGATAAATTTTTGAAACTACTGCATCAAAAACAGTTCCTTTATAGCTATCCATAGTAACAACGATATTTTGTCCCAACACCACTCGAACCATATCGTTTTCATCGACATCCAATTCAAGAATAAAAGTATTACTTTTCCCAATCGTAGCAATCGGTGTTTGGGGTGTCACCAAGGTTCCTTCTTTAACAGGCAAGTCGAACAATTGACCGTCAAATTCACTTTTTACAGCAAAATCACTTTGACTTTTTTGGCTAATTTTTAAATTGATTGCATTCTTACTTTGGTCATTTTGTAGTTGGCTTTTGAATTGAGCCAATTGTTTCTGAGCCATTTCAAAATTACTTTTCGAGCTTTTGTAGGTTTGCGCTACTCTATCAAAATCAACTTGGGAAATTCCTTCATACTGTAATGCTTTTTGATTCCTGTGATAAATAGATTCATCCAAAAGTAGTTTGTCTTTCGCTGCCAAAACTTTCAACTCTAATTCGGCAATTTTATCTTGAATGTAACGACTATCTTTTTTGCTCAATTCATACGCCAATAAAGCGTTTTGAGTATTCAAATCGGCTTTGTCGCTATCTAACTCAAACAATAATTGACCTTTGCTGATTTTTTGACCAACTACCACTTTTGTTTTTTTCAAAATCCCACTTACAGTAGGATAAACAATGTATTGGTCCTTGGCTTTTATTACGCCAGATGCATAAACGCTTTCAGTAATATCGCTTATGGTAGGTTGAATTTCTTGAGATTCTTTTTTGGAACAATTTATTAGAAATATCGAAAAAAAAGATACTACTACAACTACTTGTGAACGCATGGCATTTTATTTATTATGAAGAAAGTTACCTCATAAATATACGCTTTTTCAACTTAGCATTTTGATATAAAACAAAAAACAAATCAGCGACAAGATTCCTTCTATATTGGTCGTTCCATCACATAATCTTCCATCAAGTAGCCATGTTCTAACTCGATGTTTACCTCACTAATGATAGAAAAACCCATTCTTTCATAAAAAGCAATCGCTTTATTAAAGCGATTGACATTCAAACACAAGGTAAGAGAACCTTGCTTTCTCGCTTCAGTGGCGATATAATCTATAAGTACTTTACCTACTCCTTTACCTTGGGCGGAAGGAAGTATATAAATTTTATGAATCTTGGTTTGTTTTTGATGGTCGTAATTCCATTCAAAAGAAGCAAAACCTAAGGTTTGATTTCCTTCATTTGCCAAAACAAAATGATGTCCTCTTTGTGACACACTTTCCTTTAATGCTGTATCATTATAAAAGGCACCCAACATATAATCTAACTGAGATTTTGACAAAATTTCACCATAAGCTATTGGCCATGTTTCGTAGGCAATAGAACGAATCGTAGCAAAATCCGTTTCGGATGCTGGGAGAACTGTAATCATAAAAGGAGTAAATTGGAATTAGACTTAAAAATGGCTGCTATTATTTAAAAATCAACCATGAATGGTTTCATTCTTTCCATAATTTGAGATGACAGATTCTTCAAAAGCCAACCATTCTCTCCAACGTTTCTCAACATCAATACCTACTCCGTATTTACGAGCATAGGTTATAAAAGTAGTATAATGTCCTGCCTCACTTTCCATTAAATCTCTATAAAAAGAAGCTAATTCTTCGTCTTTAATATTTTCTGAAAGCACTTTAAATCGTTCACAGCTTCTTGCTTCAATCATGGCAGAAAACAATAATCGCTCCACTAAACCAGAAACGCGACTACCATCTATGCTTTTTTTCATATAAGCATACAATTCATTAACATAATCATCTTTGCGTTCTCTCCCAAGTTTTAATCCTCTTTTAATGATAATGTTATGGACTTGCTCAAAGTGGTCGATTTCCTCTTTGGCTAATGCCAATAAATCTTGCACTAAATCTTGATGTTCAGAGTTATTCGTTATAATCGTAATAGCATTTGTAGCCGCTTTTTGTTCACACCAAGCGTGGTCAGTTAAGATTTCTTCAATATTTTTCTCAACAATATTTACCCATCTCGGGTCTGTTGGCAATTGTAAACGCAGTACTCCCATTATTTCATTATTTAAAAATTTAAAAAAATGTTTAAAGTTGTCTTAAAAATGAAAAAAGTTTAAAGTTCAAATTCTTTGTGACAACGCAATGTTAGCACAAACCTTCAAACTTTAAACCTTTAACAATTTATACTTTTAAACCTATTTAGAAAACGAAAATTGCTCTTTCGCTCATCATTTCATTTACTTCGGCTGCTACTTCTTCAATAACATCCTCATTTGTATGATTCATTAATACTTTATCAATCATAGCAACAATAGTTTCCATATCCTCTTCAACTAAACCACGAGTTGTAATAGCTGCAGTACCTACACGGATACCTGAAGTTACAAAAGGAGATTTATCATCAAATGGAACCATGTTTTTATTTACTGTAATTTCAGCTTTCACTAAAGCATTTTCTGCATCTTTACCAGAAATATTTTTATTTCTTAAGTCAATCAACATCATGTGATTGTCTGTTCCTCCAGAAATGATTTCGTATCCTCTAGCTACAAATGCCTCAGCCATAGCTTTAGCATTTTTTTGTAATTGCATAGCATAAGTAAAGAATTCATCTTGTAAAGCTTCGCCAAATGCAACTGCTTTAGCAGCAATAATATGCATTAATGGTCCACCTTGATTACCAGGAAAAACAGCTAAATCCAATAAAGATGACATCATACGAATTTCACCTTTTGGAGTTTTGTGTCCCCAAGGGTTTTCAAAATCTTTACCCATCATAATCAAACCACCACGTGGTCCACGAAGTGTTTTATGAGTAGTAGTTGTTACAATATGACAATGTGGAATTGGGTCGCTCAATAATCCTTTTGCAATAAGTCCTGCAGGATGAGAAATATCAGCCATCAAAATTGCACCAACACTATCCGCAATTTGTCTGAAACGAGCAAAATCCATATCACGAGAATAAGCAGATGCTCCAGCGATGATTAATTTAGGCTGCTCTTTAGTAGCGATTTCTTGAATTTTATCGTAATTCAAACGACCAGTTTCCTTATCTACACCATAAAAAACAGGATTGTACAAACGTCCTGAAAAATTAACTGGAGAACCATGCGTTAAATGCCCACCATGAGACAAATCAAAACCTAGAATCGTATCGCCTGGTTTTAAACATGCATGATAAACAGCTGTATTTGCTTGAGAACCTGAGTGAGGCTGAACGTTAGCATACTCAGCACCAAATAAAGCTTTTGCTCTATCAATAGCAATTTGCTCAACTACATCTACTACTTCACAACCTCCGTAGTATCTTTTACCAGGATAGCCTTCAGCATATTTATTAGTTAAAACAGAACCCGCTGCTTCTAATACTTCATCACTTACGAAGTTTTCTGAAGCGATTAGCTCTAATCCGTGTATCTGTCTCTCTTGTTCTTCAAGAATAAGGTCAAAAATTTGTTCGTCGCGTTGCATTTCTTTGTTTTTCGTTAATATGGTGCAAAAATACAAAAAAACGTTTGGTTAGTACTTAGATTATAATATATTTGATGTGGAATTTTCAACAATATAATTAACACATTATGCCAATAACAGCAAATAATCCAAATAGAAAGTCATGGTTAGACGTTCCTGTTGACAGTGATTTTCCCATTCAAAACATCCCTTTTGGTGTTTTTCTTACCAAAGAGAATATAGTAACGGTAGGAACGCGAATTGGTGATTACGCGATTGACCTTGGAGCATTACAACAACTCAATTATTTTGAAGGTATCGAATTAACTGACGATATGTTCATGCAAGATACACTTAATGATTTCATATCTGACGGAAAAAAAACATGGAGGTTAGTAAGAAACAGAATTGCTGATATTTTTGACGAAACCAATCCAAAATTGCGTGACAATGACAAACATAAAGAAGTTGTTGTTTTCAAAATTTCAGAAGTAGAAATGCAACTCCCTGTGCTAATCGGCGATTATACAGATTTCTATTCTAGCAAAGAACACGCAACTAATGTTGGGAAAATGTTCCGCGACCCAGAAAATGCACTATTGCCTAACTGGCTTCATATTCCTGTAGGTTATCACGGAAGAAGTTCTACCATAATTCCTTCTGGAATACCCGTTCACCGTCCGATGGGGCAAACCTTACCTAATGGAGAAACAACTCCAGTTTTTGGTCCTTCTCGACTAGTTGATTTTGAACTAGAAACAGCATTCATTACAACTGACGTAAACATTATGGGAGAAAATATTCCTGTTTATGAAGCTGAGGACTATATTTTTGGTATGGTTTTATTAAACGATTGGAGCGCTAGAGATATTCAAAAATGGGAATATGTTCCTCTTGGACCTTTCTTGGCTAAGAATTTTGCATCCTCTATTTCACCTTGGATTGTAACGCTTGATGCTTTAGAACCTTTTAGAACCAAAGGACCAAAACAAAATCCTGCACCATTACCCTACCTACAATTAAAAGGCAAACACGCTTTCGATATCAATCTTGAAGTAGCAATTACACCTAAAAATGGTGTTGAAAACGTAGTTTCTCATACCAATTTCAAATATATGTATTGGACGATGAGCCAACAATTAGCACATCATACTTCAAACGGTTGCCGAATCAATTCAGGTGATATGATGGGGTCAGGAACTATCTCTGGACCAACTCCAGATAGTTTTGGGTCGATGCTTGAATTGACTTGGGGAGGAAAAAATCCTATTCAAATGAATGATGGAAGTGAGAGAAAATTCATTAATGACTATGATACTGTTACCATTAAAGGCTACAGTAAAAACAATGAGGTTCGAATTGGTTTCGGAGAAGTTACAAGTCAATTATTACCACCATTTGTAAGACAATAGAAAAAAATAAAACCCTAAAAATAAAATCCGACAAATTGAATTGTCGGATTTTTTTTGGCACTATATTTGGCATCTCCAAAAAGAGCCAAAATCAAATCGTAACCCCAGAAATTACATTAAATATGAAGAAAACTACTCTTATCCTATTCCTCCTTTTTATTATTAGTGGTTGTGGAGTAAAGCAAACCCAACAATTAGTTAGCACCGGAAATTATGATGAAGCCATTAACAACGCTTTGGCTAACCTAAGAACCAACAAAGACAAAAAGGGAAAACAAGACTACGTTTACCTACTCGAAGAAGCCTTTGCAAAAGCTAAAGAAAGAGATTTGAACAACATTCAAATGTTAAATATTGAATCCAATCCCAATCAAATCGAAAAATTGTACAATTATTATGTGCAGCTACACGACCGCCAAGAAAAGATAAAACCAGTACTTCCTTTGTTTTTAATTAAAGAAGGACGCAATGCTATTTTCCCTTTTGAAAATTACAACAGCCAAATCGTTTCAACTAAAGCTGCGCTAGCCGAATACTTATACACAAAGGCGCTTCAATTGATGAAAACCAATACTAAAGTAAATTTCAGAAACGCTTTTGAAGAATTGACATATCTCAATAAAATTAGTCCTAACTATAAAGAAGTAAATCGATTACTAGACGAAGCTAAATTCAAAGGAACCGATTTTGTTTTGGTAAAAACCAAAAACGAAACCAATATGATAATTCCTGCACGTTTGCAAACCGATTTGTTGGACTTTAGTACGTATCGCTTGAATAATCCTTGGATTGTATATCACAATGCGCCTGAAAAAGGAACCAAATACGACTTTTCTATGATGATTTTGTTTAGAAACATTTTGGTTTCGCCAGAACAAATCAAAGAGCGCGAATTCATCAAAGAACGCGATATCAAAGACGGTTACAAAAAAGTAGTTGATGCTAATGGTAAAGTAGTGTTAGACGAAAAAGGCAAAGAGGTCTTGGTCGACAACTTCAAAAAAGTAACGGTTCAAATCTATGAATACCGTCAATTAAAAACGTGTCAAGTAACGGCTAAAGTAGAATTTGTTACCACAAAAGCCAATCAATTGCTTCAATCCTACCCTGTTACTAGCGAATTTGTTTTTGAAAATATTTATGCCACCTACAAAGGAGACCGAAGAGCTTCTGATGAAAGCTATTATTCTAACTTTGACCGTAGAGCTGTTCCATTTCCTACTACAGAGCAAATGGTGTATGATACAGGAGAAGATTTAAAGTCAAAAATCAAAGATATTATGAATTCTAACCGATTCGAATAAGAAAAGTAGCTTTTCAAAAAACAATTCTTCCCCGTACTACCATAAAAAAAGTGATTTTGACTTTCAAAGTCACTTTTTTTGCTTTAAAAAATAAATTTTGTCGAAATTTAACAATTTTAAGTAAAATTTGATTTTTTATAAAATTTTATATCGTAAATTTGCAGCGATGAAAAATACAAGTTTACATATAACTTCTATCTACCGGATAAATTTACTTCCTGCTTCTCCCGAAGTGCGGATGCTATGCCTATAGTTTCCAAAAAAGTATTTTCTATATTTTATCCTTTTTCATTTTACCATTTTGAAATCAAATCCATTTTTTAATGGAGTTTCAAATCTGACTGAAACTCAATATAATCTTATAAGTAACTACATTTCAATTATTTACAATAAAATATTTGGAAAAAATGTGGTACTTTTAATAGCTCATTGACTATGATTGCTTTAAAAAAAAGAACCAAACGATTTTTAACCTCTAAATCGAATTCCGAAATGAATATTTCTATAGTAGTAGCACAAAAAGAGCACTATGCATTTGCTGCAGAAATTTGTGATACAATTGAAACCTCGGCCTTACAAAGAGGAACGGGAATAGCTAAAAGAACCCCAGAATACATCCAAAAGAAAATGGAAACCGAAAACGCGGTTATCGCCATAATCGATGGAAAATTCGCCGGTTTTTGTTATATCGAATCTTGGCAACACGGACAATTCGTAGCCCATTCAGGTTTGATAGTTCACCCAGACTTTAGAAATTTAGGATTAGCCAAAAAAATCAAAACTTTCGTTTTTGAGTATTCCCAACAAAAATACCCAGAAGCCAAAGTTTTCGGTATCACCACTGGATTAGCGGTAATGAAAATCAATTCCGATTTAGGATACAAACCCGTTCCTTTTTCTCAATTGACTACCGACCCAACTTTCTGGAAAGGTTGCCAAACGTGCACCAATTTTGAAATTCTAAAAAGCAAAGACTACAAAATGTGTTTGTGCACCGGAATGCTGTATGACCCAAAAGAAAAACAAAAAAATCCACCGAAACACCCATTCAATGTCCGGATTTGGAATCGTTTAAAAGAAATCAAACAAGCCCTTTTCTTAAAAAAATAATAGTTCAAAAAATAAAAAAACAACGTTTTGTCAGACACAAAACATCAAAAGATATACAATGGAAAATAAAAAAGTAGTATTAGCCTATAGCGGAGGATTAGACACTTCCTATTGTTTAAAATATTTAAAAAACGAAAAAGGATTCGAAGTACATACCGTATTAATTAACACGGGTGGATTTGATGATGCCGAGTTAAAAGCCATCGAAGACAGAGCCTACGAATTAGGAAGCGCCAAACACGCCAACCTTACTATTCTAGACAAATATTACGACAAAGCCATCAAATACTTGATTTATGGCAATGTCCTAAAAAACAACACCTATCCGCTATCCGTGAGTGCTGAGCGTGTTTTTCAAGCCATCGAAGCCATAAAATACGCCAAATCTGTTGGAGCAACAGCCATTGCACACGGAAGCACTGGTGCAGGAAATGACCAAATTCGTTTTGATTTAATTTTCCAAACCATCGCTCCCGAAATCGAAATCATCACCCCTATTCGTGATTTAAAACTTTCTCGTCAGGAAGAAGTAGATTATTTAGCCAAAAACGGCGTGCATTATTCTTGGGAAAAAGCACAATACTCTATCAACAAAGGACTTTGGGGAACCAGTGTGGGCGGAAAAGAAACCTTAACATCAGGGCAACCGTTACCAAGCGAAGCCTACCCTTCGCAATTGCAAAAAGAAGGAGAAGAGAAAGTAACTTTAGAATTCCAAAAAGGGGAATTGGTTGCTATAAATGGTAAAACCGACAAGCCTTCGAATAATATTGTAGCCTTAGAAAAACTGGCAAGCGCTTACGCCATCGGAAGAGACATTCACGTGGGCGACACCATTATAGGTATCAAAGGAAGAGTTGGTTTTGAAGCCGCAGCCCCATTAATCATCATCAAAGCGCACCATTTGTTAGAAAAACATACGCTCGGCAAATGGCAGCAATACTGGAAAGAACAACTGGGCAACTGGTACGGGATGCTATTCCACGAAGGGCAATTTTTAGACCCAGTGATGCGCAACATCGAAACGTTCTTAGAAGACACGCAAAAAACAGTCAACGGAACCGTAACGGTCTCTTTAAAACCATATCATTTCAGCTTAGACGGCATCGAATCACCAAACGATTTAATGAACACCGGCTTCGGTCAATACGGCGAAATGAACAATGCTTGGACGTCTGACGATGCCAAAGGATTCATCAAAATTCTTGGCAATGCCCAAAACATATTTTCATCTGTGAATCAAGAAACTTACGAATAGTATAATTACTGATTAGGAGCGAAAGTTCAGGCATTTTTGGAGACATTAGTTCCCGCTATCCGTTGTAATCTTTGTAGGCTGAACCCCAGCCCACAAAGGATTTCCACTACTATCGGGGCTAAAAGAGAAAAAACGGGAACTTTTGAATAACAAACTTACATTTTAAAAACAAACCCTTAGCGCTTTGGCGTCTTTGCGGTGAAACAAAATAAAAAATTATGATTAATGTTGGAATTATTGGCGGTTCGGGTTATACGGCTGGCGAACTCATCAGAATCTTGATGTTTCATCCCAACGCCAATCTCGACTTTGTGTACAGCACTACCAATGCGGGCAAACCACTTTCGGTAGCGCATCAAGATGTGTTGGGCGATATCGAAATGAACTTTACAGATACCATCAACCCCAATGTAAACGTTGTTTTTCTGTGTTTAGGTCACGGCAAATCCAAAGCCTTTTTATCCGAAAACACATTTGCCAGCCACACCAAAATCATTGATTTAGGCAATGATTTCAGGTTAGAAAAAGACGCAATTTTTGAGGGCAAAAAATTCATATATGGATTACCAGAACTGAATAAAAAAGCCATCAAAAACGGACAATTCATTGCCAATCCCGGTTGTTTTGCCACCGCGATTCAATTGGCTTTATTGCCTTTGGCGGAAGCCAAATTACTCAACAGCGATGTGCACATCAATGCCACAACGGGAAGTACTGGAGCTGGAGTGAGTCTTTCTGAAACCTCACATTTTAGTTGGAGAAACAACAATATGTCGCATTACAAAGCTTTTGAACACCAACATTTGGGAGAAATTGGCGAAAGTTTGCACCAATTACAGGAAGATTTCAAAAACGAATTGCTTTTTATTCCTAATCGAGGTGATTTTCCAAGAGGAATTTTTGCCACCTTGTACACCCATTGTGAGGAAAGCTTAGAAGATGTCGTAGCCAAATATGAAGCCTTTTACAAAAGCGAACCATTTGTAACTGTAACCACAACCAACATCAATCTAAAACAAGTCGTTCAAACCAATAAATGCATCATTAGTTTGATGAAAAAAGGCAACCGCATTTTGATTACTTCGGTTATTGATAACTTAGTGAAAGGCGCCTCAGGTCAAGCCATTCAAAATATGAACTTGCTCTTTGGTCTCGACGAAAGTACCGGATTGCATTTGAAACCAAGTGGATTTTAAAAAAATTTGTTTCAAGTTTAAAAGTTTAAAGTTGCTCGTGTAACCTTAAACCATAAACTTTAAACCATAAACAAAAAACAACAATGAACCTATTCGACGTTTACCCATTATACAACATCACGCCTGTAAAAGCAGTAGACTGCACCATTACGGATGAAAACGGTGTGGAATATTTAGATTTATACAGCGGTCACGGAGTCATCTCTATCGGTCACACACAACCGCATTATGTGGCGAAAGTAAAAGAACAATTGGGTGCTATTGGATTTTATTCTAACGCCATCCAAAATCCATTACAAGTGGAATTAGCCCAAAAACTAGGTGAATTATCAGGCTATGATGATTACGCTTTGTTTTTGTGCAGCTCTGGAGCCGAAGCCAATGAAAACGCACTAAAACTAGCCTCTTTCCACAACGGAAAATCGAGAGTGATTGCTTTCGATAACTCCTTTCACGGAAGAACATCGGCAGCAGTGGCGGTAACAGACAACAAAAAAATTGTAGCGCCCATTAATGCGCAACAAGTAGTTACTTTTTTACCACTAAACCAAATTGATTTGGTAGAAACCGAATTACAAAAAGGCGATGTGTGCACCGTTATTATTGAAGGCATTCAAGGTGTGGGCGGTTTAGATGAAGGCACTACTGAATTTTTCCAAGCCTTAGAAAAACTGTGCAAACAATACGAAGCGGTTTTGATTCTAGACGAAGTACAATCGGGTTATGGAAGAAGCGGGAAGTTTTTTGCACATCAGTACCATAACATCAAAGCGGATATTATTTGTTTGGCCAAAGGAATGGGGAACGGTTTCCCGATTGGAGGTATTTTGATTGCACCACATTTTAAAGCGAGTTATGGCTTGCTAGGCACCACTTTTGGCGGAAGTCATTTGGCTTGTGCCGCTGGAATTGCCGTTTTGGATGTAATCAAGAGCGAGAAGTTAATGGACAATGTAAATGCCGTTAGCGAGTACTTTATGAAAGCCATCCAACAAGTGCCTGAAATCATCAAAGTTAAAGGAAAAGGATTGATGTTGGGCGTTGAATTTGATTTTGACGTGAGCGCCTTACGCAAGAAAATGATTGTGGAAAAACATATTTTCACAGGAAGTGCCAATAATAAAAACTTATTGAGAATTTTACCGCCACTGACCATTACCACAGCTGCAATTGATACCTTTATCGTTGCCTTGAAAGAGTCGTTGGCTGAATTGAAATAAGAAACTGCGTGAGTATTCCTTGCCAGTCCCCTGCGTGAGAGATAGTCCCGATTTTTTCATCGGGAAGCGGGAAACCCGACCTACTGAGCCTATCGAAGTATCGGGAGGGGCACGCCCAAAAAATTAACTAACCAAAAACTATGAATACACTACTAACCATCGAAAAGAGAAACGCCGTTTTAACCACGATGGCGGCTTTGCTAGCGCAGGAACGAACGGCGTTGAAAAGTAGTAACCAACAAGATTTAGCCAATTATTCCGGAGAAGATTTGGCAATGGAAAAACGTTTGTTGGTCGATGATGCCAAAATTGACGGTATGATTTTGTCCTTGCAACAATTGGCCAGTCAAGAAGACCCGGTGGGGAAAATTCGCTTCGAATTTGTTCACGATAATGGCCTTAAAATTTATAATAAGACTGCTGCATTTGGCACTATTTTAATTATTTATGAGTCTCGACCTGATGTAACAGTTGAAGCTGGTGGTATTGCTTTCAAATCTGGAAACAAAATCCTTTTGAAAGGTGGCAAAGAATCATTATTATCGAATCAAAAGATTGTAAGTCTTTGGCATCAAGCCTTAGAAAGCAATGGTGTAGCAACGGATTGGGTAGGATACCTGAATTATGATAGAGCACAAACCCAAGCTTTTTTGGAAAAACCAACTCAAAAAGTCGATTTGATTGTGCCACGTGGTGGTGAAAAACTAATTGAATTCACCAAAAAACACGCTACTTGTCCGGTGATTGTAAGTGGACGCGGTAATAATTTTGTGTACGTAAACGCCGATGCCGACTTGAACAAAGCAATGGCAGTTATTATTAATGCAAAAACCTCAAATATATCTGTTTGCAACGCTTTAGATAAAGTATTGATTGATGTTAATTTACCGAATTGGGAAGTCTTTGCTAACCAATTAATTCGTGCTTTGCAGGAACGAAAAGTGACTGTTTTGGGAGATGCCACAATTGCCAAAGCAACTCAAATTTCCCAAATTGATTCAGACGAGATTTGGTATGAAGAATTTTTGGATTACAAGATTGTAATTGGCTCTGTTTCTTCTAATCAAGAAGCAATAGCTAAAATCAATAAATATTGCGGAGGTCACTCAGCTGCTATCATCACCGAAAGTGAAACTACAGCCCAAGAATTTATGGATAACGTTGATGCTTCATCCGTTTATCATAATGCTTCGACTCGTTTTACCGATGGAGGCCAATTTGGTTTAGGCGGAGAATTAGCCATCAGCACAGACAAATTACACCAACGCGGCCCAATTGGTTTACAACATTTGGTCACCAATAAATGGTATATTTACGGAGAAGGACAAGTCAGATAAGATGGCAGAATTGAGATTATAGATTTTAGACGAAAGATTTGCGAACGTTGCGTTTTAATCGTTCCAATTATAAAAAATTTGCGCCCTTTGCGGTTAAAAAGATGACAAAAAAAAGAATATTATTAAAATTAGGCAGCAATACCTTAACCAAGGAAACCAATCATATCTCGAGAGGAAAGATTGAGGATATTGGAATGCAAATTGCCGCCTTACAAGACCAATACGAATTCATTATTGTGAGTTCTGGGGCGATTGCCGCTGCCAAACAGTTTGTTAAGCTAGACAATAATGACCAAGAAGTCTTTGTAAAACAAGCCTTGGCATCTATTGGGCAACCCCATTTGATGCGTATTTATCACGAAAATTTCAGCGATTTAGGATTGCATATTTCACAATGCCTACTCTCCTACTCTGATTTTGAGAAAGAACAATCCAAAGTCAATATCGTGAATACCATCAATGTTTTGGTTAAAAACAATTACATTCCCATCATCAATGAAAATGACACGGTAGCCACGGACGAAATCAAGTTTGGCGACAACGATAAATTAGCCGCTTTAGCAGCCGTATTGTTAGATGTAGATATTTTGATTATTGCTACAAATACCAATGGCATTTACACCAAAGCGTCTATCAACGATGCACTTCCATCAACGATTGAACTAGTAACCGATTTGTCTTTGTTAGAAAAAGAAATTGGCGATAAAAAGTCGTCTCACGGAACTGGAGGAATGCAATCTAAAATAGAATCGGCAGCAATTGCCAAAAAAGCCAATATTGAGACTTGGATTGTGAATGGACTAGAAGATGATTTTATGCGGAAAGCACTGCGGAATGAAATCCCTTTCACTAAAATTATTTAACTTAGAGCCACTAAAAATCACAAACTACAAATCCGCTTATTCAGCATTCTAATAAGATAAAGCCATGAATTACACCTCAATAAAAGAAATCGATTCCCTAAAGAAATGGGTTAAACAAGCCCTTAAAATAAAGAAAGACCCTCTAAAAAATCAAAGATTGGGTAAAGACAAAACATTGGTTATGCTCTTTTTCAATCCAAGTTTGAGAACGCGTTTGAGTACTCAAAAAGCAGCCATCAATCTAGGAATGAATGTTATGGTGATGAACTTTGGTGCTGAAGGTTGGACTTTGGAGTTCGAAGACGGCACAATTATGAATCAAGGTGCCTCAGAACACATCAAAGAAGCCGCCGAAGTCGTTTCACAATATTGCGATATTATTGCCATCAGAGCTTTTGCGGGACTAACGGATAAAGAAAAAGATAATGCAGAAACGGTGTTGAATGGTTTTGTAAAATACGCCACTGTGCCTATTGTCAATATGGAAAGCGCAACAGGTCATCCGCTACAATCCTTAGCCGATGCGATTACAATGGCCGAATTCAAAACCAAACACAAACCCAAAGTAGTATTGACTTGGGCGCCTCATCCAAAAGCATTACCTCAGGCTGTGGCCAATTCGTTTGTTGAAATGATGCAACTGCAAAGAGATATGGATTTTGTAATTACACATCCAGAAGGGTATGAATTGAATCCTGAAATCACCAAGGATTCGGTAATAGAATACAATCAAAACAAAGCTTTTGAAAATGCTGATTTTATTTATGCCAAAAACTGGAGCAATTACAACGACTACGGAAAAGTGACGAATACCGATGAAAATTGGACCGTTACGGCTAAGAAAATGAAGTTGACCAACAATGCCAAATTTATGCATTGCCTTCCGGTGCGTCGCAATGTGATTGTAGCCGATGAAGTGATTGATAGCGAAAACTCTATTGTGATTCAGCAAGCTCATAACAGAACCTATTCGGCACAATTGGTTTTACAAAAAATACTGAAAAGATTACCTAATAAATCCAAAAGTTTAGAGTATTAATTCAAAAGAATGGAACAACTAACAATAGTAAAAATCGGTGGTAATATTATTGATAATCCAGCCGAACTAGAACAGTTTATTGCCGATTTTTCAAAAATTGAAGGATATAAAGTGTTGGTGCACGGCGGAGGAAAATCAGCTACCAAAATGGCGAAAAGTATTGGTTTAGTCCCCCAAATGATAGATGGAAGACGCATCACCGACCAGCCTATGCTAGACATAGTGGTGATGATTTATGCGGGAGAAATCAACAAAAATATCGTAGCACAATTACACGCAAATGGAACTAATGCTATGGGCTTTTCGGGTGCCGATGGCAATTTGATTCAGTCCACAAAAAGAAATCATCCAACGATTGATTACGGTTTTGTGGGTGATGTACAAAAAGTAAACACCTCTTTGTTAGAAACATTGCTAAAAAACGAGATAACACCCGTTTTTTGTGCTATTACACACGACAAACAAGGACAATTATTAAATACGAATGCTGATACGATTGCTAGTGAATTGGCCATTGCATTGTCGGAAGTTTTTGAAGTAACTTTGACGTATTGCTTCGAAAAATCGGGAGTTTTGTATGATGCAGAAGACGACACTTCTGTTATTGAAAACATCAATAAAGAACTGTATGACCAATTAAAAACAGAAGGCGCCATACATTCAGGAATGATTCCAAAACTCGACAATTGCTTTAACAGCTTGTCCAAAGGCGTTCATAAAATAAAAATTGGACATCACAAACTATTGAAAGACAACAACGCACTTTGTACCAGTATAACATTATAGATTACTAACAACGCTTTCAGAATTCAGAACTCTGAAAGGGTTAAATTAAAAATTTTGAAAACCATTACAACCCTTACACAAGAAGCCATCGCCTTACTAAAAGCATTGATTGCGACTCCTTCCTTTTCTAGTGAAGAGGAACAAACAGCGATTTTAATTGAACAATGGTTTCAACAAAATAACATTCCCTTTGAGCGGGAAAACAATAATATTTGGGCGTACAACCAACATTTTGATGCGGCTAAACCCACTCTTTTACTCAACTCTCATCACGATACAGTAAAACCCAACCAAGGCTATACCAATAATCCTTTTGAACCTATCGAAAAAGACGGGAAGTTATTTGGTCTCGGCAGTAACGATGCTGGAGGTTGTTTAGTGGCTTTATTGGCCACTTTTGTTCATTTTTATGCTCAAGAAAATTTGCCTTACAATTTGGTTATAGTCGCTTCTGCAGAAGAAGAAAGCAGTGGCAAAAACGGATTGAATAGCGTACTAAAACATTTACCAGAAATTGATTGTGCCATTGTGGGTGAACCTACCTTAATGCAACTCGCCATTGCCGAAAAAGGACTTTTGGTTTTGGATGTAGTCGTAAAAGGAACCGCAAGCCACGCAGCGCATCATAATCCTGACAATCCTATTTACAATGCGATGTCCATCATCAGTTGGTTTAACAGTTACCAATTCGAAAAAATATCAGAAGTTTTAGGACCTGTAAAAATGACGGTAACCCAAATCAACGCAGGAAAACAACACAACGTAGTACCTGCTGAATGCCATTTAGTAGTCGATATTCGAGTAAATGATTGTTATAGCAATGCAGAAATATTAGACACCGTTCGTCAACAAGTGAAGGCTGAGATTACACCGCGTTCTATGCATCTCAATGCTTCTTCTATTCCTCTTTCACACGGATTAGTACAAGCAGGAATCGCGTTAGGCCGCACCACCTATGGCTCTCCTACGCTTTCGGACCAATCGGTGTTGAGTTGCCAGTCGTTAAAACTTGGTCCAGGAGAAACACTGCGGTCACACTCGGCAGATGAATTTATCTACATCAATGAAATCGAAGAAGGAATTGAATTGTACATTAAAATATTGACAGATTTTTTTAGGAGCTAATCCCGCTATCCGTTACAATCTTTTATGGCGAACCCCGCCATAAAAGGATTTTCACTACTATCGGGGCTAGGAATAAAATAAAACGAGAAATTAAATCTAATAAAGACACTTTGCGAAACTCTGTTCTCCTTTGTAGTGCTTTGTGAAAAATAAAAAAATATGAAACTCTGGGAAAAAGGAATACCAACCGACAAAAAAATCGAACATTTTACGGTAGGAAATGACCGTGAATTGGATTTGGTTTTGGCCAAATACGATGCTTTAGGCTCTATCGCTCACGCTAAAATGTTGGCTCAAATAGGATTATTGGATGCTACAGAGGCTGATGATTTAGTTTTAGCCTTACAAGAGATAATTACAGCTATCGAAAAAGGAGATTTCGAAATCGAAGACAGTTTTGAAGACGTACATTCCAAAATCGAGTATTTATTGACAGAAAAACTAGGCGACGCTGGTAAAAAAATACACACGGCACGTTCTCGAAACGACCAAGTGTTGGTGGATGTCAATTTGTATTTGAAAGACGTTGTTATAGCACTCAAAGAGCAAGTAAAAACGCTATTCGATTTGTTGATGGAATCCGCTGAACAATATCAAAATGTACTGTTACCTGGCTATACGCATTTACAAATTGCTATGCCATCATCCTTTGGTATGTGGTTTTCTGCTTACGCCGAAACCTTGATAGATGATATCACGATGTTGAATGCCGCTCTGAAAGTGGTAAATCAAAATCCATTAGGTTCCGCCGCTGGTTATGGCAGCTCCTTCCCTATTAACCGAACCTTTACTACTCAGGAACTAGGTTTCGCTACTTTAAAATTCAATTCCGTGGCAGCACAAATGAGCCGTGGAAAATCCGAAAAAACAGTCGCTTTTGCTATGAGTAGCGTGGCTGCAACTTTGGCAAAATTCTCTATGGACGTTTGTTTATATATGAGCCAAAACTTTGATTTTATTAGTTTGCCAGCACATCTAACCACTGGTTCAAGCATTATGCCTCATAAAAAAAACCCCGATGTTTTTGAACTAATCCGTGGAAAATGCAATAAAATTCAAGCCTTACCTTATGAAATCACTTTAATCACTAATAACCTTCCTAGTGGCTATCACCGTGAATTTCAATTATTGAAAGAAGGATTATTTCCCGCTATCCAAAATCTAAAAGCCTGCTTGGATATTGCCATTTTTTCTATTAAAGACATCAAGGTAAAAGACAATATTCTAGCCGACCCAAAATACAATTACCTATTTACCGTAGATACCCTAAACGAAATGGTAGTAGCAGGAATGCCTTTTAGAGACGCCTACAAAGCGGTGGCAGAACAATTAGAAAATGGCAGGTACCAATCACCAAAAGCCACCCAACACACCCACGAAGGAAGTATTAATAATTTGTGTTTGAAAGAGATTAAAGAGAAAATGCAAAACGCATTTTAAAAAAAACATGCTAATAGCTAAAGCCGTTCTACCATCTGTTAGAACGGCTTTTTTTTGGGCTCTTTGTAAAATAAAAGAAGAATAAGAATACTTTTAATGTGACTTCAAAACAAATATCTTATTTTTGATTATGCCAGAATCCAAATTATGAAAACAAATACTTACAAGAGTAAAATCGCTGCTACATTGCAAGAAAAAGGTTTTATGACCAATAAACAACTAGGTGCCATTGAAGAATATCAAAAACTTGGCATTTTTTCTTTGCATACTGAATTAAGACTTCTGCTTTATTTATCAGTGCTTCTTTTTACCTCAGGAGTTGGAATACTAATTTATCAAAACATTGACTCTATTGGTCACGATGTGATAATCATCTGTCTTTTTTTGCTAATTGCCGTTAGTCTTTATTTTTGTTTCAAAAAAGCAAAAGGATTTCATAAAGAAGAAGTTGTCTTTGATAATCCAATCTATGACTATTTAGTCTTACTCATTGCCATTCTAAGTTGTATTTTCATCGGATATTTACAATTTCAATATACGCTCTTTGGTGAAAATTATGGAATAGCAACGCTTGTCCCAACTATTATTAGCTTTTGTTATGCCTATTATTTTGATAACAAAAGTGTCCTTAGCATTGCAGTTTCCGGTCTCGCAGCTTGTATCGGTCTGACAGTAACTCCACAGAAAGTTCTTGATACCGAATTTTATTCTAATGACACGCTAGCATTTTCTGCCATAGGTTTAGGGTTATTGCTTATTTTATGGACCATTTACAGTTCAAAAATTAAATTGAAAATGCATTTTAATTTGATTTATCTGACTTTCGCTCTACATCTAATTTGTATTGCTACAATTAGCAAACTTTCAGAAAAAGAAGTTCCAATATGTTTTCTATTTGCCTTGCTTTTAGGAGGAGCTACTTATTATTTTTACAAAATGAGTAAAGAATATGATGCCATTTCACTTTTTGTATTCGCTTTACTTTACGGTTATGTAGGCTTCAATGTGCTTTTATTTAAAGTAATTGATGCTATTAATTTTAATGGATTATGGGAGCTTTTGATTTATTTGTTTCCTGCTTACTTCGTAGGCTCTATCTTTTTATTTATTCAATCGGTAAAAAAGTTTAAACAACAAAAAAACAAGTAAAATGAGAGCTTACGACGAAAATAAATTAACGAACATCGTTCTAATTGAAGAAACAGATACTTTTTTGAATGCTAATTTTATCACTCAAGAACAAGCGCATAGTATAAAGAACAATTTACCCGTTTTTAAGGCACAAAACAACCTACTCCTTCGCTTAGCTTTTTTCATCCTTGGAAGCCTGCTTTATGCTTCAATTTGTGGCACCATCTCAATCATTGGAGTACAAATTGGAGAATCCTATTTCCACTTTTGTTTTTACTTATTTGCAATTATAGGATGGGCTGCTGCTGAGTTTTTGGCTCGAGAAAACTACAAAAATTATGGTGTTGACGACGCTTTTATTTTAGGAAGTATTTTAAATCTTGCTATTGCTATTAGAATCAATTCAGAGACTTTTGAACTTCTAATTGCATTCTTTGTTTCAATTAGTGCCTTACTAATGTATAAAAGATTTATACACAACATATCCCTCCTAGTATTTTGCTTAGCAACAACAGCAACCTTATTCTATGCTTTGTTGGAAATAGGTACTATTGGCAAGACCATTTTACCTTTTGCAACCCTTATCTTTGCGGTTGTGTGCTACTTTTTTACTAAAAGAAAACTGACACAACTAAAAGAACTCTATTATCACAAAGGATTAGTAATCGCAAATAGTTTTTACCTCATCTTAGCCTACCTTTCTTGTAACTATTTTGTAGTTAGAGAACTCTCTTCTGAATTACTAGGCATAAATTTAAAACCAAATCAAGACATTCCATTTGCTCTTTTCTTTTACTTTTTTACAATAACAGTTCCGATTGTTTATATTATGACTGCATTAAAAACAAAAGATCGCTACTTACTATGGATTGGTGCTTTGTGTATAGGATTTTCCATTTTTACTATTCGCTATTACCACTCAATTCTACCAGTTGAAGTTGCTATGACTTTGGGCGGAATACTTCTTTTTACCATTTCTTATTTTTCAATTCAAAAATTAAAAGATAAAACAAGTGGAATCACATTTGAACTTGATCGACTAACTCAGAAAAAAGGTCTTAAAAGTACTGAAGCCCTAGTGGCTGTTACAGCTTTTGGCATAAAACCAGAAACCAAAATAGAGGAATCGCCTATGAAATTTGGAGGAGGTGATTATAGCGGTGGTGGCGCTTCTGGAAGTTTTTAAAGATGAACTTTGCAAAAAAAAAAACAACTTTATCTCATTCTAAAAACGGTGTTTAAAATATCATTCCATTAAGATATAAAAACAAAAAAAGAGTACATTGATGTACTCTTTTTTATTCATTATTACTTATTCGCCATAGCAAACAAAAAGTAATTATACAGTTAGATGTATTAGAAAGCTACATTCCATCTAGGAAGTTTTCCGTTTTCATCTAAAAAGTTTTGCAAAACTTGCCCTTCAACACTTGTTGGAATCCCTTTTACATCTGCGTTAAAAGTTTCGTACCAAACGACTTCAAGAGAAGAAATACCTTCTAATTTCATTTGAGCAGGCCAAGAATATTTTCTTCCTGTTTTAGCAAATTGATGCCCTTCAACAATTTTATCAGCCAAACCTCCATTTTTTATTTTGAGAGTACCATTGTTTTGAACGGTTCCTGTAGAACCCACCATAATTAGTTCTTTAGCTGTGGTCAAATCATAAACCAAGAATACTCCACAACCTTCAGATGCATTGCAAACTTGCTCTAAGCTATCCTCTGGAGAAAACAAAAAACTGTTGGTTACTTTAAACTTTTTTAATTCTTTATACATATCTTTTTATTTAAACAAAATGCCTCACAAAATCGTGAGGCATTTTGAGATTTATAATTTTGAAATCAGGAAATTATCCTAAAACTTCTTTTACTTTTTTACCAATTTCGGCTGGTGAATCAACAACGTGAATACCGTTATCTCTCATAATTTGTTTTTTGGCAGCAGCAGTATCATCAGATCCTCCAACAATTGCTCCAGCATGCCCCATCGTTCTACCAGCTGGTGCAGTTTCTCCAGCAATAAAACCTACAACTGGCTTACGGTTACCGTCTGCTTTAATCCATTTAGCAGCATCAGCCTCTAATTGGCCACCAATTTCACCAATCATAATGATAAGTTCAGTCTCTGGATCATTCATTAATAACTCAACTGCTTCTTTTGTAGTAGTTCCAATAATTGGATCTCCACCAATTCCAATAGCTGTAGTGATTCCTAATCCTTGTTTCACAACTTGGTCAGCTGCTTCATAGGTTAAAGTACCAGATTTAGAAACAATCCCAACTGTACCTTTTTTGAAAACAAAACCTGGCATAATTCCAACTTTAGCTTCTTCTGGAGTAATAACACCTGGACAGTTTGGTCCGATTAATCTAGCATTTCTTTCTTTTACATAAGCATTAGCTTTGATCATATCTGCTACAGGAATTCCTTCTGTAATTGCAATGATAACTTTAATACCAGCATCTGCAGCTTCCATAATAGCATCAGCAGCAAAAGCGGGTGGAACAAAAATAATTGTAGTATCGGCTCCTGCTTGCTCTACAGCATCTTTAACTGTATTGAAAACTGGCAAATCTAAGTGTGTAGACCCACCTTTTCCTGGAGTTACACCACCAACAACATTTGTTCCGTATTCTATCATTTGAGAAGCGTGGAAAGTTCCTTCGCTACCTGTGAATCCTTGAACAATAATTTTAGAATCTTTATTAACTAAAACACTCATGATATATTTTTTATGTAGTTTTTAAAATTGTGTTGCAAAAGTAAGGTTTTTGAAATTATTTCAAACCCATTTAGTATCAAATTATTTAGGATACTTGACTCATTTGATAACCTCTGTAAAGTTTATCATCTTTAATCTCCCAAATCATCATAAAATGAGCCAATAACATTTCTTCTCTAGGGTTTTCAATCGTTTTCACAAAATGAGAATACCGTACAGAAATTAGATTATCTTCTTCAATAATATGGCTAATTCGCACCTTAGACCTTACATAAGCTTTATGCAACTCATCAGCTAAATTAATCAAGGAATTGTAATTCATTTGAACATAGCCTTCAGTAGAGTACCAATCAATTACAATCTCTGGATGAATAAATTCCTTTAAAATTGTACTATCAATCAAAGCATCCGATTTGTAAAATGCTTTAACAAAATCTTTTGCAGACATATTATTTTAATTTATTTAAAATTTCTGGAATCTTTTTGATATTAGCTAACTGTTTCAACTTCTCTCTTGATTCTTGGATTGGAGTACCAAAATAAGACTTGCCTCCTTCTACAGATTTAGTTACTCCAGTTTGCCCCATTACCACTGCTTTAGATCCAATGGTTATTCCACTTGTTGTACCAACTTGTCCCCATAATGTCACTTCATCTTCAATAATCACACAACCTGCAATACCAGTTTGAGAAGCAATTAGACATTTTTTACCAATAACAGTATCGTGCCCAACATGTACTTGATTGTCTAACTTAGTACCTTCTCCAATTCTTGTATCGCCGGTAACACCTTTATCTATTGTGCAAAGCGCTCCTATTCCAACGTTATTCTCAATAACTACTCTTCCTCCAGAAATTAATTGATCAAACCCCGTGTCTCTTTTTTTATAATAAAAAGCATCGGCTCCCAAAACAGTACCAGAGTGAATAATAACATTATCGCCAATAACGGTGTGATCATATATCGCAACATTAGAATGAATCAAGCAATTATCTCCAATCACAACTTCGTTTCCAATAAAAACGTTTGGCTGAATTACAGTATTAACTCCAATTTTTGCCGATAAACTTATAGTGACATTTGAAGCTACAAAAGGCTTAAAATGTATCGTCAACTTATTAAAATCTCTAAAAGGATCGTCAGAGATCAAAAGTGCTTTTCCTTGTGGACATGCTACTTCTTTATTAATCAAAACAATAGTTGCAGCAGATTGTAAAGCTTTATCGTAATACTTTGGGTGGTCAACAAAAACAATATCTCCTGGTTCAACCACATGGATTTCGTTCATTCCGAAAACAGGAAAATCAGGGTCGCCCACAAATGAGCATCCGATTAATGAAGCGATATCTTTTAAAGCTATTTCTTTATGGAATTTCATAACATTTTAGTTTTTAATCACAGTTTCTAGTAGCAGTTTTCAATCAATATGTGCTGACTAAAAACTAAAAACTTATAAAAACTATTCCTTTACACGCTCCATATAAGAACTAGTAGCTGTATCAATTTTAATTTTATCACCTTCATTAATAAAAAGAGGTACGTTGATTGTTGCCCCAGTTTCAACTGTTGCTGGTTTTGTAGCATTTGTTGCAGTATTCCCTTTAACACCTGGCTCGGTATAAGTTACTTCTAACACAACAGATGGTGCCATATCAACAGAAAGAGGTAAATCTGTCTCTGTATTAATTTGAATCATTACGTTTTCTCCTTCTTTTAATAAATCTGGAGCATCCAAAACGTTTCTGTTTAATGTAATTTGCTCAAAAGTTTCAGCATTCATAAAATGGAACTCATTTCCTTCTGGATACAAAAATTGAAAAGTATGCGTTTCTACACGTACAACATCAATTTTATGCCCTGCAGAAAAAGTATTATCTAAAACTTTACCATTAGTCAATGATTTCAATTTAGTTCTTACAAAAGCAGGACCTTTACCTGGTTTAACATGAAGAAATTCAATGATTTTATATATATCGTGATTATATTTAATACAAAGTCCGTTTTTAATATCTGAAGTAGATGCCATTTTTTTTTATTTAATATTGTTACTTTTTTAATTCTTATACTGATAAATTATTTTTTTTTCAAACAATTGAATCAATATGTTACTTGCTTTTAATAATTCCCAGAATAGCCTTTCATAACTCCTCTAGATGAATTACGAATAAAATCTATAATTTCATCACGTTCTGGTGTAGCTTCCATCTCTGCTTCGATAATACCCAAAGCTTGAGTAGTATTATAATTTTTTTGATACAAAATTCTATAAATATCCTGTATCTCTTTAATTTTTTCGGTAGTAAAACCTCTTCTTCTTAGACCAACTGAATTAATCCCTACATAAGATAAAGGCTCTTTGGCTGCTTTTGTAAAAGGAGGAACATCTTTTCTTACCAAAGACCCACCTGAAACCATTGCATGATCTCCAATATGAATAAATTGATGAACTGCAGCTAATCCGCCTATTACAGCATATTTTCCAACAATTACATGACCTGCTAAAGCAACTCCATTCACTATAATCGCATTGTCACCAATATGACAATCGTGGGCAATATGAGCAGTTGCCATAACTAAACAATTATTACCTAAAGTCGTTTGACCTGAAGCAATAGTTCCTCTATTGATGGTTACACATTCTCTAATTGTACAATTATCTCCAATGATGGCCAAAGAATCTTCTCCTCCAAATTTTAAATCTTGAGGCACTGCTGAAATAACTGCCCCTGGAAAAATATTGCAATTTTTACCAATTCGAGCACCTTCCATAATAGTAACGTTTGAGCCTATCCAAGTACCATCACCAATAACAACATTATTATGGATTGTTGTAAAAGGCTCTATCACTACATTTTTGGCAATTTTTGCCCCAGGATGTACATATGCTAATGGTTGATTCATTTTTTCTATTTAATCGTTAAGCTGTTTAATGATTCATGGAGTATACCATTAATCATATAAACAAAGAAAATTATTGTTTTCTAGCAATTTGAGCCATTAATTCTGCTTCAGCTACTAATTTACCATTAGCATAAGCATTAGCTTGCATATGACATATTCCTCTTCTAATAGGTGTAATCAAATCACATTTAAAAATTAAAGTGTCTCCTGGAAGTACTTTATGCTTGAATTTAACTTTATCAATTTTCATAAAGAAAGTCAAATAATTTTCAGGATCAGGAACTGTACTTAATACTAAAATCCCTCCTGTTTGAGCCATAGCTTCAACAATTAAAACTCCTGGCATAACTGGAGCATCTGGAAAATGGCCTACAAAGAAATTTTCGTTCATTGTAACATTTTTCATTCCAGCCACATAGGTATCTGTCATTTCGATAATACGATCAATCAACAAAAATGGAGGTCTATGAGGTAAAACAGACATAATTTTATGAATGTCCATTAAAGGTTCTTGATTCAAGTCATAAACAGGAACAAAATTACGTTGTTCAATTTTAATCAATTTTGCCATTTTTTTAGCAAATTGAGTATTTACGTAATGACCTGGTTTATTTGCGATAACTTTTCCTTGAATTTTTGTTCCAATAAGCGCTAAATCTCCAACTACATCTAATAATTTATGTCTAGCAGCTTCGTTTGGATAATGCAATGTTAGATTGTCTAGAATTCCATTTGGCGTTACAGAAATTGACTCTTTACCGAAAGCAACTTTAAGATTTTCCATAGTGCTTGCAGAAATTTCTTTATCTACATATACTATCGCGTTATTAAGATCTCCTCCTTTAATTAATCCATTATCTAAAAGAGATTCTAATTCATGTAAAAAACTAAAAGTTCTTGATTCGCTAATTTCTGTTTTGAAATCAGCTATACTCTTCATAGTAGCATTTTGAGTTCCTAAAATTTTAGTTCCAAAATCTACCATAGTTGTTACCGAATAGTGATCATTTGGCATAACAAGAATTTCACTACCCGTAGCTTCATCAGTAAAAGAGATAATTTCTTTTACCACATATACATTACGCTTAGCGTTTTGCTCTTCAATTCCAGCCTTTTCAATTGCTTCAACAAAATATTTTGAAGAACCGTCCATAATTGGTAATTCAGAAGCATTCAATTCGATAATAATATTATCTAAATCACAACCTTCTAATGCCGCCAAAACATGTTCAGGAGTTTGAATTTTAACCCCTAATTTTTCAAGATTAGTTCCTCTTTGTGTATTTACAACATAATTAGCATCTGCTTCTATGATAGGTTGCCCTTCAAGATCAACTCTAACAAATGTAAAACCATTATTTACTGGAGCAGGTTTAAAAGTCATAGTAACTTCTTTCCCTGTATGCAATCCAACACCAGTTAAGGAAATCTCCGTTTTGATGGTTTTTTGTTTAACCATTATTTCCATTTTTTTGATTTATTATTTTTTTTAATTCTTCTATTTCTGCTACTAATTGTGGCAACTTTTTAAAATAAACATACGACTTATTAAAATCATTATATCCAAATGTAGGACTGCCTTGCAGCACTTCTTCGTCCTTTATATTTCTTGTTACCCCTGATTGAGCTTGGATTCTAACATTATCACCAAGTGTAAGATGACCTGATATTCCGACTTGACCACCAATCATTCCATTTTTACCTACTTTTGAAGAACCAGCAATACCTGTTTGAGCTGCTATTACTGTATTCTCACCAATTTCAACATTGTGCGCAATCTGTATTTGGTTATCTAACTTAACACCTCGCTTAATAATCGTAGACCCTAGAGTAGCTCTGTCAATTGTAGTATTCGCACCTACATCGACACCGTCCTCTAGAACAACGTTTCCTATTTGTGGTATTTTATCAAAAGTGCCGTCAGGTTGAGGTGCAAAACCAAATCCGTCTGAACCTATTACAACTCCTGAATGAATTACACAATCATTACCGATTATTGTCTCAGAATAAATATTAACGCCGGCAAAAATAGTAACATTATTACCAATCACAACATTATCACCAATAAAACTATTAGGATATATCTTAACATTTGTCCCAATAACAACATTTTGTCCGATATAACTGAAACTCCCTAAATACAAATTATCACCGTATTTTACATTTTCGGAAATAACTGATGGTTGCTCAATACCTGATTTATTTCTTTTTACCTCGTTGTAAAACTCAAGTAATTTTGTAAAAGAAGCGTAAGCATCTTTTACTTTAATAAGTGTAGTAGTTATAGGAGACTCTGGCTCAAAGGTATCATTAACAATAGTTATTGAAGCTTGAGTCGAATAAATGTAGTTTAAATACTTAGGGTTAGACAAAAAGGTCAATGACCCTTCCGTTCCTTCCTCAATTTTTGATAATCTAGACACCGATGCATTTGGATCACCAACCACTTCTCCTTCTAAAATACCTGCTATTTGTTCTGCTGTAAATTTCATCCCGACAAAAATATAAAAAATAGGTTTTAATTGTTAAAAATTATAACAGTTGTTTTGGGAAACAGATGTAATACTTTGTAACAAACTTAGATACAGATTTAAAATTCAATTGATCTGAAGCATCAACAATATCTTCAATGGTCTTGTCTTTTTTAAGAATACGTATAGGCTCAGCTTCTTTACTATAGGCTTGATTTTTGATTTTTCCTCTAAAAATAAAGTAATTAGCCTCAGCTAATGTAATCCCATTTTCTAACACAAATCGCTCTTTGAGTGGCAACAATTCTTCGCTAGTAACTTTTTCACTACTCAACTTTATTTTCAATAAATCGCGATTAATAATCATTTTACTCAATGAAGACAGAATAAAATCGGGATGGTCTTGCCAAGATTTCAAAGCGCTGATAATGTCAAAATCATCTAATTTAGAAAACAAATTCAAGGTATCAGCATCAAAAGTTTCCATTGTTACCTTATTATGCATAAAAAAAGACAATGGTAAACTCGCCGTTAACTCCTCACCTTTTAAAGTAAGCTCCTTTGCTCTTTTTAAAATTTTAGTCAAAATAGATTCAGCAACCAAACTAGTTTTATGAAGATACACTTGCCAATACATCAATCGGCGTGACATTAAAAACTTTTCTACAGAATAAATTCCTTTTTCCTCGATTACCAAAACATCATCAACCACATTCATCATCTGTATAATTCGCTCAGAATTAACATTTCCCTCAGAAACACCAGAATAAAAACTATCTCTTTTTAAATAATCCATTCGGTCCATATCCAACTGACTTGAAATCAATTGCAACATAAACTTCCGATGGTATTCGCCTTTAAATACTTGAATTGCTAAACTCAATTTTCCATCAAACTCCTTATTCAATTGCTGCATAAACAACAAAGAAATTGCTTCGTGATGAACATCTTCTACAATACTACTTTCCATGGCATGAGAAAAAGGCCCGTGACCAATATCGTGCAATAATATAGCTATATACAATGCATTTTCTTCCTCAACTGAGATAGCAACGCCTTTAAAACGAAGGGATTCAACTGCTTTTTGCATGATATGCATACATCCTAATGCATGATGAAAACGGGTATGATTGGCTCCAGGATAGACAAGATAAGACAACCCCATTTGAGATATACGACGCAATCTCTGAAAATAAGAGTGCTGAATTAAATCATAAATTAATTCGTTGGGAATAGTGATAAATCCGTAAATAGGATCGTTGAATATTTTGAGTTTATTGATTTGGCTCACGTGACATTACTTTTTTTAGGACAACAAATATAACTAATTTAGACTTTACAATATTTTAAGACAAGTATTTAATAAAGCCAAACACAAAGTATACACAACATTGAAGTTCTCTGATAAAAAAAAATATTAGCTAAAAAAATCACAATTGTATTATACTGCCTGATATATTTAATTAATTTGGCTAAAAGTTTTATTAATTTTGAATGCTTTACCACTAAATATGGATACAATAAAAATACTTTGGGTAGATGACGAAATCGATTTACTAAAACCTCATATTCTATTTCTAGAAAAGAAAAATTATAGTGTTACTACTTGTAATAACGGCCTTGATGCTATAAGTATCTTTGAAGAAAATAATTTCGACATTGTTTTTTTGGATGAAAACATGCCTGGAATGAGCGGTTTAGAAACTCTTTCTGAAATGAAAGAAAAAAAATCTGCCATACCAATGATTATGATTACCAAAAGTGAGGAAGAATACATTATGGAAGAGGCAATTGGTTCCAAAATTGCCGATTACTTAATCAAACCCGTAAATCCAAATCAAATCCTTTTAAGTCTAAAGAAAAATTTAGATCACTCACGTCTAATCTCTCAAAAAACAACTTTAGATTATCAAAAAGAATTCAGAAAAATTACCCTAGAGATGGCTATGGTAAATTCTTATGAAGACTGGATTGAACTCTACAAAAAATTACTGTTTTGGGAATTAGAATTAGAAAATATAGATGATCAGAGTATGATTGAGATTTTAGAATCTCAAAAAGTTGAAGCCAATTCACAATTCGGAAAATTTATTGAACGTAATTACGAAGATTGGTTTGCACCTAAGAGTGATAAACCCATACAATCCCATACACTATTCAAAGAATTGGTTGTCCCAGAAATTCTAAAGAAAGACAAACCAGTACTTTTTGTAGTGATTGATAATTTAAGATACGACCAATGGAAAGCCTTCGAAAATGTGGTAGCGAATTACTACAAGCTTGAGAAAGAAGTGCCCTACTACTCGATTCTTCCAACAGCAACCCAATATGCTAGAAATGCCATTTTCTCAGGATTAACTCCATTAGAGATGGAAAAAAAGTTTCCTCAATATTGGAAAAACGATCCCGAAGAAGGCGGCAAAAACCTTTATGAAGCTGAATTCCTTAGCGCACAATTAAAACGATTAGGACTAAACTTAAAGGAAGATTATTTCAAAATAACAAACCTTGCAGGCGGAAGAAAGCTAGCAGAAAGTTTCAAATCATTAAAAGAAAATGACCTTGTAACCATTGTGTATAATTTTGTAGATATGCTATCGCACGCAAAAACAGAAATGGATGTGGTGAAAGAATTAGCATCAGATGATAAAGCATATCGCTCGCTAACCTTGAGCTGGTTTAAAAATTCTCCTCTGCTTGAAATCATTCAACAAGCCCAAAAATTAGGTTTTAAATTGATTTTAACAACCGACCACGGCACCATAAATGTTAAAAATCCATCTAAAGTAGTTGGCGATAAAAACACAAGTTTGAATTTAAGATACAAAACCGGAAGAAGCTTGACTTATGAGCAAAAAGATGTTTATGCAGTAAAAGACCCAAAAGAAATTGGGCTACCTGCTATAAATATGACTAGTTCGTATATTTTTGCAAAAAATGATTTGTTTTTGGCCTACGTTAACAATTACAACCATTACGTTAGTTACTATAAAAACACCTATCAACACGGCGGAATTTCATTAGAAGAAATGATTATTCCATTTTTAGTATTTAATCCAAAATAACTATTGCCTAATTATTTACAACAACCATAGTAAAGAGAAACTATAAGCAATAAATGCCATTCCGCAATTCATAAATTTTACAAGAATGACAATCACATTTTCAATCGAACAACTTGACCAAGTTGCTAAACAGCTACTAGAACAAAACCCAAATAAAGTACTATTATTTAATGGAGAAATGGGTGCAGGAAAAACTACCTTGATAAAAAAGCTTTGTGAAAATTTAGGAGTCAACGAACCAACAAGTAGCCCAACTTTTTCTTTAGTTAATGAGTACTATACCACTAACAATCAATACATTTATCATTTTGATTGTTATCGATTAAAAACAGAAATCGAAGCTTTGGATATGGGAATTGATGAATACCTCTACTCTGGGCATTGGTGTTTTATTGAATGGGCTGAGAAAATCTCTAATCTAATTCCGGAACAACATTCGGTTATTACAATAGAAGTACTACCTGATGGAAATCGAAAACTGACATTAGAATAAAAAGTACCATCTACAATGAACAATCCAAAAAACAATATTGACATCATACCATTTTCTATTAACCACAAAGAAGCCATTAAAACATTAAATTTAGAATGGTTGCAAAAGTATTTTAAAGTAGAACCCAAAGATGAATTGGTGTTGAGCAACCCTGTTGAAGAAATCATCAACAAAGGCGGAAAAATATATTATGCGCAACATTTAGATGAAATAGTAGGTACTGTCTCCTTGTTAAAAATAAACACTACTACTTTTGAATTATCCAAAATGGCGGTTACGGAAAAAGCTCAAGGATTAGGAGTTGGTAGACAACTACTAGAATTTTGCATTGAAGAAGCCCAAAAACTCGGAATCCAGAAGTTAATTTTATATTCAAACCGACAACTAAAATCGGCGCTACACTTGTATGAATCCTTTGGTTTCAAAGAAATTCCAGTAGAATCTGGTGTGTACGAAAGAGCCGATATCAAAATGGAACTGCTTTTACCTCAGTAAATAAAGAGTTCCTGCAATCTAAACCCAAAATACTTAAATACTTTTTGTAAATTGTACGCTTAAATTTTTAACAATTATGTCGATTAGCCCATTCACCAAACAACAGTTGATGCCCCAAGAAGAGAAATTGGAAGTTGCAAGACATAAAAGTGAGCTTTTCATTGGGATTCCTAAAGAAACCAGCTATCAAGAAAAACGAATTTGCCTAACTCCTGACGCTGTTAATTCGCTTACCTTTCAAGGGCATCGCGTAATGATTGAATCGGGTGCTGGCGAAAGTTCAAGCTACAGTGACAAAGAATATTGTGATGCAGGTGCCGAAATAACTAAAGATACCGCAAAGGTTTTTAGTTGCCCAATGATTTTAAAAGTAGAACCACCTACTCTAGCAGAAATAGAAATGCTTAACAACAAAGCAATATTACTCTCTGCGATTCAATTAAAAACCAGACAAAAAGCTTATTTCGAAGCTTTAGCAAGAAAAAAAATCACAGCTTTAGCGTTTGAATATATTAAAGATGAAGATGGCTCTTACCCAGCCGTAAAATCCTTAAGCGAAATAGCTGGAACCGCTTCTATACTCATTGCTTCAGATTTAATGATTACCACCGAGTTTGGCAAAGGATTGTTATTTGGAAACATCACGGGAGTTCCTCCAACCGAAGTGGTGATTCTAGGCGCTGGAACTGTGGGTGAGTTTGCTGCCAAAACAGCTATTGGACTTGGCGCTAATGTAAAAGTTTTTGATAATTCCATTACCAAATTAAGACGTCTGCAAAACAATTTAAACCAACGCATATTCACTTCAACCATTCAACCCAAAGCTTTATTAAAAGCATTGAGAAGGTGCGATGTAGCTATTGGCGCGATGCGTGGCAAAGAACGTTGCCCAATTGTAGTGACAGAAACGATGGTCGAGCATATGAAAAAAGGTGCAGTTATCGTTGATGTAAGTATTGATACCGGTGGTTGTTTTGAAACCTCAGAAATAACAAGTCACGAAAAACCAACTTTTATCAAAAGCAATGTATTGCATTATTGCGTCCCTAATATTCCCTCCCGTTATTCCAAAACAGCTTCGCTTTCAATTAGTAACATCATTACTCCTTATTTGCTACAAATTGCTGAAGATGGTGGTTTAGAAAGCGCTATACGTTGCAACAAAGGACTTAAAAACGGAGTGTATCTGTACCACGGGATACTTACAAATAAAGCTATTGGAGATTGGTTTGACATTCAAGACAACGATATTAATTTAATTGTTTTTTAAGCTAAGTTTCAATTACCTTTGCAAAAAAAATTACTTCATGAAGTTTACATATCGTTTCGCTTATTATTTGATTGGTTTATTGATGGGATTATTTGTTGTAGCCGCTATCTTTTCTGGCAAAGACACCCGATGCAATTATTTTCCAAACGCTCGTGTGTTGAATGATTTAAGAAACAAACCCTTTGAATACTCTGAAAAAGCCTCTCAAATTCTAAACGAAAAATGGGTCGACACTGCTGATATTAAAAATACCTTAAAATTCGGCGATGTAGATTTCGACAAAAGCAACCTTCCGCTTGAAAAAGGAAAACTTTACACCATTTACGGAAAAACTGCCAAAAATCAAGAAATCACAGTTGAAGTAATCAACTATTCAAACAAAGCAGTTTTAAGAGATATCATCAAGAGATAATTATAACCAGATAATATGTTGTAACCCTTTTGAAGCTAAATAGGCATTGGTTTGTGAAAAATGTTTATTTCCAAACCATTTTCCTTGATTAGCACTCATAGGCGATGGATGACCCGATTCTAAAACCAAGTGTTGCGTTCGGTCAATTTTATTGCCTTTTTTTTGCGCAAAACTTCCCCAAAGTAAAAAAACAAGCTGTTGTTTTTCAGAAGCTAATTTTTCGATAACGGCATCTGTAAACTGACTCCAAGCTAAATGTTTGTGGCTATTGGGACTGTCTTTTCGAACACTCAAAGTAGCATTCAACAACAAAACTCCTTGTTTTGCCCACGCTTCTAAATTTCCCGAAGTAGGCATAAAAATAGCACCTAAATCATCTGTTAATTCTCTATAAATATTGCGTAAAGACGGTGGGATTTTAACTCCATCATTCACAGAAAAGCTCAAACCATTGGCCTCGCCTTCTCCATGATAAGGGTCTTGACCAATGATGACTACTTTTACCTCTTCTAATGTACAATGATTAAAAGCTGAAAAAATCAAGTCTTTTGGCGGAAAACAGGTATGATTTTGATATTCTTCATCGACATCTTGCATCAATGTTTTAAAATACTCTGCTTCTATCTCGTCTTTTAAAAACAATGCCCAATCTGAAGCCAAGTACAATGATTTAGATTCGGACTTTAAATTATTCATATTCAAAAAATACTTGAGTTATTTTTCCACCTTCCACTTTATACATTGCGATTACTTGAACCACCTCTCCTGACACTCTTCCAATGACTTTTTCTTTATCAATAACCAAATTCCCTAAACTCATTCTCTCATTAACAATTGCCTTTTGATTTGGATTCATTGCCCATGCCTTTGCATAATGATTTTCAAAATTGATAGTACCAGAATACTGCAATAGATTAGGGAATTTATACACTTGAACGTCCTCTGAAAAACAAGCTACAAATCGCTGTAAATCTTGAACATTATAAGCTTCTAATTGTTCTTGAACTAATTCTTCTGGAGTCATATCTTTTTTGTTCAAATGTAAAAATTGTTTTTGAGAGTGAGAATCTATTTTATTTGTAGTTGGCATAAAAAAGTATTTATTGAATATAAAAGGAAGCTATCGACTAATTATGCGAATACTCAAAAAGGAATACTTATTTTTGCATACCAAAATTAAACGATTTCATGATTGCTATCACCGAAAAAACATTACAAGATTTACAATTCCCCACTGTACTCGAAACCCTATCGGATATTTGCAATACCGATATTGGTAAAGAGAAAGCATTAAAAATAACGCCTTTCAGAGAGAAAGAAACGTTGATGGAAGCTTTGTTGCAAACTTCAGAGTATGTTTCTTCTTTTCAAAATAACAATGCCATTCCAAATCACGGATTTGACGCCATTACTTATGAAATCAAATTTCTTGGAATTGAAGATAGCTTTCTAGAAGTAGGAAGTTTTAGAAAAATTGCTACGCTATCCAGTACAAGCAACTTCTTATTGAATTTCCTAAAAAAATTCGAAGACTATTATCCTAATTTGAATGCTAGAGCCGCTAGAGTAGAATACACCAAAAATATCATTACGCTAATTGATGAAGTCGTAGACAAATATGGTGAAATCAAAGACAATGCTTCTCCAGATTTACTCAACATTCGAAGAAATATGAACGTGGTTCGTGGTAAAGTAAACCAAAGTTTTGGCGTGGCCTTATCGCAATATAACGGCTTGGGATATTTGGATGATATCAAAGAAAGTTTTGTTCAAAATCGTAGAGTTTTAGCTGTTTTGGCGATGTACCGCAGAAAAGTAAAAGGAACCATTTTAGGTAGCTCGAAAACAGGCAGTATTGCTTATATCGAACCAGAAGCTACTTTGAGATATTCACGTGAATTGAGCAATCTAGAATATGAAGAAAAGGAAGAAATCACCCGAATCTTAAAGCAATTATCAAACGCTATTCGTCCGTATTTGCCTTTGCTTATCGAATACCAAGAGTTTTTGAGTGATATTGATGTTATTGCTGCGAAAGCCAAATATGCCAACAAAATCAATGCTATTTTACCTCAAATCAGCGAAGAAAGAAGGTTATTTCTAAGAGATGCTTACCATCCTATTTTGTATTTGAACAACAAACAAAAGAACGAAGTTACGCATCCGCAAACTATAGAACTGAACCAAGATAACCGAATCATCGTTATTTCTGGACCTAATGCTGGTGGAAAAACCATTTCCTTAAAGACCGTTGGTTTATTACAATTAATGTTGCAATCGGGTATGTTGATTCCGGTACACGAACGCAGTGAAACCTTTTTGTTTGACCGAATTTTAACGGATATTGGCGACAATCAATCCATAGAAAATCATTTGAGTACCTACAGTTATCGCTTAAAAAACATGAATTATTTTCTAAAGAAGTGCAATAGAAAAACCATGTTTTTGATTGATGAATTTGGTACAGGTTCTGACCCAGATTTGGGTGGCGCACTTGCCGAAATTTTCTTGGAAGAATTTTACCATCGTGAAGCTTTTGGAATTATTACGACCCACTACTCCAATTTAAAGATTTTGGCTAATGAATTACCTTGTGCTCAAAATGCCAATATGCTTTTTGATGAGAAAACATTAGAGCCGTTGTACAAACTCGTTTTGGGACAAGCAGGTAGTTCGTTTACTTTTGAAGTAGCTCAGAAAAACGGTATTCCGTTTGGCTTAATCAATCGTGCCAAGAAGAAAATCGAAACCGGAAAAGTACGTTTTGACAAAACTATTGCCACGTTGCAAAAAGAACGTTCTAAACTCGAAAAAACCTCTCAAGTACTAAAAGAAGAAGAATCGAAAGCCAGAGAGGAAAGCAAAAAAATGGAAAACATCAATGTAAAAATCAAGCAAAAACTGGAAAGCTATCAGGAATTGTATGACAGCAACCAAAAAACGATTTACATTGGTCAAAAAATAGAGGACATTTCTGAGAAATACTTCAACAATAAGAACAAAAAAGAACTCATTGGTGAGTTTTTGAAAATTATTGAAATAGAAAACTCCAAGCGTAAAAAGATTTCAGCCAAAGAAGCCAAAGTCATCATAGAGAAGAAAAAAGAGATTATCAAAGAGGTTGAAGTTAAGGTTGAGGAAATCAGAACAATCAAAAAAGAAAAGAAACTGAAACCCGTTGTTGAAAAACCAAAACCTATTCTAAAATTAGGCGATAGAGTGCGCATGGCTGATGGAAAAGCGGTGGGAACGATTGATAGTATTGAGAAAAATAAAGCTACTGTCAATTATGGTATTTTTACTTCGAAAGTAAGTTTAGACGATTTGGAATTAGTTGAAGCAGTAAAAAAATAAAAAAATGCAACACTCGCTATCGCTTCCTGAAAACAAAAAAATCATACTTTTTGATGGCGTTTGCAATTTGTGTAATTCTGCCGTACAAACCATTATACAACACGATAAAAAAGATGTGTTCCGATTTGTGGCTTTACAAAGTGAATTGGGTATAGCTATACAAAAACACATTGGTATTGATACCCGCAAAATAGACAGTCTTGTTTTTTATGCGCCAGGGGTTTCGTATTCTTATAAATCGGAAGCGGTTTTGAACATTGCAAAGGAGCTTGGTGGAATTTTTAGTTTGGCTATTGTCTTTAAAATCCTTCCCGCTCCCCTTTTGAATTCCATTTATGATTATGTAGCCAAAAACAGGTACAAATGGTACGGTCAACAAGAACATTGCTTATTGCCTACTCCTGAATTGAAAGCAAAATTTCTTTGATTCCAGAATAGTACTTATGAAAACGCTTGCGTGAGTGATGGCAGTGGAGCTCTCCCGATTTTTTCTATCGGGAAGCGGGAACGTACAGCACGACCTTCTCTAGCCTTTTTCTGGCTAGAGGAGGGCACGCCCAAATAAAAAATCGTTTACAAAACTTCTGTCTTATAAACGATTTTATTTTGAATGCACAAGGCTATTTTATTTTGAACACGGAAATCGCCAAAGGAGGCAACGTCAAGGCGATGGAATAATCTCTGCCATCATAAGGTGTGGCTTCGACTTTTAACTTTCCGTTTTGTTGTACGCCACTTCCGCCAAATGACTTGGCATCGCTGTTGAATATTTCGGTTAACTCACCTTTTCTAGGTATCCCAATGCGATAGTTTTCTCGAACTACTGGAGTGAAATTGCAAATTACAATCAAATCATTCTTTGCATCATTCCCTTTTCGGATATAAGTCATAACTGCATTATCGTGGTCGGAATAGTTAATCCATTCGAATCCCTCGGGACTAAATTGCTTTTCATACAAGGCAGGCTCAGACTTATACAAAGAATTCAAGGCAGTAATCACGGCTTTGATTCCTTGATGAAAAGGATATTGTAGCAAATGCCAATCGAGACTCGCTTCAAAATTCCACTCAGCGCTTTGCCCAAATTCGCTACCCATAAACAGCAGTTTTGTTCCTGGATGCGTGAACATGTACCCGTATAACAACCTTAGATTCGCATACTTTTGCCATTCATCACCTGGCATTCTTCCTGCGATGGAATGTTTTCCATACACCACTTCATCGTGAGAAAGTGGCAACATAAAATTCTCTGAAAAAGCATACGTCATAGAAAAAGTCAACTCATTTTGATGGTATTTTCTATAAACCGTCTCTTTTTGAAAATAATGTAAGGTATCGTGCATCCAACCCATCATCCATTTCATTCCAAATCCAAGTCCACCAGCAAAAGTTGGTCGAGACACCATAGGAAATGAGGTACTTTCCTCGGCTATGGTTTGCACGCCTTCGTAATTGGCATAAACGGCTTCATTAAAATCTTTAAGGAAACTTATCGTGTCTAGGTTTTCGCGTCCACCAAAAATATTTGGTTCCCATTCCCCATCGTTTCTAGAATAATCTAAATACAACATAGAAGCCACAGCATCAACTCGCAATCCATCCACATGATAGTGGTGCAACCAAAACAAAGCATTACTTATCAAGAAAGAACGCACTTCGTTACGACCATAATTGAATACCAAACTCTTCCAATCTGGATGGTAACCTTTTCTGCGGTCTGGGTGTTCAAACAAGTTAGAGCCATCAAAAAAACCTAGACCGTGTGCATCATCAGGAAAATGTGACGGTACCCAATCCAAAATCACCCCAATTCCTGCATCGTGTAAACGATCTACGAGATACATAAACTCTTGAGGGTTGCCAAAACGAGAAGTTGGCGCAAAATACCCAACCAACTGATACCCCCAAGAAGGATCGTAGGGATATTCCATTACGGGCATGAACTCAACGTGTGTAAATCCTGTTTCTTTGACATACCCCACAAGGTCTTCAGCCATTTCAGTATAACTTAAGAAACTATTGTCATCCGCATGGCGTTTCCAAGATCCCAAATGCACTTCATAAACAGAATAGGGTTTATCTAGCGCGTTGTGCTCTTTTCGAGACTTCATCCATTTGTCATCATCCCATTTATAATCCAAATCCCAAATTACAGAGGCGGTGTGTGGCGGTTTTTCGCAATAAAAAGCAAAAGGATCCGCTTTTTCAGTAACTATTCCGTTGTTGGATGACTGAATTTTATATTTATAAGTCGTACCTTTAGTGATATTTGGAATAAAACCTTCCCATATACCCGAAGCATCCCAACGCACATACAACTCATGATTGCCTGCTATCCAATAATTAAAATCTCCAACCACAGAAACGGACTGCGCAGAGGGTGCCCAAACGGCAAAATATACTCCTTTCACGCCATTCACTTCAATTGGATGTGCGCCTAATTTTTCATAGAGACGAAAATGCTTCCCAGCTTTAAATAAATCGATATCAAATTCAGTGAAAAGGGAATGTACTTGTACTTTATTCATTTTTTATTTTTTAAACTGATTGCTCAGTACTGTAAGTTATTTTGTTTTAAAATTCATTATACTCGCAATTCCTGTCAGTGGAATTACAGACCAACGAGGTCTTGAATTCAACTCATACCCTAATTCATAAACTGCTTTTTCTAGCAAACAATATTTGAGTAAAAAGTCAATTTCATTTTTGTAACCAATATTAAGATTACCTGCCTGAGCTACTTCAGTGTAGGTTTGCAAAAAGATTCCAACAAAGTATTTGTACAACAACTCTCCCGCCATAAACAATTCAGATTGCTCATAATTGTACTTGTCTTTATTATTAAAAATGGTCGCATAGATGGCATAATGAAAGGAACGAAATATTCCAGCAACATCTTTCAATGGGGGCTGTTTTACTTTTCGATCGCGAATGGTACTTTCTGGTTCTCCTTCGAAATCTAGAATGAAAAAATCTTCTCCGTTAACTAATACTTGACCAAGATGATAATCACCGTGTATTCGAATACGCTCAGATTTCATTTTGGTCCAATCAAAATCCAAGAAAACTTTACGAATGTTCTTTTTTTGATCTAAAAACTGATTGGCCAATTCCAGAGCCAAGCCATCCAGTTTGTGTAAGTTGTTTTCAAGAATATTTAATCGGTTTTGAAATTGATAGGTCAATCGGTTCTTTAACCAAACCGAATAATCACTATTGTAAGTTATTGGTGTAAATGCTGTTTCATGAATATCGCTTCCTAAGGCAATGTGCATTTCGGCAGTACGTGTAGCCAATGTTCTAATGCGTAAAAAAATCTTCAACCCTGCCCAATCGATAATTTCATGTGGAATATCATTCAATCGTAATCTAGAAAATAATTCGACCTCGGGTAATTTGTCAATTTTAATTTTGCGATAGCTCAAGTTTTCGAAAATGCGGTCTACCTCTTCTAACATAAATTTCCATGCATCACCTTGATTTGGCACCAACTCTTGCATTAACCCCAAAGTGATATTTCCTTCTGTCAAAATAACGCTGATACTTCCTGTGTAGGCCGGTGAATTTTCAAAATGCATACGCTCAGTTAAAAAACGGCTTATCTCATAATCTGGATTCATATTGATATAAATCCTTCTGAAGATTTTTAAGACCAAAGTGTCATTGTAAATTATAGAGGTATTGCTTTGCTCCACCCCCATAAATTTAGAGCTCTGATAGGTCTTTTGTGTTAATTTGGTACCACAATGAAAGTTCAATTTAGCATCTAACTTACTACTAGAATGCACTATATTGTCAAACAATAATTTACGAAAATCTTCCTGATGAAGTGCATCGACCAAATAGCCTTGAACGCCATTCATTATTACTGGAGCAATTACCGTATTGGTTTCTAAATCGACTTCAGACATGAATGAAATAGGCATAAAATAATGTTGGTAGAAAGCTTCTTTAAAATTAACTTCAAACAAAACCCCATAGTAAGTATGCTTTTTTGAAGAAATTTGAAAGGATTCTACAATCTCAATATACTTTAGCGTACTGGCTTTTCCACCATACCATCGTTTATTGATAATGTAATTTTCGAGTATATCCGAAGAAAATACTTTGACAAAATCTTCTTCAGCAAAAGCGTTTTTCCAATCAATATTGAAAACAAACGGATTTTGGAATTCGTCTTCGTTAATTTTATCAACCATTACTTAATTATTTTAAATAAATGAAAAGGTACATTAGGTCCTAATTCTATAAAATTCCATTCGTTTTCCCAGTAGTAAGTGGCATCTGTAATTAAATCGTGTACGCGGATGGGCTGATTTCCTAACTGCGTATAAGGCAATCGCACCATAGCTTGAACCACATGTTGATCGTTTAAACTAACCACCATTAAGGTTTCATTTTGTTTGTTATCATCATATTTATAGTAAGCAATAACTTGATCGTTATTGGTCTCACAAAAAACAATGTTATTGGTTTGTTGCAACGAATTTTGTTCTTTTCTAATTGCATTAATTTGGGTTATTCTGCGGGTCAAATTGTTTTGAATACTCCAATCCCACTTTACAAACTCGTATTTTTCAGAATCTAAATACTCTTCTTTTCCTGGAGCCATTGGAGCACTAATCATGTATTCAAAAACAGGTCCGTAAATCCCCACATTAGAACTTAAAGTAGCCGCCAAAAAATACTTTTGCAAATGAATCGATTCATTACCTCCTTGCAAGGCAAAAGGATTAATATCTGGCGTATTAGGCCAAAAGTTAGGTCTATAAAACTCTTTTTGAGAAGACTGCGTTAACTCCGTAACATACTCTATTAACTCGGCTTTGGTATTTCTCCAAGTAAAATAAGTATACGATTGACTAAATCCTTGTTTGGCCAACTCATTCATTATTTTGGGACGGGTAAAAGCTTCGGCTAAAAACAATACATCAGGATGTTTTTTCTTGATTTCACCAATCAACCATCCCCAAAAATAAAACGGTTTGGTATGTGGATTATCTACGCGATAGACTTTGATATTGCATTCTTCAATCCAAAACAAAGCTACATCTAATAACTCTTTCCAAAGGTTTTTCCAATCTTTGCTTTCAAAATATATTGGTTGAATGTCTTGGTATTTTTTGGGAGGGTTTTCAGCATATTGAACTGTACCATCAGGTCTCCACTTAAACCATTGAGGAAAATCTTTAACATAAGGATGATCGGGAGCCGCTTGCAAAGCATAATCCATTGCCACCTCAATACCTAAATCGTGCGCTTTTTTTACCAAAGATTTAAAATCTTCGATAGAACCTAATTCAGGATGAGTTGATTTGTGTCCACCATATTGAGAACCAATTCCCCATGGAGAACCAACATCACCTTCTTGTGCATTGGTCGTGTTGTTTTTTCCCTTTCGATTGATTTCTCCAATAGGATGAATGGGTGGAAAATACAAGGTATCAAAACCCATAGCAGCTACTCTCGGCAACAATCGTTCACAATCTTTAAAAGTACCGTGCTTTCCTTGTTCTTCGGATGAAGATCTAGGAAAAAATTCGTACCAAGTACTAAACAACGCTTTTTTTCTATCTACATAGACCTTTAATTCCGAAGATTTATTTTCGATGTAACGAACAGGATATTTTTTAAAAATACTCTTTAATTCGTAGGAAGTAGCCTCTTTAACGGCTTCATCGTAATCCGCTTCGTTTTTGAAAAGTTGAATTAACTTTTTCAAATAGTCTTTCTCAGAAGCATCGACTTTTTTTACAATTGCTTCTATATACTCCGCTCCTTCAAGTAATTCTGATTTCACATATTGATGATCTTGAATTTTACGCTCAGTGCCATGTTGCCAATTCAGCGCATAATCAACCCAACCTTCTACAAAATAGCTATAAAAACCTTGTTTTTCAACTTTAAAACTTCCATTCCATTCATCATTATTAGTAGGCCACATTCGTACTTCCTGCCATTTTTTTTCAGATTCGTGTTTGTATTTAATACAACATTCAATTACATCATGTCCATCCGAAAAAACATCTGCTGTAAGATGTATAGTTTGCCCCACTATTCTTTTGATAAAATGAGCACCACCATCTAATTGTGGCATCACATTTTCAATAACAATTCGAGTTTGCTTCATAATATTAAAAAAAATTAAATCACTTTCTATACGATAGAAATTGATACTACAATCATTATGTTGATAATTACTTTAGAGCAATAATCTATTCTATTCTAAAATTATCGGGTAAGGTTTTACCTTTTTTAATTACCACAATTCCATCTTTAACACAATACAATTCCTCGGAACAATTGGTAAGATGCTTCCCTCCATTGATATAAACATCATTACCAATTCGGCAATTCTTATCCACTAAAGCATGATTAATGTAACAACGTTCACCAATACCTATTAATTGATTCTCATTTTCGATATCCTCCTTCATATCAGTTAAACTTTGATAGAAATCATTACCCATAATATAAGAATTCTCAATTACGGTACCTTCTCCTATTCTAGATCGGTTACCTATCACAGATTTTTTTATTGCTTTGGCATTAATAATGCAACCTTCAGAAATCAAGGAATTATCTAAATGAGTACTTTTAAACTTCGATGGTGGCAATAATCGAGGTCTAGTGTAGATTTTATTATCGTTATCAAATAAATTGAAATCAGGAATATCATTCGTTAATCCAATATTAGCATCAAAAAAAGATTCAATATTTCCAATATCAGTCCAATACCCTTCATATTGATAACTAAGAATTTTTTGCTTACCAACAGCTTGAGGAATTATCTCTTTACCAAAATCTTTAGTTTCGGGATTTTTCATCAACTCAATCAATAGTTTTTTATTAAAAATATAAATCCCCATTGAAGCTAAATAGTGTTTACCTTGTTGTTTCATCTCCTCACTTACATCAGACTCCCATTGGGGCAAAAGTTCGGCGGCAGGTTTTTCAATAAAAGCCTCAATAAAACTAGCATCATTTGTTTTTAAGATACCAAACTCAGGAGCATCTTTTGCATTTACAGGTAAAGTTGCTATTGAAATATCAGCACCATTATCAATATGAGCTTCAAGCATTTCATTAAAATCCATTTGATACAATTGATCACCTGACAAAATCAAAGCATACTCAAAATCATGATTCAAAAAGTGAGGCATACATTGTCTAACGGCATCAGAGGTTCCTTGAAACCAAGTAGGATTATCAGGCGTTTGCTCAGCAGCTAAAATATCAACAAAAGCATGACTGAAAATACTAAAATTATAGGTGTTTTTAATATGAGCATTTAAAGATTTGGAATTGAATTGGGTCAAAACAAACATCCTAAAAATATCAGAATTCATACAATTCGAAATAGGGATATCAACTAAGCGATATTTCCCACCAATAGGTACCGCAGGTTTTGAACGAAACTCAGTCAATGGATACAATCTAGAGCCTTGACCCCCTCCTAAAATAATAGCAATTACATTCTTTTTTTGCTGTTTCATTTTCTTTTAGTTAAAAACATTACACCTAATTAACACTTTAATAAGAAATTAATAATATGAACAAACAATAATATAAATCATAAATATCTATACATTAATCAAAAAATTGAGCTATAAAATAGATTTTATATTACTTTTATGTTTCTTAAATTTAGTAAAAAAGAACGTCACTACAACTTTTTAAAAAAAATTAGTAAAATGCCAAAAACAAAGACTAGTTCTCCAAAAAATTTGCGAATTCCAAAAGTAATTTTAATAACCGCTAAAATATTCGCTTTTATTTCGACAAAATTAGTCACACGATTCGCAGCAAAACTTTTTGTTACCCCAATCAAACATAAGACTCCGAAAAGAGAGCATGAAATGGAATCAAAATCAAAGAAACAAATCATAAAAGTTGCTGCAATCAATAAAGAAATAATGACTTACCATTACGGAAATTCAGATAAAAAAATATTGTTGGTACATGGATGGTCAGGCAGAGGAACTCAATTGTTCAAAATTGCAGATGAATTAATAAGAAACAACTATTCTACAATAAGCTTTGATGCACCAGCTCACGGAAAATCTCCAGGTCAAACCTCAATTATGACCGACTTCATTGAATCTATATTGGAAATAGACAAACAGTTTGGCCCATTTGAAGCAATTATTGGTCACTCATTAGGTGGAATGTCAACACTGAATGCTATAAATAAAGGACTAAAAGTAAAAAATGCAACCGTTATTGGGAGTGGTGATGTTGTACAAGATATAGTAGATGATTTCGTTATTAAACTAAAACTAAATCCAGAGATAGGTAATCAACTTAGAGCTCATTTTGAAAAAAAATATGGTAGTATTATGGATGATTATTCTGCCTACAAAGCTGCAGCTAATATCAATGTTCCAATATTGGTTATTCACGATCGCAATGATGTTGAAGTGCCTGTTTCAGCAGGTATACATATTCATGAACATTGCAAAAAAGGAACACTTTTACTTACCAACAACCTTGGACACCGTAAAATTTTAGGAGATAAAGATGTTATTGAGGCTACTACTAATTTTATATTAAAAAATTAATTGACTGAATAAAATTATGACTACTTCTGATTATAGTAAAAGCTACACACGAAACAGAATATACAACTTAATAAATTTTTCTATACAATACTCAAATTTAAAAAATATATACTTTTCTGAAATCATTACTTAAAATTAATCAACAAAAAAAAAAAAAAAAACTGCTTGTACGACATAAAAAAGGTTAAATAATTAAATAAAGTCAATATTTAACGTCATTCTTACAAAATGCGCATAAATGTTAATTATCATATTTCATCATTGAAACTACTTACAAATAACATTTACTAGCAGCTACTAAA
>NZ_JBPTTO010000029.1:0-2795 GCF_051547145.1 Flavobacterium sp. RSSB_23 | reverse complement strand
ACCAGTAATTATACTATGAAAAAGAAACTTATAATTTCAATCGGAATATTTTTTTTACTTATTGCTTGTAAAAAAGAATCTAAACCAAATCCATTACTTTATATAAATCGTGTTAACAAATTAGAGATTCTAACTGTTGATGATAAATGCGGAGAATGGGGCGGAAATGAAAAAATGCTTACAATTTATCGAGATAATTTAAAAGGGCAACTCTTAGCCGATTATATTGAAAAAACGAAAAATTGTAAAGACGGAAAAGAACCTCAAATCACAAAATCTATTAATCGAATTAAGCTGACTCAAGAAGAAAACGAATTAATTCTTGAAAGTATAAACGAGCTCTACCAAACAAAATTAAACAGGGAAGATTATCCGAGTCACAGCGGAATATTTAACCGAATTATGTTTCGCGATTCTTCGATTATAATTAGTGATTTTCCTTCTGTTGAATTAAAAAGCTTAAATAAATTAGTAACAAGATTGAAGAAAAAATAACTACTGGTAACACACGCTACAAGCAATTTGGGTATTAGGCTTAATTTGAAATTGGTTTTCTATTTGGGATGATTTGGCAAATCCGAATAATGGGCTTAATTTAGTCCCAAACTGCTTGTAGCGCGGGAACGTTAGCGGGTATGTTGCCTCTAAAACACGAATAGATGAACAACAAGATATTAGACACATACGAAATAGAGAATCTTGAAGATTGCATTCCTTCAATTGAGGAAATGTATAAGTTCAAATTTGAAAAAGGAGAAACTCAAAACGTGAAAAATTTCGATGAGTTTTGCAACTTAATAATATCGAAAATTGATTTTGAGAATGTAGAAAGTTGTACTTCTCAACAAGCTTTTTATAAATTGCGAAATTCATTAATTGAAGAGAAGATAACTGAAAAAGAGAATATAAAACTAGAAACCAAACTTACTGAAATATTTCCAAGAAAAAACAGAATTGAACTTGTGAAAAGAGTCGAAAATAATATTGGCTTTAAGTTAAATATACTTCTTCCTCCAACAATTATATTTTATACTTTAGTTTTACTTTCAGTAACATCCTTAATCTTTCTTTTCATAAATTTTAAATTTGGAATTTTAGGAATAGCAATTTCAATTTTTGGTTTTTATTTATGTAGTTGGTTTGGAAAAGAAATTGAACTTGAAACTTTAAAAGAATTGGTAGAAAAAATCACTTTAGAAAATTACCTTGAAGTCAGAACACAAAAAAACACCGTAAATAAATCTGAATTGAAGGACGTTATAACAAATTGGTTTGTCGAAAATGCAGACATAGAAAAAGAAAAGTTGATATCAGCGACTTTCAAATAACACAAAAACACACCCGCTAACACACGCTACAAGCAAGCTGGGCAATTGGTTTAATTTGAAAATAGTTTGTATTTGATGCATTTGTTTTTAACCGAAAGAATACGCATCTTTAATCCCAGCCTGCGTGTAGCGCGGGAACGTTAGTGGCAAGCAATCCGCAGAAAACAAAAAATCGAATATGAACAATAAAATCAATATAGATTCTAAATTTCAATCCCTATTAGAAATTATCTCGGAAGAATATTTTCACGATTTGTTTGCAGAACTTATTGAAAGCTCACAATTTCTTGACGAACAGAAGCAAATTGAGTTATTGGAAATTCTTGCAGAAAGATTTCAGAAGTTTTACAATGTTGCTGAATTAACTGAAAACGAAAAAAAATTTATTTCTGACCAGCTGATAAAATGGACGCATTTTTCTAATCTAAATAGAGTTTACGAATTGGTTGGCTTAATGTTTTCTTTTGTCGATAAAAGATACTGTGAATTTTTACGCCTCAGTTTAAAAACTGAACAGTTAACTTTAGATGTGAGGATGGAAATAGCAGAAAGTATCAAAGAATTTGAAAAGGAATATTTTAAATAATAACAAGCCAGCCACTAACAGCCGTTACACGAGATTTGGGCATTTGGGTGAATAGAAAGTTGTTTTGTGCTTGGAAAATTTGTGCATAATGGAAAAATAACACACCTTTAAGTCCCAAACCTCGTGTAGCGGCGGGACGTTAGTGGCAAGCTTACCGCAGAAACGAGAAAAACTTCAATAAAATCTACTAAAACTGAATGGCAATTTATCAATATTATTTAGCATTTATTCCGAAAGTCGGTTTGCTAAAAAAACACGAAGTAATTCCAACAGAAATAAATGTAAATACAGAAGATGGATATTTTGATGCCAATACTGAACAATATTGGGAATTGGCTGAAATAAATTTCGACAACGTTAAACTTGAAATTGACAAGTTAATCGAGAAAGCGGATTGGGGAAACGATGAAGAATGTTTCATTTGGAAGACAGAAACAAATGTATTGGATAATGATGCATCAATGTCTATAAATGCAGAAACTAAAAAGATTGAACATCTTTCGTTTAGAGCAGATTTAAGAGAACCCCAATTGAAATTTTTAAATGGAATGTTAGATTTGGCTAAAAAAAAGGAAATGTTGCTTATGGACAGAAAAGGAAAAATCTTCTCACCTGAATACAATAAAATTGAAAATTATATAAAAAACTCAAACTCCTTTAAATTTATAGAAAATCCTGAAAAATTTTTAGACGATTTGAGTAAAGGAAAAATAACTATTGAATAAAAAGCCAGCCACTAACACACGCTACAAGCAATTTGGGTATTAGGCTTAATTTAAATATGGTTTTGTATTTGGAAGATTTGGCAAATCCGAATAATGAACTTAATTTAGTCCCAAACTACTTGTAGCGCGGGGACGTTGGGAGCAATTGGCCAAATG
>NZ_JBPTTO010000028.1:0-3526 GCF_051547145.1 Flavobacterium sp. RSSB_23 | reverse complement strand
CCCGCGCTACAAGCAGTTTGGGACTAAATTAAGCCCATTATTCGGATTTGCCAAATCTTCCAAATACAAAACCATATTTAAATTAAGCCTAATACCCAAATTGCTTGTAGCGTGTGTTAGCGGTTGTTGCTTTTACTCATATGAATCTTTCCATTCTATTGGTTCAGGATTTGTAAGTCTGAATATAGTTTTTTCCTTCTCGCTTAATTCTGAATAGAATTTATAAAATTTCATCAAATAATCTTCTCCTTTTCCCATTCTCCAAAACATATCTTGAGGTTCGATATTGGGAAATTCTTTCCAAGGTGTTTTCATTTCATCTTGAATTGGTGTAAAATAACCAAAATCATTTAAAAAATCTCTTACTTCCATTAATACAAATCCAAGTAAATTTTGTCCACGCCAAGCATAAATATTTTCTATTTCTTTACTATCTTGAGAAAGTCCATTTCCCCAGATAATATCAACTGGACTAGCTTCAACTAAAACCCTATTTCCTGTTTGTTTTAAATATTCGCCAAGTGTTTTGTTTTGATTGAATTTATGAATATTACCAATTTTAACTATTTCAATGCGCTTTTCATTCCAAATTTGTTCGTCAAAACCTAAAACTTCTCTTCCAAGTTCTTTCGCTTCTCCTGGCTTTTCACACAAAACTATTTTTTCGTAATTTATTTTGTCATTAAAAAGTTTTGCTTTTTGTGCCATCATCCAATGTTCGGCAGTTTTGTATGTAATATTGTCAACTACAAAAGGAATTTCAAACCATTGACTAAAACAAAATTTCCCAACTTCTTCTTTGTGATTTTGTTTATTTCCCCAAAAGAAAAGATATTTTATAACTTCTCCATTTTCGTATTTGTTTGTTAACCATTCTAAATTGTAAATAATTGACATTTGTTTGTTCCTTAAAGTTCTTTTTTACTACGATTTTTTGCAATAACCGCTAACGTTCCCGCGCTACACGCAGGCTGGGATTAAAGATGCATAATCTTTCGGTTAAAAACAAATGTATCAAATACAAACTATTTTCAAATTAAACCCATTGCCCAGCTTGCTTGTAGCGTGTGTTGGGCGTTCGTTATTTTTCTATTGTTATATTGTCAATTCGGTAATTCATTTCTTTGTCTAAATATGTGTCTAAAATTTTACTAATATCAGTTGTAGTCAAAATATTTTTCTCATTTGCTGTGCTAATATTTTCAACTATAGAAAATTCGGTATCTTTTTTTATTACTAATTTACTATATCTTTTCGTGTCAGGCGTACGATGGTTATAGTCTGGTGGGAAATAAATATAACTTTTAAAATGGTTTTCAATAAATTGTCTAATTTCTGTAAAAGTCAACGGGTGATTTTCAAAAAAACTTTTCTCTTGTTCTGTTACTTCAAAATTCCATAAAAGTTTTCTTGTCAGCCCAATTTTTTGCATCTCATTAGTAAATTCAACAGGAATGGAATTGTCAAAAACAAAGGGCATATTTTCATTGTCTTTGTGAAACTCTTTTATGTCTTTTACTTTTCGAAATCGTCTGCTAATATTTAGTAGAATTAAGTCTTCGCTTTGTTGTTTAACTTTAATCCAAAGAGGTAAAAGACCTTGTCTTGAAGTTAGGGTTTCTAAAACTTGGTCTAATGATAGTTTAACATGCGTACTTGTTGGCAAAACCCACCAATTAATAATTTCATCCCAAGTATTTTTAGGTGTTTCATTGTCAGCATTACTTGGTAGGATTACAAAAGTCATATTGTTCAAAATAACTTGTCCAACTAAACTGTTATTTAGTGTTCTAAGTAGTTGTTCTTTGAAAAATATTTTATTGTCCATACGGTCTTTTTATAATGACGCCCAACGTTCCCGCGCTACAAGCAGTTTGGGACTAAATTAAGCCCATTATTCGGATTTGCCAAATCTTCCAAATACAAAACCAATTTCAAATTAAGCCTAAAACCCAAATTGCTTGTAGCGTGTGTTGGGCATAGTTTTTTTATTTCGTTTCGTATTGATATTTTGATATTTCATATTGTTCAAATTCTTCTGTTATCATTTTCAAAAGTATTAAAGAATATTTTTTATAATTTTCAAAGTCATTTTGTTTAAAATAATCAGTTATCAAATAATTGATAAATGGATGATTTAAATCTTCTATCTTAAGTTTTGAATAACGTTTTCTTGATTTTGGATATTGATTCCAAAATCTTTTGTAATTCTCATATTCCGTATCAGTAATTCGATTGATTAATTCTTGCATTAAAGTTTTTGGAATTCGATTGTCTGCTAATTTATCAAAATAATTTTCTATTTTTTTATGAAATTCACTTTTACGTTCAATTCTATATTCTTCTACTTTTTGTAGTTTGTTTCTTTTTCTCCATTTACTTATTAAAACGGTTGATAAGAAACCGAAAGTAGAGAGAATAATTAAAAGTATACTTTTTAATGGTCTAAAACTTAATGCTTCAAACGGAAGAATAATTGTAATAAGTAACAAAGCAAGAATAAGTAAGATTTTTCTTTTTATAAAAAATTCCACATAATAATTACAAGCTAATAAAGAAAGAGATAAAATATAAAAAAAATAATTTACAGTTATTCCAAATCCAACTTCTTTGTGTTGCATTGGAAAGCAATAATTGATTATTTCAAAAATAAATACTAAACAAAAAATTTGAGTAATAGTGATTAAAAATATTTCAGTAATTCTTCTAATCATTTTAAATTTAGTTTTCTATTTTTTGCTGTAATACCTTATTCACGTTCTTTTCTCGTAAAATTATGCCCAACGTTCCCGCGCTACACGCAGGCTGGGATTAAAGATGCATAATCTTTCGGTTAAAAACAAATGCATCAAATACAAACTATTTTCAAATTAAGCCAATTGCCCAGCTTGCTTGTAGCGTGTGTTGGCAGCTGTATTTTTAGAACTGTTCGTTCAAGTATTTATTGATTTCTGTTTCAATTTTCAAATCAATAGTTACTGTTAAATCCCAATCGTTCAAGATTAAATTCATTTCATTTCCAATAGTAAATAGAATATTTTTCAATTTTGATTTGATTTCATCATCCTTATGAAATCTAAAGCCATCAATCCAAAAATCTTTGATATAATCATCTTTTGAGGTTATAAATATTTCAGATTTTCCGAACGTATACGCAAAGGTATTTTCACATTTCCATTTTGTCGAACCATAGGCCTCATAAACTTCTGAATTTTTTACCATTCCGAGTTCAATAAGCATTCTGTCTACCTTGTCAAAAGGAATTTTTTTGGTTTCAATAGTTACTGGATTTTCTTTTCGTCCATAGACATTGGAGAATCCATTACCATCATAATTTTCCACTGCAAAATTTTCTATTTTTTCGTTTTCATTTTCCAGATAAACTATGTTTTCACGCGGTAAAAATTCAACTTGGTTAAAGCTATCTTCGTGAAAATAAACACTATTTTCGGGATTTTTATTTCCCGATTTATTAATTGTTATTCTTCTAAATATGTCGAGTATTTTCATTGTTTGGTGTAATATA
>NZ_JBPTTO010000027.1:0-4321 GCF_051547145.1 Flavobacterium sp. RSSB_23 | reverse complement strand
GCCAACGTTCCCGCGCTACACGCAGGCTGGGATTAAAGATGCGTAATGCTTCAATTAAAACAAATATAAACAAGTACAAAATTATTAACAAATACAGTCAATTGCCCAGCTTGCTTGTAGCGTGTGTTATGGGTTTTTTTTATTCATTAAACTTATGAAAATTAGAAATCACAGAAAATATGAATGGTGGTTTAGACCGTCTAAAAATTCAAAATTAGAAAAACATTTATATCGGTTCAAATATAAATCTGATTTGATGAAATTTTTAAATAAAAATTTTGAAGAATCAATAAACGGAACTGTTTCATTAGACCATAAATCATTTAATTGCAGTAACACAATAAGAGAATGGTTTGTTTGGTATAATGATTATGCTATAAAACGCACACCTTTGAAAGTTGTTTTAAAACAAATGGATTTTAGAGGTCTAAAATTTATCTCTAAGAATAATAAAATCTCTAAAGAAGATAAAACATACTTTGCTTTTTCAGAAAAAGTTATTTCTCTTATGTGTAACATCTATGAGGAAGACGAAAAAACTATTCTACCAAGTAAGGCACAAAGGCTAATAAAACTTTTTGAAAAAAGAGGTTTTAAAGATTTTGAACCTGACGAAGACGATTTAAAATATATTAATGGTCATATTTTAGATGGAATTCAATTTAGTTATTGGAGCGACAGATGTAATTTTTTACGTTGTAAAGTTATTTTAGAGTTTTTTAAACGAGAAGGTCTTTTAAAATAACCCATAACGCCCCGCTACTACAGCGGGTTTGGGACTAAATTAAGCCCTATTTTCGGATTTGCCAAATCTCCCAGATACAAAACCAATTTTCCATTCAGCCTATTGCCCAAATCCGTTGTAGTAGCTGTTATGCGTTCGGTTTTTCTTTTCGCAAACTTTTTTCAATCAATTTTCTTAACTTTTTGTCATCACTTTTTAGTACTATTACGCCACAAATTGCGCGGCTTCCATATAGTGAAGTCGCTTTGCCTCCCTTTAAAATTTCTATCGAATTTATTGTTTTGTCCGTTAAATATTTTAGAATAATAGAATATTTCGGATATTCATTTAAGTCTAATAAGTAACCAACTTTTTTTTGAGTCAAAACAAAAAGAATTTTACATTTCGATTGTCTATTTATTGCGTCATTTAGGTTTTCGCCTTCATTTGGTTTTATAACGATTCTATCTGATGAATTTTTAAACTCAATAATTGAGTCTCGCTTTATTTTTTCAATTATGAAATGAATTTGCTTTTCTTTAGAATCTATTTTTTCTAAACTTTGAATCCAATTATCACTTTCAGTCTTTAATTTTAATTTCTGATTGTCTTGATTTTGACCAAAACTAAGATTTGCTAAAATCAATAATATTGCAATAAATTTATTTTTCATATTTAGTTTCTCGTTTGGTAAACTGACGCATAACGTTCCCGCGCTACACGCAGGCTGGGATTAAAGATGCGTAATCTTTCTGTTAAAAACAAATGCGTCAAACACAAACTATTTTCAAATTAAGCCAATTGCCCAGCTTGCTTGTAGCGTGTGTTGGCAGTAGTACTTTTAGTCGTATTTTGTTTTTAACTTCAGTCTTTTTGTTAATTCATTTTTCTCAATAAAATTAAAACCTAAATCTAAAGTTATTGAACTTTTGTTTTTTGAGAATATTTTATAAAATCTTCCGTCAGTTTCAATTTTATTAACGTCAAAGTCAATATCGTAATTTGTTATATATTGAGTCCTAAATTTTTTGTTTGTAGTTTTAGAATTATCTAACAAATTAAACAAATAAAAAACTTCGGAAGTAGTTAAACTTATAATTTGATTTCCTTTTTGAAATCTGTAATAACGTATATTTTGGAAGTCTTTTATTGTTTTATTTTCAGATAATTTTAGTTTTTGGTATAAAAAAGTTAATGGTTCTAAATTTATTCTGAATAGTTTAGGAGATTGTCTTCCGTAATCAGTTATTGACTTTATGATTTTATTGTCTTTTACAAATGTTACAGAAACTTCTTGGTCATCAGTCCAATTTGCGGAGTATTTGTCTTTTAGATTTAAGTAATTAGTTTTTTTAAAACTCAGTTCAATCTCTTTGAATTGATTAGTACTTATTTTTGATTTAAAGAAACCGTTCTTAGAATTATAATGTGAACCAGAATAATTGACATTTCCATTTTTATTTATTTCTATGTCATTTATGGGACAACTACCAAAACAAGGAGATTTGGAAATTATTATTTTGTCAAAGTCTTCTTTTTTATTCTCTTTAAACTTTATTTTAGATAATTCTAAAATGATTTTTTTACTAGAGTTAAGTTTTAACGTTTTTGAGTTTATCCCAACTATTTTAGAAGCATCCCATTTTTTAGTTATTAAGTTGTAAATGTATAAACTATCATCTTCAATCTTGTATTTAGTTTTTGTTCCGTAAAATATGGTTTGTCGTTCTTTTGTTTCAGTTTTTTCTTTTGTATCAAAGTATCCAGGTTTACTTTCACAATTACCATTTTTGTCAAAAGAATAGCTAAAGTCTGTAATGAAATAATTCTTTCTTTTAGGGTTTTCGGTTTCAAAAATCCATTCGCCTATAATTTTTTTTTCATAATTATTAATTGGTTTCTTTTCACAAGAAATCAATGTCAATAATAAAATAAATATGTATTTGTAATTTTTCATCATAGTATTACTGCCAACGTTCTGGTACTACAGCGGGTTTGGGTTCTAAATTAAGATTTATTTTTCGGTTATCACTAAACTGCCAAATACAAAACCATTTTCCCATTAAGCCAAATGCCCAAATCCGTTGTAGTAGCTGTTATAGCCAGTTTTTTTATTGAAGTGTGTCATTTCCATTTTCGTCCATTCCAATTTGTTGCCTGATATAATTTTGAAAAGTCTGATTAGTATAATACAGTTCTCCTGTTTCGTGCCAAAATTCAACTACCAGTCCATCATATAAGTCTAAGTCAAAGCCTGAAAAGTCGCCACAATAGTTGTCACCAAAAAACCAAATATTTGATTTTATATCATAATGGTTATCAAGACCTAAATCTTCAAGGTTGAAAAGGAAAGATTGAACTTTAAATTGACATTCTCTAAAATTTCCTGAACCGATTTCCCGTAAATATGATATGTAATCTAATGGGACATTCGGATATTTTTCAATAATTTTATTAAGTTGTTCTTCTGAAAGTAATTCTTTCTTATTTGTCTCGTCTTTATCATCTTCAACTTTCCCAAGAAATTCACTTTCTAATTTATAATTGGTATTCATATGCTCTCATAATTATTCGTAAAGACTTGCTCCTTTAAAAATGTCCGCAAACGTTGACCAGTCTGGTTTGTCAGCGTTTACATTTGGCTTCATATTGTCGTAATAGCCTTGAATATCTTCGGTATATGCACTCAGTGCTTCCAAAAAGTCAGGCAAAGTTTTGTTTTCCCAATTTTCAGGATTGTCCAAAAAGTCCTTACGTAATAAATCAAGAAATTTAATGAAAGTTTGTCTGTCCGTTACTTTAAAGTCGTTAAGTGTGTCGTTCATAAAATTGGCTATAACGTTCCCGCGCTACACGCAGTTTGGGACTAAATTAAGCCCATTCTTCGGATTAGCCAAATTTTCCAAATACAAAATCAATTTCAAATTAAGCCTAATACCCAAATTGCTTGTAGCGTGTGTTATGCCTAGTTTATTTATCTTCTGTGCTTACGTAGCTCCATTTATTGTTCTTCTTTTTTATAAGTAAAGCCATGTTATAACCACTTGTATATCCACTTTCATTTCCAATTAAATAATCTATTACTACAATTCCATTTTCCATTTTCTCATCGAAGCAAATTCTAGAAAAAAGGATTTTTGAATAATCATCTTTTGGCTTAATATTTTCGTCGAATTGTTTATATGGTTTTATAAGTTTTATTTTTGATTTATCATATTCACGATATTCAAGTTCTTTAAACTTTTTTGAATTCACAATGCTGTAAAAAATGATTGAATCAGATTTGCTAAAATCATTATTTTTAAACATCCATTTATTGTCTTCTCGAATTTGGTTTATAGGCATTAAAGCATTTGATAAATACACTTTAAAATCAAGAGTGTCAATATTTACTTTTGCGACTGTTGGTTTTCCAAAAAAATCGTGTGGCATCAAATAATATTTATCTAAATCATTTTTTTTAAGATAATCATTTGTAATGTCTTCAATTGCTTTCACTTCTTCTTTTTCATATGATTTTTGACAACCAAAAAAAGTAAGAATTATAAATATTGAGGTTATTATTTTCATCGTTGTTTGTTAAATTAGGCATAACGT
>NZ_JBPTTO010000026.1:0-5092 GCF_051547145.1 Flavobacterium sp. RSSB_23 | reverse complement strand
TAATATTTTCCTTAAATGACAATAATATGTAAATGATAGTTGAAAGAAACAAGATTAATGAAGTAAATATAAAAGTGTCAATAACATTTCCTAATCCAGCACCGTTTTTGTCGTTAATGATATGAATTATTGAAATTATTATTCCAACTGCCAAAATTCCGTATAAAATTTTAATTCCGTGTTCTTTCATTTTTTAACGTGATGTGGTGAGCTTGCTGCCAACGTTCTCGCGCTACAGCGGGTTTGGGACTAAATTAAGCCCTATTTTCGGATTTGCCAAATCATCCCAAATACAAAACCAACTTTCCATTAAGCCAATTGCCCAAATCCGTTGTAGCGTGTGTTGGCAGTAGTATTTTTATTCAACTTCTATTTCTATTTTCGTTTTCCACCACCATCCTTTTCTGTTGTCTTTCAGAATTTTAGCAATTGAGTTTGTGCTTTTATAAATAGTCTTGATGTCTTTAGTTTCAATTTCTATATTTTCTATGCCTTTGACTTTTTCATCAACTTCATTTTCTGACCACGTTCCCATCCCGCAGTATAGGTTTTGCGTTGCATTTGGTGCTACCTTAAAAACAATTGAATCACCTACAGAAGCTTGTTTTAGACTTTCGCTTGTATTATTTGCGCCTACTTTGATTTTAATTTTGATTGGAGATTCTGTTTTATTGACAAAGTTAATATCGCGTGAAGGATCACAACTAACAAGAAACAATAAAAGAAAACTTAAAATTGAAAATTTTAGGATGTTCTTCATTTTAGAGTAATATTTATTCTTCATTTAGTGATTTTTAATTGGAGGAGGAGGAGGAGGAGGAGAAACTCTATAAATATTTTTATAATCAATTTTTTTTTTGGTCTCAATTAGTTTTAAATGCTCTTTAGTGGTATAAATCCAATTTGAAAGAGAATCTAATTCTTTGGGCTCTTTGTAGCTATGAACAAAAATTGTTTTGTTTAAATCATCTTTTTTTATGATTATTTGATAAGCTCTTCCGTCAAAATAATCTTCATAATATTCTGATTTTATTTTTTTAAAATCTATTTTTTTTATTAAATCACTTAATTGATTTCTTTGTTCTTTTGTAAGTATTGCATAATAATTTGTTTTTGCTTTGGGAAATTTTTTCCCATATCTTTCAGAAACGTTCCAATGTTCTCTTATATAAATCGTGTCATTTTCTGTGAATTTTATTAAAAATAGAGTTGAAAAAGTTCCACTATATGTATATTCTAACGAGTCAAAATCTTTCTCTTTTTTTGTACAAGATATTAAAAGCGACAAAATGAAAATAATAAATAATTGTCTTTTCATATGGCATTTTCTGTTTTAGTAGGTAATATTACTGCCAACGTTCTGCTACTACAGCGGGTTTGGGTTCTAAATTAAGATTTATTTTTCGGTTATCACTAAACATCCAAATACAAAACCATTTTCCAATTAAGCCAATTGCCCAAATCCGTTGTAGTAGCTGTTAGCGGATGGTTTTTTATCTGATTGTTATCCAATCCATTTTTGTTTCAGTTCTTTCTGGTTTTGTTGAAGCATCTATTTGTTGGTATTCTCCAATTCTTTCATTTTCGTCTGTCATAAATACAAAGTTCCAATTATTTTCCTCGTCAGACATAAATTCCCAACTCATCATTAAATCTTGGTTTATTTCAATGTTTGGATATTTCTTCTGTATTTCGGTCACTTTTGACTTCGGATTTAGTCCATTATTTGTTTTCAGATTTTTACTTAATGCAATAATGACTAATATTACTTCAGAATCCATTTTAGGCACAAGTGCTAAAACAGGTTCGTTTTCCAATAAATAAATATATGCTTTTCCACCGCCATCGAAACCAAAATCATATGCTTCAGCTTCTTTTTTGGATAAACCGTTCAGTTTTTTTTCAGCATCATAAATATTCATTCCAACTTTTATGTCGCCTATTTGTCCTTTTGAAATTTTGAACGCTTCAAAATCAAATCCTTTTGTTTTTTTCTTCTGAGATTCAACTTTTTGATTTCCAATATTCGAAGGTTTAATTTGTTTTTCAGTATTGTTTTTACACGAGAGTTGAAGTATGATAAGAAGTATTAAAGTTATCTTTATTTTCATTTTTTTTTAATTGCAATTTTGTCGCAAACTATCCGCCAACGTTCCCGCGCTACACGCAGGCTGGGATTAAAGATGCGTAATCTTTCGGTTAAAAACAAATGTATCAAATACAAACTATTTTCAAATTAAACCAATTGCCCAGCTTGCTTGTAGCGTGTGTTGGCAGTAGTAATTTCTTTGGTGTCCTAATAATCATTAAAGTTTTCCTCGTCCCATATTTTTTCGCCTAAATATTTTTCGCAAAAATCGTAACGTTTTATTATTCCTTTTTCGGGGTCTCTGTTAAATTGAAAAATCCATATTTCGTTGTTTACGATTTTTATTCTACAAAATTTTCTATCCCCACACGCGTCACTTGAACAAATTTGAATTGAAGTTTTCTTTAAAATTACTTTTCCATTAGCATTAATTATTCGGTCAACATTAATTATCTTTTTGTGAGGTAATTTCCAAAAAATAAATTTCCGCTTCTTCTCAATTCTTTCAGTTTTTAATGTTAAGTTTTCGACAGAACATTTTTTTGCGTTTTGGATTGAGTCCTGTGTTGATTTCAATTTATTCATACTAATCACAGAAAGCGAAAAGAAACTAAAAACGATTGATGTTATAAATGTTGTTCGCATTCGATTTTTGTGATTATTACTGCCAACGTTCTGGTACTACAGCGGGTTTGGGAACTAAATTAAGATTTATTTTTCGGTTATCACTAAACATCCAAGTACAAAACCATTTTTCCATTAAGCCTATTGCCCAAATCCGTTGTAGTAGCTGTTAGCGGTTGTATCTTTTCATTTCCTATTCTCTTATTATTGATACTATTAAACCAAATGTCAAAATTAGCATAAAAATAAGCCAACCATATCCTTGAGTGTTTTTTAAAGAATCTTCTTCAATATTTAACTTGTAATATGATTTAGTAATATTTCTTAGATTTTTCGCTAAATTTTTATAGTTAGTAACCTCAAAGGAAGTAATTACTATTTTTTTAGATTCAAATAATTCTAGAGTAATTTTTTTTCCATTATAAACTTCAATAGTTGAGAAATTATGAGATGATTTAACATTATAATCATCTTCTTTAACTTTTCTTACATCGCTAAAATCAATATTTTTTATGTAAAAAAGTAAAGGATAAGAAATTGTCAAAGCTTCATTTGTCAGTATTACTTTTTTTGACTTTAGTAACATAAATAAACAAACCAAGGTGAAAGTAGCAAACAGTACTAAAAGTATCCACATCATAATACTGTCTGCTATTCCCTCTATAATCCATTCTGAATTATACATATAGAAAGTAATACTAGAAAAAAATAATATTCCAGATAGACTGAAACCAATTTGCAGTAAACTTGGATTTGCAATTATTTTTATTTTTTCACTCATTTTGTGTTGATATAACCGCTAACGTTCTGGCACTACAGCGGGTTTGGGACTAAATTAAGCCCATTCTTCGGATTTGCCAAATATTTCAGATACAAGACCAACTTTTCATTAAGCCAAATGCCCAAATCCGTTGTAGTGGCTGTTATGGGCGGTATTTTTACGTGATATTGTGCCAATAATGTCCGCATCCATTTTTACATTCGGTTTCTCGTCTTTCAGTATCCGTAATTTTGAAAATCCAAAGAAGCGAAATGATTATTTTTTCATATTCACTTTCGGGTAATTCACTTAATTTTTTAAAAGCATTTTTGGTTGAAAATTTATTAAGTATGATAATTGGTGTAAAAGTTTGTTTGATTGGAATGCTAACAATTGCTTTTTGAAAAGAGTCAGAATTGTAATCAGATTTATTTGGAATCGCATTAAAGATGTAATTTTTTAGAATTTCAAATGTTTCATTAAAATCAAATTCAGAATTTTTCAAGATTAGTTCTTGACCTTCGTCAAATTCAGTTTTGTTCTGGGCGATTAAATTAATTTGTTTGTCAAGTGTAGTCATTTTAATTAAGCATCAAATTCCGCATAGTATATAATTCGTTCAACTTTTTTAACGTCTGATTTGAATTCTTCAATTTTCAATAGGTCATCATAAAAATCTTGTAAAACAAAAATTTCTAAAAAATATTCAAATCCTGGACATTTTGTTTCGGCTATTATGCTCAACTGCATTTCCATTTCTTCAGGAGTTAATTCCAAAACTAAAGCTTCAGAATCTGGTAGAAATTTTCCATTATTTCTTTTTGCAAAAATTGAATGTATAATTTCTTCAGTGTCTATATAATTCTTGCAGTTTAAAATTGCTTCACTCAATATCATTTCTTTCAATGTTGTCTTTTGATTGTTAGTTCCTCAAATATCGCCCATAACGTTCTGGTACTACAGCGGGTTTGGGTTCTAAATTAAGATTTATTTTTCGGTTATCACAAAACTGCCAAATACAAAACCATTTTCCCATTAAGCCAATTGCCCAAATCCGTTGTAGTAGCTGTTGTGAGCTGTTGTTTTTACGTTACATTTTGGTGTCTTAAATAATCAGCTAATAACTTTCCCAAGTTTTCCTTTTCATCTAATCCATAATATTCATCATCTAGTTCATTGAGTTTCATTTCAAAGGAATTATCATAATTATCGTATTCTCTTCCTGCAACCAATTCTATAAATCTGCTATCTGAATAATTTTTAGGATTGATATGTTTTAAACAAGTTTCCAATATTTTATAGCTATAATTTGCTCCGATTCTTTTAAAATCTTCAAGAGTTTCATATGCAAAAATTCCATAGCAGTTGTCAAAATATTGGATTAAGCCACCGTTCATTAATTCTAAATTCAGTATTCCAATCCTATAAACCGTAGCAACTGGTTCTTCCATTTCATTTACAACTTTTCGCCATTTTTTCAAATCTGTAAAGTCAGATATGTTTTCTTGAATTTTAGTTCCCGCTATCTCACAGTAAACAAAATCTATTAATTCTTCGTCTGATAATTTATTCAAATTCATTTTCATAGTTTTCGTTTGGTTACAATTGCTCCCAACGTT
>NZ_JBPTTO010000025.1:0-5155 GCF_051547145.1 Flavobacterium sp. RSSB_23 | reverse complement strand
TTAAAAAAGAATTACTACTTTTGCACCCGCTTTGAGAAACAACGAAAAGCGGAATAAATAAAGAAGAATACGTTCCTAGACATATTGAATTGACAGCCGTTCCGATGCAAATCGGAACAAATAAAATAAGAGTAAGATAATCGAGAGATTAGAATAAAACCGATAGTTTCTGATTCGAATAATAAAATGAGTCTAATTTATTAGACAAACAATATACGATGAAGAGTTTGATCCTGGCTCAGGATGAACGCTAGCGGCAGGCTTAACACATGCAAGTCGAGGGGTATAGGAAGCTTGCTTCCTAGAGACCGGCGCACGGGTGCGTAACGCGTATGCAATCTACCTTTTGCAGAGGGATAGCCCAGAGAAATTTGGATTAATACCTCATAGTATGTGAGAATGGCATCATTTTCACATTAAAGTCACAACGGCAAAAGATGAGCATGCGTCCCATTAGCTTGTTGGTAAGGTAACGGCTTACCAAGGCAACGATGGGTAGGGGTCCTGAGAGGGAGATCCCCCACACTGGTACTGAGACACGGACCAGACTCCTACGGGAGGCAGCAGTGAGGAATATTGGACAATGGGCGCAAGCCTGATCCAGCCATGCCGCGTGCAGGATGACGGTCCTATGGATTGTAAACTGCTTTTGTACAGGAAGAAACACTGGTTCGTGAACCAGCTTGACGGTACTGTAAGAATAAGGATCGGCTAACTCCGTGCCAGCAGCCGCGGTAATACGGAGGATCCAAGCGTTATCCGGAATCATTGGGTTTAAAGGGTCCGTAGGCGGTTTAGTAAGTCAGTGGTGAAAGCCCATCGCTCAACGGTGGAACGGCCATTGATACTGCTAGACTTGAATTATTAGGAAGTAACTAGAATATGTAGTGTAGCGGTGAAATGCTTAGAGATTACATGGAATACCAATTGCGAAGGCAGGTTACTACTAATGGATTGACGCTGATGGACGAAAGCGTGGGTAGCGAACAGGATTAGATACCCTGGTAGTCCACGCCGTAAACGATGGATACTAGCTGTTGGGCGCAAGTTCAGTGGCTAAGCGAAAGTGATAAGTATCCCACCTGGGGAGTACGTTCGCAAGAATGAAACTCAAAGGAATTGACGGGGGCCCGCACAAGCGGTGGAGCATGTGGTTTAATTCGATGATACGCGAGGAACCTTACCAAGGCTTAAATGTAGATTGACCGGTTTGGAAACAGACTTTTCGCAAGACAATTTACAAGGTGCTGCATGGTTGTCGTCAGCTCGTGCCGTGAGGTGTCAGGTTAAGTCCTATAACGAGCGCAACCCCTGTTGTTAGTTGCCAGCGAGTCATGTCGGGAACTCTAACGAGACTGCCAGTGCAAACTGTGAGGAAGGTGGGGATGACGTCAAATCATCACGGCCCTTACGCCTTGGGCTACACACGTGCTACAATGGCCGGTACAGAGAGCAGCCACTTCGTGAGGAGGAGCGAATCTATAAAGCCGGTCACAGTTCGGATCGGAGTCTGCAACTCGACTCCGTGAAGCTGGAATCGCTAGTAATCGGATATCAGCCATGATCCGGTGAATACGTTCCCGGGCCTTGTACACACCGCCCGTCAAGCCATGGAAGCTGGGGGTGCCTGAAGTCGGTGACCGCAAGGAGCTGCCTAGGGTAAAACTAGTAACTAGGGCTAAGTCGTAACAAGGTAGCCGTACCGGAAGGTGCGGCTGGAACACCTCCTTTCTAGAGCCTTAGTGTTAGCTTAACGCACGCTAGGGAAAAAGAAGAAGATGCTAAAGGTCTATGGCATCGATTGGCTTACTCTTGCTGTTAATTTAAAGAAATTGAATAAAGAATTAAGTAAAAAACAGAGTCTCGTAGCTCAGCTGGTTAGAGTACTACACTGATAATGTAGGGGTCGGCAGTTCGAGTCTGCCCGGGACTACTATTTTAACTTGATTAGGAAATTCTAGAGGTTGAAATCCTTATTTTTTTGGAATTTGGAATTTAAAGATTTGGAATTTTAAAAAAAAAGGGGGATTAGCTCAGCTGGCTAGAGCGCCTGCCTTGCACGCAGGAGGTCATCGGTTCGACTCCGATATTCTCCACAAATACTGAAATACGTTCAGTATAAAAGTTCATTGACATATTGAGATAAAAACATTTAAAAAGTAGAAAGCAGATTTGCTATTTATTTAGTAAATCGAAAAAAAACGGTCTTGTTTTAAGAACAAGATTGGTACAATAAGCAAAATAAGGGCGTATGGGGGATGCCTAGGCTCTCAGAGGCGAAGAAGGACGTGATAAGCTGCGAAAAGCTACGGGGATTGGCACACACGATTTGATCCGTAGATATCCGAATGGGGCAACCCACTATGTTGAAGACATAGTACACCGATAGGTGGGCAAACCCGCTGAACTGAAACATCTAAGTAGGCGGAGGAGAAGAAAACAAAAGTGATTCCGTAAGTAGTGGCGAGCGAACGCGGATTAGCCCAAACCAATGTTGTTACGGCAATGTTGGGGTTGTAGGACCACGACATTTCTTGCATAAAGAATTAGAATCTACTGGAAAGTAGGACCAAAGAGGGTGATAGTCCCGTATAAGTAATGAATGTAAAGGATAGTGGTATCCTGAGTAGGGCGGGGCACGTGAAACCCTGTCTGAATTTGGCGGGACCATCCGCTAAGGCTAAATACTCCTGAGAGACCGATAGTGAACCAGTACCGTGAGGGAAAGGTGAAAAGAACCGTGAATAACGGAGTGAAATAGATCCTGAAACCATACGCTTACAAGCGGTCGGAGCCCTTTCGTGGGGTGACGGCGTGCCTTTTGCATAATGAGCCTACGAGTTAACGTTGCTGGCAAGGATAAGTGGTTAAGCCACGGATCCGTAGCGAAAGCGAGTCTGAATAGGGCGCTTTAGTCAGTAGTGTTAGACGCGAAACCGTGTGATCTACCCATGGGCAGGATGAAGCGCTGGTAACACAGTGTGGAGGTCCGAACCGGTTGACGTTGAAAAGTCTTCGGATGACCTGTGGGTAGGGGTGAAAGGCCAATCAAACTCGGAAATAGCTCGTACTCCCCGAAATGCATTTAGGTGCAGCGCACGGCGTAAAGTTATATAGAGGTAGAGCTACTGATTGGATGCGGGGGCTTCACCGCCTACCAATTCCTGACAAACTCCGAATGCTATATAATGTTTCCGTGCAGTGAGGGCTTGGGTGCTAAGGTCCAAGTCCGAGAGGGAAAGAACCCAGACCATCAGCTAAGGTCCCCAAATATATGTTAAGTTGAAAGAACGAGGTTTGTCTGCCCAGACAGCTAGGATGTTGGCTTGGAAGCAGCCATTCATTTAAAGAGTGCGTAACAGCTCACTAGTCGAGCGGACGAGCATGGATAATAATCGGGCATAAACATATTACCGAAGCTATGGATTTGTAATTTATTACAAGTGGTAGGGGAGCATTCTAACAGGGTTGAAGGTGTGTCGTAAGGCATGCTGGACTGGTTAGAAAAGAAAATGTAGGCATAAGTAACGATAATGCGGGCGAGAAACCCGCACACCGAAAGACTAAGGTTTCCACAGCTATGCTAATCAGCTGTGGGTTAGTCGGGACCTAAGGCGAACCCGAAAGGGACAGTCGATGGCCAACGGGTTAATATTCCCGTACTACTGATTACTGTGATGGGGTGACGGAGTGATGAAAGCGCCGCGAACTGACGGAATAGTTCGTTGAAGTACCTACCTATAAGCTGCGCAGGCAAATCCACGCGGCTTGGGGAAATACGATAGTACTCGGAGTCTTCGGACAAAGAGATAGTGCGCCTAAGGGCTTCCAAGAAAAACCTCTAAACTTCAGGTAATTAGTACCCGTACCGTAAACCGACACAGGTAGTCGAGGAGAGAATCCTAAGGTGCTCGAGAGATTCATGGCTAAGGAATTAGGCAAAATAGACCCGTAACTTCGGGAGAAGGGTCGCCCCGAGTAATCGGGGCCGCAGTGAAGAGGTCCAGGCGACTGTTTATCAAAAACACAGGGCTCTGCAAAATCGTAAGATGAAGTATAGGGCCTGACACCTGCCCGGTGCTGGAAGGTTAAGAGGAGATGTTATCTTCGGAGAAGCATTGAATTGAAGCCCCAGTAAACGGCGGCCGTAACTATAACGGTCCTAAGGTAGCGAAATTCCTTGTCGGGTAAGTTCCGACCTGCACGAATGGTGTAACGATCTGGACACTGTCTCAGCCATGAGCTCGGTGAAATTGTAGTAACGGTGAAGATGCCGTTTACCCGCAGTGGGACGAAAAGACCCTGTGCACCTTTACTATAGCTTAGTATTGACCTTGGATAAATGATGTGTAGGATAGGTTGGAGACTGTGAAGTGGCGTCGCTAGGCGTTGTGGAGTCATTGTTGAAATACAACCCTTTGTTTATCTGAGGCCTAACCCCGAGTATCGGGGGACATTGCTTGGTGGGTAGTTTGACTGGGGTGGTCGCCTCCAAAAGAGTAACGGAGGCTTCTAAAGGTTCCCTCAGTACGCTTGGTAACCGTGCGTAGAGTGCAATGGCATAAGGGAGCTTGACTGAGAGACATACAGGTCGATCAGGTACGAAAGTAGAGCATAGTGATCCGGTGGTTCCGCATGGAAGGGCCATCGCTCAAAGGATAAAAGGTACGCCGGGGATAACAGGCTGATCTCCCCCAAGAGCTCATATCGACGGGGGGGTTTGGCACCTCGATGTCGGCTCGTCACATCCTGGGGCTGGAGAAGGTCCCAAGGGTTGGGCTGTTCGCCCATTAAAGTGGCACGCGAGCTGGGTTCAGAACGTCGTGAGACAGTTCGGTCTCTATCTACTGTGGGCGTTAGAAATTTGAGTGGATCTGATTCTAGTACGAGAGGACCGAATTGGACAAACCTCTAGTGTATCTGTTGTCCCGCCAGGGGCACCGCAGAGTAGCTACGTTTGGAAGGGATAAGCGCTGAAAGCATATAAGCGCGAAACCCACCACAAGATGAGATTTCTTTTAAGGGTCGTGGGAGATGACCACGTTGATAGGCTATAGATGTAAAGGCAGTAATGTCATAGTCGAGTAGTACTAATAACCCGTAAGCTTATGTACACCTTTTCCCGTCCGCCTTGGCGGACGGGAGAGAACTTTCT
>NZ_JBPTTO010000024.1:0-5598 GCF_051547145.1 Flavobacterium sp. RSSB_23 | reverse complement strand
CTGGTACTACAGCGGGTTTGGGTTCTAAATTAAGATTTATTTTTCGGTTATCACTAAACTGCCAAATACAAAACCATTTTCCCATTAAGCCTATTGCCCAAATCCGTTGTAGTAGCTGTTAGTGGCTGGCTTTTATTTTAATATGTTTCTAAATGCTTTAGTAAGCATCTTCGAATCTTTATTTATTGTATCTATTTTAGTTTTTGAGATATTAATCAAATAGTGATAATCCCAACTTTCAGAAGTTGTGTCATTTTCCACTTCAGCACTATTATAATGCATTTCGTGTACCCAAACTAATGAACTAACGCTATTGTCTTTATTTCTAAATAACCACGATGTTTTCTCTAAAACATCACCTGCGTCACCCCAACTTTCGGCTAATTCAATATAATTAGTAATTTCATCTTTCTCTTTGCTATATACAAACAGTTTGATAGAAGATGGTACATATTCGGAAGGAGTTCTTGCTATTAATCCAATTCTATTAGAATCAATTGTGAATTTATAGCAGGCAAATATTCCAGGAGGGTCGATAAAATGTGCTTCGGCAATTTCTTTTGGAAATAAAATTACATCTAAACTATCAAGTTTTCGGCCTTTAAAGGTCTTATAGTCCTCATCAGAAAACACTTTTAATGTATCTAAAGAAATATTTTTAAACTTTTTAAGTAATTGGGAATATCTACTTTCTATTTTGACTTCTATTTTTGGGGAACTTAAAGTTTCTGTTGTTTTATTACAACTATGAAGAGCAATAATTGTTATTAAATAAAATAGTTTTTTCATTTCGTTTTTTTAAGCTTGCCACTAACGTTCTGGTACTACAGCGGGTTTGGGAACTAAATTAAGATTTATTTTTCGGTTATCACTAAACTGCCAAATACAGAACCATTTTCCCATTAAGCCTTTTGCCCAAATCCGTTGTAGTAGCTGTTATGCGTTCGGCTTTTATTTTGTCTCTTTAATTCTTTCTATTTCACTATTCCACTTTTTAGTGTCGTTTGTCTGAACTTGTACCTTTTCGTTAAATTTAAACCCGTAGAAGTCGCCATAAATTTCTTTGTTTTTGTTAATTGTCAAAGTGCTGTCCAAAGTTATTCCGTTTGGCCGTAATTCATAATAGATTATTGGGTTGTAAGCTGTAAATGAGCCGTTGTCGCCCAAAGTTTCATCCCAGTCCCAAAAGCCAGCAAACTCCAAATTGTTGTCTGTGTCAAGGTTTGATGCTTTTGAAATAAATGTCGGCAATTTTTCTGTTCTAATTATTTTATCTTGATGCACCTTGAAATATTTTAAGTAATTTTTACTTGGTCTATCATTAACTTCAACTAATATTTCAAATGTTTCTTTGTCAAGTTTCCTAACTATTGGGTATAATTTATCTCCAAACTCATATTCTGTCAATGATGAATCGAGATAAAGTTTTTTGCCTCTATGTGTCAAGATAAAAAAAGTGTAGGTTTCAAACTTTCCAAAATTCTCTTTTTGTCCAACTTTGATTTCAAAATCGTTGTCAAGTTTAATAGTCCTTTCAACTTGTTTGTCAATACTTTCTTTGGTCTGAAAGCTGTCCGAAGATGTGCTTGATGAAGTAACTTTTTTTTGTGCGTTAACGCTTGAATAAGCTATCAACCCGAAAGCTATTAAAAAGGTAATAAATGCTCGTTCAAATTTCATAGATGTTGGTCTTTTAAGCTGACGCATAACGTTCCCGCGCTACACGCAGGCTGGGATTAAAGATGCGTAATCTTTCTGTTAAAAACAAATGCGTCAAACACAAACTATTTTCAAATTAAGCCAATTGCCCAGCTTGCTTGTAGCGTGTGTTATGCGGGGGTTGTTTCTAACCGATATTCCTAATTCATAATCGATTTTAGCCTATTTTCGGCAGGCACAAAACCTAATTCTTGCCCATATCTTGCCTAAATTTCATTCCCTTTTTTCGTTTCAATTTCATAATCAAAACGATTGTTTATTTTTATCCTCAATGAAACTTCAATATTTAAGTTTCAGTTTTTGCAATCCAATTTAAAACTCCAATATTCAAGTTTCAGTTTTTATAGTTTTATCCGCTTTTCAAGGTTTCGGTTTTTTGGTTAAATATTTCAAGTTAACACTTTTCACACTTCTGCTTTCGGATTTCCTACTATTAACGAATATTCTTTTTCTTTATTAATCCTCCTCTGAACATTAACAAACATCATAAAAAATGTAGTCATTATTATGAGCAAAAAATCAATCTTAATTGAAAAAGCATCTTTATTTTCTTCAGCAAAATTTTCAAACAATTTACTGTCGTATTTTTTTTTAGATATAATTATAGTTTTTTTGGTGTTCAAGTCAACTTCTCTATTGTAAGAGTTAACTATCGTATTTCTCATAAAAAAAACAATAATCAAATACAATATTATAGTTAAAATTTGCTCAATTCGTAAAGTTGTTAATTTTTTTATTTTCGGCATAATTTTTCTAAATTTCTTTTTCTTGTCTATTTTCGGCACAACTCTCGCATAACGTTCCCGCGCTACACGCAGGCTGGGAATAAAGATGCGTAATCTTTCGGTTAAAAACAAATGTATCAAATACAAACTATTTTCAAATTAAGCCAATTGCCCAGCTTGCTTGTAGCGTGTGTTGGCAGTAGTTTTTTTATTTAATTGAATTTCTCCCATAGTTTGGGATAAGTTTTCGGTAATTCTTCTTCTTTCCAATCAATTCCTTTTGTTGGCGGGGCACCAAAATCATAATCTAAACCTTTTCCGATTGCAATATTTCTAGGAAAACTTTCATCTTCCTCTTTTTTTCCTGTTTTGATTTTATATGCATTTGTTGCAACATACATTAGTTCTTCAAAATAAGCTTCTTCGCCTTGATTTATGTTTTCTGATAAAAACTCGGGATTTTTTAGAGTTTCTGTATATATTTTTTTCCCTTTTCCAATTAGCCAACAACGGAAATATAAATAACTATCATCTGAAACATATCCTTCAATAATTTTTTGCGCTCCCATTATTTTAAAATCATCCGCTTCAATAATTAATTGCCTAAAAATCATTTCAAATTCAATAATTTGTTCGGGTTTGTATGTTGCTAATGTTTCAATAATAACTTTTTCCTTTTCTGATTTGTTGTCATTGGATTTTGCTATTGAATATTCTATTATATTCCAAAATTCAGTTTTATCCATTTTGTCATTTTTTACAAATTCTTTTATTTCAGACCTGTCCACTTTTTCAGAATTGTTTTTTTTCGTCTTTCCACACGAAATAAATGTTGTTATTAAAATTGCAAAAAGTATGTAGTTTTTCATTCGGTTTTTTTTTCTCTGCGGTAAAATTACTGCCAACGTTCCCGCGCTACACGCAGGCTGGGATTAAAGATGCGTAATCTTTCGGTTAAAAACAAATGTATCAAATACAAACTATTTTCAAATTAAACCAATTGCCCAGCTTGCTTTTAGCGTGTGTTAGCACCAGTTATTTTCCCGTTAGTCTGTCCCATATGCTTTTATTTTTTTCCTTTTCTCGGAATTTTTCAACTACTTCGTTTGTTGGTAGACCAAGATATCGTGTCGCATTATAAGCAACTAAATATTCTTTGTGATTTCGATAATTATTATGCAATTCTGCAACTCGCTTGTCCTTGAAGTCTGGTAAATAATATAAAACGTTAATCAGTTCATATTGGTTAGTTATTCTTGGCATTGTTTCAAGAACAATTTCAATCATTTTACTGTCTTGACATATTTGAAAAATGGAATGTGCAATGGTCACTTTCATTGGACCTTTGCTTTTGGCTAGCAAGTCATAAAGTTTTGGCAGTGAATCTTTTGATTTTATGTGTCCAAGTCCAACTATTGGCCAATCGTCTTTCAGACTTGCAACTTTTATAAGTTCAATTTCGGCGATTTTAAGTTCTTCACACGTCAATTTTTCGAGCAAGTCAAGAGGAACACCGTCCTTTCTCTGTGCCCAAGTATTCGCTTCTATAAACTCCTTTCTAAATATGTCGAGATTGTTTGTCACTTTCGTTTATTATAATTGGTGCTAACGTTCTGGTACTACAGCGGGTTTGGGTTCTAAAGTATGATTTATTTTTCGGTTATCACTAAACATTCAAATACAAAACCATTTTCCCATTAAGCCCAATGCCCAAATCCGTTGTAGTAGCTGTTGGCGGTAGTACTTATTCTATGCTTTTTCTGAATTCTTGGGACTCTTTACTACTCACGCCCAAAATATCAGTCAAATTTTGAAAATCTAGTTTACTCTGTTTGTAATAATTAATCAATTCATTCTTTATTTTTTGTAAATCATCGGAATTATATAATTCGTAGTTATAAACAAAACTTGTTCCATCCAAAAGTATAATTTCGCACAAGTTATTTACTCCGTTTGATAAATTCGAATTAAAGCTTTTACCTGATCCTATTAATTTTCCATAGTAATCATCGTTAGTAATTCTTATCTTTTTTATTTCGTCTAGTTTAAAAATTTTTTCTTCGGCGGTTATTTGGTTAAGCTCAAAAGTCAAGAAACCATCTAATTCACCTCTAAGTGGATCGGGTTTGAAAATGCGAAAAAGTTTTAAAATAATTCCTAGAAAAAAAGCTCCAAGAAGTAAGAACATTAAATATTTATCGAATTCATTTTCTTCAATCTTTAAGACTTTGACTTTTGTGAAATAGATAATTATGCAACTAAAAATTATAGTAAAGATTATTCTATCGTTACTCCAATAGAATTTTGATGATTTTTTGAATATAGAATATCTTTTCATCGAATTTGTTTAGTATTACCGCCAACGTTCCCGCGCTACACTCAGGCTGGGATTAAAGATGCGTAATCTTTCGGTTAAAAACAAATGTATCAAATACAAACTATTTTTAAATTAAACCAATTGCCCAGCTTGCTTTTAGCGTGTGTTAGCAGTAGTACTTATTTCTTTAGTTCAATTTTCTCTAACGTGTCAGTTTCAATTTCCATTTGTGATTCGTAATTATAACTTTTTATTTTGTGCTTATATTCGATTACATTATTAATCATCTTTATTTCACTTTTTTCAGTTTCTATCCCTTCTTCAATTTTTATTTTTTCACATATTTTTTCAAATATTAGAAGTTTGTTTTCTGCAATTTCATATTGACAACACGCACCTAAAAATCCTGTGAATTTTTCATATACTTTTAAGTTGTCTTTTTCATATTTAACTTCTTTTGGATATATGGGAAATAAAGTTATTAATGATAATAAACCTAAAAATATTCCACCAAAAATTCTGAATAAAATTAGAACGATAAAACAAAATAAATAATAGGAGTAATAGAAAGTTATTTTTTTGAATGGTTTTCTATTAAGTAAAAACAATGAAATTCCTGAAAGATAAATTACGCATTTGAGAATGTATATCAGTTTTGTATTCAATCCATAATTGGTAATCATTTGAATAGTAAAATTCAAAAGCACAAATCCTAGAATCAAGAAATGGAGTTTTTTTAAATTCTGATTAGTTTTAGTTAAGTTCAAATTTTCTGCAATTTTTGAGTGTATTACTGCTAACGTTCCCGCGCTACACGCAGGCTGGGATTAAAGATGT
>NZ_JBPTTO010000023.1:0-9352 GCF_051547145.1 Flavobacterium sp. RSSB_23 | reverse complement strand
GGTTGTGGGTTGTGGGTTGTGGGTTGTGGGTTGTGGGTTGTGGGTTGTGGGTTGTGGGTTGTAAGAGCCTACGGCTCTTTATCGAATGTATAAGTTCCGTTGGAACGGAATTTAATCCGTTGCGTTGAGCTAAATTATTTTTTTGAGATTTCCTGTAAGGTTTTAACAACCTTGTAGGTATAACGATTAATTATAAAAAACCTACAAGGTCTCGAAAAAGACCTCGCAGGTATATACTTAAACTAAATCAAGTCCAGCTTTACAAAATTGGTCGAGCCTACGGCTCTTTATCGAATGTATAAGTTCCGTTGGAACGGAATTTAATCCGTTGCGTTGAGGTAAATTATTTTTTTGAGATTTCCTGCAAGGTTTTAACAACCTTGTAGGTATAACGATTAATTATAAAAAACCTACAAGGTCTCGAAAAAGACCTTGCAGATGTATACTTAAACTAAATCAAGTACAGCTTTACAAAATGGGTCGAGCCTACGGCTCTTTATCGAATGTAATAAGTTCCGTTGAAACGGAATTTAATCCGTTGCGTTGAGCTAAATTATTTTTTTGAGATTTCCTGCAAGGTTTTTCAATCTTATTAGGTATAACGATTAATTATAAAAAACCTACAAGGTCTCGAAAAAGACCTCGCAGGTGTATACTTAAACTAAATCAAGTACGGCTTTACAAAATGGGTCGAGCCTACGGCTCTCTATCGAATGTACAAGTTCCGTTGGAATGGAATTTAATCCGTTAAATTTAGTGAAATTCTTTTTTTTGGGTCTTCCTGCAAGGTTTTTCAATCTTACAGGTATAACGATTAATCATAAAACCTACAGGGTCTCGAAAAAGACCTTGCAGGTTGGTAAGTGATACTTCATTTTTAAATTGGTTTTTTTTCAAAACTTCTTATGAAAAAGAGTCGTGTCCCCTAGCCCCGATCGCAGCGGCATCCTTTTTTACAAAAAAACCTAGTAGTGGGTTACTACTAGGTTTTTTTGTAAAAAAGATAGAGCGGAGAGCGGGACGACTCGTGTGGTGCTCCGCCTGCGTCTGCTCCTAAAAATTAAGGCAGTGGTTCGAAACTAATGGCGGTTCCTCCCCCAGCGGCTAATTGCAGTTTGAGTTTGGTAGCCGATGTTACGACTTGTGTTTTGATGGTGTAAGCGATTGGGTTTTTCTCCCAATGTGCATTTTTGGCGTCTTCGTAGATGATGGCTTTGTATTTTTTGCCTTTGGTTAGGAAATCCAATTTGATTTCGGTGGTTCGGGCATTTTCATCGGTGATGGCGCCTAGGAACCAAGTGTCTTTGCCTTTGGTTTTTCTGGCCACGGTAAGATAATCGCCGGGTTCTGCTTCTAGATACAAACTCTCGTCCCAATCCATCGCCACGTCTTTGATGAACTGAAAAGCATCGGGATATTTTTCGTAGTTTTCAATCAAGTCGGCCGCCATTTGCAAGGGAGAATACATTGTCACGTACAAGGCCAATTGCTTCGCCAAAGTGGTGTGTACTTGCTCGGTTTTGTTTTTATCGTAGTAGCTCATTTTGATTTCAAAAATCCCAGGAGTGTAATCCATAGGTCCACCCAACTGACGCGTGAAAGGCAAAATGGTTTCGTGCGCTGGCGGATTTCCGTTGCTCCAAGCGTTGAATTCGTTCCCACGAGCCGATTCGGCCGCGATATAGTTGGGATAAGTACGGCTATAGCCTGTTGGGTGCGAACATTCGTGTGAGTTGACCATCAATTTGTTGTCAGCAAAGCGACGCGCCACAAAATTAAAGTGATTCACCATTGCTTGTCCGTCGTGGAATTCGCCACGCGGAATGATTTTGCCCACATAGCCCGTTTTGGCCGCAGGATAGTCGAATTTCTTCATCAAATCTAATGCGCGGTCCAAGTGGCGTTCGTAGTTGCCCACAGAACCCGAAGTCTCGTGATGCATAATCATTTTTACGTTTTTTGCTTTGGCGTATGCCGAAACTTCTGCCAAATTAAAGTCAGGATAAGGTGTCGTAAAATCAAAAACATCTTCTTTCCAGTTGCCTACCCAGTCTTCCCAACCTACGTTCCAACCTTCGACCAACACGCCGTCAAAACCGTGCTTGGCTGCAAAATCAATATAGCGTTTGGTATTTTCGGTAGTTGCGCCGTGTTTGCCCGTTGGAATTGGATTGCCCGCAGCGTTTTGCGCATTTTGAGAACCCGCGTAATCCCAAGTCGATTTCCCCACGTGCATTTCCCACCAAATCCCCACATATTTCATTGGTTTTATCCAAGAAGTATCTTCTATTTTAGAGGGTTCATTTAGGTTCAAAATCATTTTGGAGCTCACGATTTTTCTAGCGTCATCGCTAACCATAATCGTACGCCAAGGCGAAACGCAAGGCGCTTGTAAATAGGCTTTGTCACCAATGGCGTTGGGCACCAAATTGGCTTTTAGCGTGTACTTTTGCACGTTGGCATCCAAATGCATCACGGGATAATTCACCACAGCCGCCTCAAAAATATTGAGATACAGCCCTGAAGGCGATTTCATTTGCAAAGGCGTTTGCACCGTGTATTTTCCGGGAATGGATTTTACTCCGATTCCGTTGTTAAGGTTCAGTTTTTCGTTGTCAATTTCGGAGAATTTGGTTTCGTTGTACACGTATTCATTGCTGTCAAAATCTCCCGGAATCCAGAACACTTTATTGTTTTCGGTCAAATTGAATTCCGTTTTCTCGTCCGAAATGATAAAATAGTTCAGGTTTTCTTGTTTTGGGAAATCGTAGCGAAACGCCACCCCTTCGTCAAAGGCTCTAAAGACCAAATTCAGTTTCACTTTCGAATCTTTCTGTACCAAAGCAACTATCAATTCGTTGTAATGGTTCACGATTTGGGCTTGTTCTCCCAATACTGGTTTCCAAGTTTCGTTGACCGCATGGGGCGTTGTTCCCGTCACTTCAAAATGGTTGACCAAAGCCGTTTTATCTTTTAGACTCACCCCCAAAGCGCTAGACAGCACCACAGGTTTATTTTTGTAGCTCACCGCATAGGTCGGTTGACCATCGGACGTGAGCTGAAACGTTAGCGCCAAAGTTCCCGTTGGCGATTCCACCCTTTGTGCGGACACCAAGTTCATACAACAAAGGAGCAGTAAGGAAAATAATTGTTTCATTTGGATTCTATTTTTTTTTTGTAACTATAAAAATACGCAAAAAGTCCCGAACCGAGCCACAATAAGGAACGCCTTATACTCTTTGAAAGTAAAAAATCCTACTCCAACGTTTGCGCACTCATAACTTTTGGGCCTACTCGACCAATACGATACCCTTTATTTTTAGGAGCTTTATCCTGCTGTACGTTGCACCCGAGCCATAGCGAACTGACGAAGTAATCTCCGGCTCGCGTGGCTTTTTTGGCTGGGCGGCAAAGGAGCTTCTTGGGTCGCTCTTTCCTACCCGCCAAAAAATAGCCACCCGAGCCAGAGGATTTCCACTTCCATCAGGGCTAGAAACGTTAGAAGAAGAAACTTTACTTTTTAAAATTCCAAATTCCAATTCTTGTCGGTTTGGCTCCCCTCTTGAGAGGGTCTGGGGGTGTGTTTTTTAAATTCCAATTACGTGACTTTGACACCAAATTAAAAAACCATAAATCCCAAACTTCAACCATAAATAAAAAGGTTTGTAGTTAAAATTGTATATATTTGAGAAATTAATACTTTGAGAGACTTATCAAAGCTATCTACCTGAAATGGTTGGTATGGATTGATTTGTTGACCATCTAAATGAGTTACAAACAAGTTAAGAAAAAAGACTCCCGAAATGGAAACACCACAAGAACAGATTTTAGTAAAGAAAAGACATTGGTTTTTAACCTTAGTTTTAGTCTATTTGATTTTAAGTACAATACTTTCACAATTATCCATTTTAATGAATACGAAAGAAATAAAAATTGAAAAACCATCAGTTACAGATGAGCTAATTATTTTACATACCTTTTCGGCAATTATAGAAATATTTTGCCTTTTCCTTATATTTAAATGGAAGAAGAATGCTTTTTTTACTTTAGGTATTATTTATGTTGTTGTTGATGTTTATATTGCAAAAGAAGCAGGGAATTCTAGTTTGCCAGCACTACTTGGAATATATGCAAGGTTAGGAATACTATATTTAGCACTAAAAGTCAAAAAAAATAGTATTTCTGGTTGGATGCAATTGGAATAAAAACCACTATCCGCGCTAACTGCTGCAACGAATTTAGACAATTGGTTCACTAAAAACTTGGTTTAATATTTTTAGATGAATTGGCAAATCCGAAAATAGGGCTTAATTTAGTCCCAAACCCTCTGTGGTACCAGAACGTTGTGCGACATATTATGAAAAAACTTCAAAAAACAACATTTATCTTATTTCTTATAATTTTAATTTCTAGTTGTGATAATAAAAAATCCGAGTTAGATTTTGAAAAAAATGTTATGCTTGAAATTTATCCAAAGCTTATCGATTCTTTATGGATATATAATTCAATCTCTAATTCATTCTCATTTGTTAAATTAGATAAAAATAACAAGGTTATAGGAGTTGAACCTAAAGATAAAAACAAACTAAAAAAGCAATATAATAAACGATTGTCAGAAATAAAGAAAGATACCTCTAGAATATTTGTTGTGATTTTAAATAGAATATGCCGAATACAACCATTTGAACTAAATAAACTAAAAAATCATTTTAAAAATGCCATTTTGTATCAAAACAAAAAGTTAGATACTTTAGAATATTCCGTTGACCATAAAAAATTTAGTTCAATAAAATACTTAAAAGTAAAATATATAGCAAAATTCACAATGGATGATAGAGTTTGGGTAAATAGAAATGATTATTTTTTTTGGGGCGTGGTATCTTTTTCAAGAATTCAATTTGATATAGAAAGGAAATATGGAATCCTGACAAGTTCCGTTATTTGTGGTGGGCTATGTGGACACGGTTACAGGTTTTTCATTAAAAAAATGAAAGATAAATGGATAATAGACAAAGTTGAAGAAGCTTGGATTTCCTAAAAATACGTCGCACAACAGCTACTACAACGGATTTACTTCGTCTGTTCGGCTTGCAGCCTCGGGTGGGCATTAGGCTTAATAGGAAAATTGTTTTGTATTTGGATGTTTAGTGATAACCGAAAAATAAATCTTAATTTAGAACCCAAACCCGCTGTAGTACCAGAACGTTAGCGGTAATTTCGCTACAGAAGAAGAATTAACATATAAAAAAAACAAAATTTGTAATCAATGATTTTTGATGAGGTTTCATTCCACGATTCTCAAATACTAAAAGTTATAGAAAATCCGAACGGACAAATTCTAGAATTTATAATTGACTTTCCTACCAATTGGGAAGAAAATATTTTTGAGCATAAAGTTTTGAAATTTGAAGGTGTAATATTTTATAATATTGAAGAAATTCCTTTTGGCGGTTTGCCTACAATTTTAGATATTTTGAACTTAGGAGAAGTAGAAAAAGACTTTAGCTCTGGACAAAGCGAATGGAAAACGTTGCGGAATAGGATAAAAATTGAAACAAACTCAGGGAATAGAATTGTTGAATTTTCTGAATGCAGTTTAATATAAATAAAACAACCAGAATAGAAAGTATTTTACGAATGAAGAACATTTTAAAAATAGTATTTTTTATTGTTTTTACACAAACGAGTTTTGCCCAGAAAATTAATAAAAATTTGATATCCAAAAAATTAGACTTGAATTTGTCTTTAGAACCAAAAATGCGCGGAATCGAAAGCGATAATGTTATTTATTATATCGAAAAAGATATGCAAACTTTATCGGCTTACACAAATGGAAAATTAAAGTGGAAAACAAATATAATTTCAGTTTGTGGAAAACCTAATATTGGAAAATCTGAAATAAGAGTAATAAAACTCAGAGTTAATAAACTTTCTGTTGTTTATGGTAAACACAGTTTTGCAGAAGTGGATATCAATACTGGCAAAACTCAAAATATAGGTTCCGATTAAGTAACTACCACTAACACACGCTACAAGCAAGCTGGGCAATTGGCTTAATTTGAAAATAGTTTGTGTTTGGTGCATTTGTTTTTAACCGAAAGATTACGCATCTTTAATCCCAGCCTGCGTGTAGCGCGAGAACGTTGGTGGCAAGTTGCGCCGAAATTACGCAGGCAAATCCAATTTGAAAATAAACAGTTGTTTCCGCCGCAAGTTTTCAAAGCAGAAGCGTGAAAATTGAAACCTGCCAACAGAAGCGTGAAAAATTGAAACTTGGAAAACGGAAGCGTGAAAATTGGAATCTGACAGTGGAAGCGTAAAAACAGAAACTTAAAAGTAGTTCGCCTAAAATTGAAAACTGAAAAGTAGCATTGTGAAAGTTGGAACTTGCCGTGGAAATGTGAAAAGCAAAACTTGAAAAACATTGCGCCTAAAATTGAAAGCTGAAAAGTAAAAGTGTGAAAATTGGAATCTGAAAAGCAAAAGCGTTATAACTTTGCGGCTATTCGTAATTTCGACAGAACAACCAGCCACCAACACACGCTACAAGCAAGCTGGGCAATTGGTTTAATTTGAAAATAGTTTGTGTTTGATACATTTGTTTTTAACCGAAAGATTACGCATCTTTAATCCCAGCCTGCGTGTAGCGCGGGGACGTTAGCAGCAATAACAAAAAATTCGTAATTTAGACGTCTATGTCAAACATCTTAAGATATCTCGAAAACCCTCAAATAAATCACGAAAAGATATATGAAGTTATGCGTGATTTCCGCAAAGCTGGGCTAAATCCTAAAATGTATGACGAGTTTATTAATACTATAAATAAATTGCCAAAAATCCGATTAAGAGGACCACATGCATATGATGTATTTAATAAATTTGATTTGACTGACATCACATCAGAAGATTTATCGGTTGTGATGAAAGAACTAAAGCAAAGATCTATTGAAGATTCAAAATTCTGTTGGCATGTTGAAGCAAGTGATGCTTCATGTAACTTAGATTCGGCAGGCAAAATTATCGTCAGCGCGGCACATTCTATCCAAAACAACGGTGTTCTTAGTACAATATCTGAAAACCATGAAGTTAGTACATATAAATTTCAACCAGGTGGTTTAAAAGGAAAAGTAATTAAAAAGAAAGTAGCTTCTATATTTTGGGGATTTTGTAATACACATGATGCAATTTTTAATACGATTGAAAATTTTCCATATCAAAAAACTGAAGAGCAAAATTTTTTATTTGCATATCGCAGTTTTGTTGTTGCATCCCATAAAAAAATGGAAGCTTCAACATTTATGAATTTCGGAGGACAAGCAGAAAATGATATCAAAGAAAATCGTAGAATTTTTGATAAGGCAATCGCAGAAAAAGATTATGCGATTATAAAAACCGATGTTTTCGAACTGCCTCTTTTCTACCCTATCGCTTGTTCTTCATCTTTCTATTTAGATTTTGATTTTGAAGGTGTTGCTATTCCGCATTCGGAAGGAAGAATGGAAAACGTTTTCGTCACATTACTTCCTGTAATTAAAGAAAATAAGGCTTATTTTTTATTAAGCTATTTTAAAGAAGATGCTCATTTATACGAAAAAGTAGGTATACAAATGCGCAAAAGAAATAAACTTAAATCTGATATCTCGATCATAATTGTAGCTCACGCTGAAAACGTTTATTTTGAGCCTTTATATTATACAACTTTCATAGAACAGTTTGAAGAAGATTTATATACTTTGATGTTCCAAACACAAATGGACCATGGAGTTGTAAATCAATATGATGAAATAAATCACAGCTTTTCATATACGCCCGAAACTTATCTTCAAAATCAATATGACATCAATATTTTTGGTTACTAATCAAGAGTTACTGCTGCTAACACACGCTACAAGCAAGCTGGGCAATTGGTTTAATTTGAAAATAGTTTGTATTTGATACATTTGTTTTTAACCGAAAGATTACGCATCTTTAATCCCAGCCTGCGTGTAGCGCGGGAACGTTAGCAGTCATTTAACCAAAATCGCAGAAAAATGAACTTAAAAAAAGAATCAAGTGATAAAGTTTATTGAAGTTTTAAAAAAGTTTTTCACTAATTCATCATTTGAAAGTACCAAAAAAAATAATGAATTTGACAGTAAAATTTATGGAGAAGAAGTGACTATAAAAAATTCAATTAAAATGAATTTTCAAGTTTTGCTTTTTTTTATAATCATTGACATTCTATTATTGAAAAATATTGAATCTTATTCAAATAAGTCATTAACAATTATTTTTTGCGTAGTCATTTTGATTATACCAATTTTAAAAATGATTAATCAAAATCCAAAATTGATTATATCTAAAGCATCCATAATTTGTAATGGAAAATTAATAAAATGGACTGATATTGATTCAACTTTGATAGAAGAAATAGACCCAAATGATGTTGCAAGTTATTATAAATTACTCATCGTTCTTAAAAACAATAAAAAAGTAAAAGTATCTTTGAGTGACCAAAATTATTCAGTTTTTGAAATAAGTCATATAATTGAATATTATAAAGAAATAAACGCCTGCTAACAGCCACTACAACGGATTTGGGCATTTGGCTTAATGGAAAGATGGTTTTGTATTTGAGATGATTTGGCAAATCCGAATAATGGGCTTAATTTAGTCCCAAACCCGCTGTAGTGCCAGAACGTTAGCAGTAATGCGCCCAAAAAAAGAGAATATTTATGAGAAAAATAAACTATCTACAAATCATTTTTCACTTTATAGCAACGTGTTTTTTTATATATTCATTTTACTCTTTTTCCGCAATTTATAATATTAAAATTTTGGCTGTAATCTCAGAAAACGGAAGTGAGAATGTATTACGAAATTCTGAAAAATTTGGAATAACTATAATGGATATTTGGAACTTTTCTTTCGTAACTCAACTTTCTGCTGTTTTAGGAATATTAACTTCATTTATTATTTCTATGGTAATTTCTATAAAAAATAAATGGTCTGTTTGGAATAGTTTCATTGTTCTTGTAATATGTTACACACTGAATCGATTTGATCTTTTAGGTTGGAGTTATTTAAAAACCTATATATCTCCAGGAAGATTAGTAAATAATCTGCTTTTTAGTTTTTTAATTACGGGGAGTTTCTTGCTTCTAATTGGATTGATAATTTTCTTTTCTAATTTTTTAAAAACCCGAATTGAAAATCAGAAACTGAAACAAATGCACTACTGCTAACACACGCTACAAGCAAGCTGGGCAATTGGCTTAATTTGAAAATAGTTTGTATTTGACACATTTGTTTTTAACCGAAAGATTACGCATCTTTAATCCCAGCCTGCGTGTAGCGCGGGAACGTTGGGAGC
>NZ_JBPTTO010000022.1:0-9613 GCF_051547145.1 Flavobacterium sp. RSSB_23 | reverse complement strand
CACAACCCACAACCCACAACCCACAACCCACAACCCACAACCCACAACCCACAACCCACAACCATAAACAATTAACCAATTAACCGATTAAACTTTAAACAACCTACCTAATAATTCATAAACTTTCCCGAAATTGCCACCAACTATAAAGTTCCAAAACCAACCTAAAACTATGAAGAAAACTTTTTTTACAGCCCTATTGCTAAGCCTTGGCGGAGTCGTTTTTTCGCAATCATCAGAGGAGTTGCAACTCAAAGCCATTTACCAATCCGCATTGACCAAAGGGCAAGGCTACCAATGGCTGGACTATCTTTCTAACCAAATCGGACACCGCTTATCAGGCTCTGACAATGCTGAGAAAGCAGTACAATACACCAAAGCACAATTAGAAACCTTAGGGTTAGATAGAGTGTTTTTACAGGAAGTAATGGTGCCAAAGTGGGTGCGTGGTGCTAAAGAAACCGCTTATATCAAAGATGGAAAAAACAAAATTGAAGTGCCAATTTGTGCTTTGGGCGGGTCGATTGCTACACCTAAAAAGGGTTTGCTGGCTCCCGTAATCGAAGTACATAGCATCAAAGAATTAGAAAGCTTGGGAACGGCTTTAAAAGGAAAAATAGTCTTTTATAACCGCCCAATGGACGCAGAACAAATCGAAACATTTAAAGCTTACGGACATTGTGTGGACCAGCGTTCTTCAGGGGCTAGAGAAGCAGCAAAGTATGGTGCGGTGGGAACGATTGTGCGTTCAATGAATTTGCGTTTGGATGATTTTCCGCATACTGGTAACCAGAGCTATGGCGACTTACCGCAAGCACAATGGATTCCTACAGCAGCCATCAGCACCAATGGCGCGGAGTTATTAAGCAAGAAGTTAAAAGAAAGCCCACAACTGCAATTCTATTTTAAGCAATCCTGTGAACAAATGGGCGATGTGTTGTCTTATAATGTGGTGGGCGAACTCAAAGGAAGCGAAACCCCCGAAAACATTATGGTAGTTGGCGGTCATTTGGATTCTTGGGATTTAGCTGATGGTTCGCACGATGATGGGGCAGGAGTGGTGCAAAGTATGGAAGCGCTACGTATCTTGAAACAGCTGAATTATAAACCCAAAAACACGATTCGTGTAGTGTTGTTCATGAACGAAGAAAATGGCAACCGTGGCGGAAAAAAATATGCAGAATTGGCACAAACCAATAAAGAAAATCACGTTTTTGCACTCGAAAGCGACTCGGGAGGCTTTTCGCCAAGAGGTTTCTCATTCGAATGCAATGACGAGGAGTTTGCTAAATTTAGCAGTTGGAAAGGGCTATTTGAGCCTTATTTGATTCATAGTTTTGTAAAAGGACATGGCGGAACGGATATTGGACCATTGACATCCAAGCATATCGTCAAAGCAGGACTCAAACCCGATTCTCAACGCTATTTCGATTACCATCACGCGGCCAACGATACCTTTGATGCCATTAACAAAAGAGAATTGGAATTGGGAGCAGCTACTATGGCTTCTTTGTTGTATTTGATGGATCAAAAAGGCTTGTAACTATGAAACCCGCTGAAGCCTATATTTTCAATCAGCCGCACTTGTATCAGAGTATTATGTTGCATTTACTTCAGGTGATTCAGCAACAATTACCCGAAAGTGAAGTGATGTTCAAATGGGGCATTCCTTATGTGTATTATAAGAAGAAACCCTTTTGCTATCTCGCTCCCAATCACAAGAAAGGATTTGTCGATTTAGGTTTCGCCAAAGGTTTTAAATTGCAACACAATCAGTCCCATTTGATTGGAGAGAAGCGAAATACGGTAAAATCGTTACGTTATTTTAACCTAGAAAATATCGACCATGACATTTTGATAGCCGTAATTACCGAAGCAAAGACATTGTAACCTATGTTGATCATTATTTTTTTTTGAGTCAATTGAATAGGAATGGGCTTTAGCCCATTCTTGATATTGTAGAGGCAAAGACATTGTAACCTATGTTGATCATTATTTTTTTTTGAATCAATTGAATAGAATGGGCTAAAGCCCATTCTGTTATTGAGTTCGATTATTATTTTTTATGAAAAAAATCAATAGGAATGGGCTTTAGCCCATTCTTAATATTGTAGAGGCAAAGACATTGTAACCTATGTTGATTATTATTTTTTTTTGAATCAATTGAATAGGAATGGGCTTTAGCCCATTCTGTTATTGAGTTCGATTATTATTTTTTATGAAAAAATTCAATAGGGATGGGCTTTAGCCCATTCTTAATATTGTAGAGACAAAGACATTGTAACCTATGTTGATCATTATTTTTTTTTTGAATCAATTGAATAGGAATGGGCTTTAGCCCATTCTTTAAAATGAGTTTCGTATTGGCTTTAGCCAAAATCAATTATAATTTTGAATAAATTGATTGTATTATAATCATTTAATAAATATCATTCTATTGAAGCGATAGTATTCTAACTTAGGTCTGTGTAAAAAAAAATCTCCCGAAAAGGAGATTTTTTTTATGATTTTTTTGGTGAAAATTTAGATTCTAAATTTTCCACCTACAGCAAGGATTCTCTGAAAAAAGAAGAAATCTTGTGATGCCTTATCGTCAGTACTCATTGTAGTTCGGATGTCATTCATGTTGATATAACCGCCTTTTAATTCTCCTTGGATATAGAAATATTTAAAGAAAGTAATATTTAAACCAGCTTTCAAGGAAGTTCCAAAACCGGATACGTGAAAGTCATCATGACGTTCTTTTCCAAGTAATTTGGTATTTGTTTTTGGATACAATACCCCAAAACCAATACCTTCTGTCAAGTTAACCTGAATTTTATCCGTATTCCCAATTTTAAATAACTTAGAAATATCATCATGACGAGAAACTTCAGTATTGATGTAATTCAAGCCATCAGTGTGTTCGTAAGTTAAAAACTGTTCGTCTGTAAAGTTAACAGGAGTGTTGTTGTAAGTACCGTTAAACACAGCACCAGGGTCTGAGGCAGGCAAGTTAATAGTGCCTGTTACATTAGCTGTTTGATTTTGAGTCATCACATATTTCATATGGTCTACTCCAATAGCCACACTATAATGGTCAGAGAAAAAATAACCCAAACGCAAATTCGTTTGTGGAATTGTCATTTTGGTAGGGTTAATGTAATCGATATGCCAACCTTTGGGTTTGTCATGAGCTCGCATATCCGCTACCGTAAAACGATAATCTTTGCCGGTAAAGGTAACATCCGATTTACTGTAGGATTCCCTGTTTCCTCCCCATGAAATAAAGAACTTTCCTTTATTGTGAGCGGTGTATCTTACGGGAGCAATTTCTTGTGCAAAGGCAATAGTTGTCGTTAAAAAAAGAACGAAATAATAATAAGATGTTTTCAAGGGGCTATTAAATAAAAAAAATTAAAATTGATTGATGGTTTGTCTGATAGCTACCAATTTAGTCATTAAGACTTCAAAATAATCCAAATGCAACATGTTCGCCCCATCACTTTTAGCGTTAGCTGGGTCAAAATGAGTTTCAATAAAGATGCCATCTACACCTACAGCAATTCCAGCTTTGGCAACAGTTTCAATCATGTCTGGTCGACCTCCAGTTACACCTGCTGTTTGGTTAGGTTGTTGCAAAGAATGCGTAACATCCAAAACCGTTGTAGCATACTGCTGCATCGTTGGAATACCTCTATAATCTACAATCATGTCTTGATACCCAAACATAGTTCCGCGGTCAGTAACCATTACATTTTCGTTTTGGCAATCCAATACTTTCTGTACGGCGTGTTTCATACTCTCTGGACTCATGAATTGCCCTTTTTTCAAGTTGACTACTTTTCCAGTTTTGGCAGCAGCAACTACCAAGTCTGTTTGTCGAACCAAAAAGGCTGGTATTTGCAACACGTCTACATAAGCAGCAGCCATAGCAGCATCTTCATTAGTATGAATATCAGTTACAGTTGGAACACCAAAAGTTTCTGAAACTTTTTGAAGAATTTTTAAAGCTTTTTCGTCCCCAATCCCAGAAAAACTATCAATTCTAGAACGGTTGGCTTTTTTGAAAGAACCTTTAAATACGTACGGAATTTGCAATTTGTCTGTGATACCAACCAATCGCTCTGCTATACGCAAAGCCATTTCTTCTCCTTCAATGGCGCAAGGACCTGCTAAAACAAAGAAATTACCACTATCGGTATGCTTAATTTGCGGGATATGATGTATGTTCATTTTTTTAAATTTTGTGTGCAAAGTTAATTAGCTTTTGCGATTTTTGATTATAAATAAGAACTAAAATAGTGTTTTTAGGATAGCATTTAAGAAAGTCTTAAGCATTGCAGCAAACGCAAGCTAATTTTTTTTCAAGCTAAACCCAACGGGAACCATCAATTGGCCTCTTTCATAGATATTCAAATACAATAAAATTGGCTTTTTAAGTCCATCCCATTTTATTTCATAGACATCTAGAAATCCTGCACCCATTTCTGTGTTTTTTGAAGGAAATGGACAGCAACTTTCCAGTTTCGAAAAAGTAATCGCTTCCCCGTTTGGCCCAGCCAAAGCATTCAAAAAGCGTTGTTGATTGATGACATCGTCTTTGGTACCACGATAAAAGATATTAATAGGGTAATCTTTGTCATAGCCATACTTTTTGTCTTTACTAAAGGCTGTAATGACAAACGTATTGTTCTTAGTAAGTTGCGGAACTGGCGCATTGTTGTCCACATTTTTTAAAGTCGATTTGGTACTAATGCAGGATGCAAATAGAAAAAGACTAGCTACTAGTCCAAGGATTTTTTTCATAATCAGAAGTTATAATTTTGTTTTCTTTTCAAGTATTTCTGTATGCTTACTCTGGTTGGGTTAAACAAGAATGATACCAACTTTTGTCAAGGTTTTCAAAAGCAAATATAAACACTTTACACTTTACTACTCGATAATATTTCTGCAGTAGATTGTTAGAAAATTGCATTTATTTTATAGCTCATTCTTGGGAGTAATAAAAGATATTCTGTGTAAATAGCGCTCTGCTTTTTGTTATACCTCAAGCTTTTACTTAAAAGTCCACTTATAAGACGCCATCTTTGATAGTGCTTTTTCTCTACTGCTTCATGATTAGATTTTAAGTGCAAAAAAGCACTTTTAGTATGAAACTTAGATTTGCTTACTATCTTTGCCGAAAATTAAACAGTGTATATGGATTTTATTTCTCAAACTTGGGCCTGGTACGTTTCTGGTTTTCTAATCGGAATGGTCATGCTTCTTTTGGTGTATTTTGGAAAAACATTTGGGATGTCTTCTAACCTTCGTTCTTTATGTACCTTGGCTGGTGCTGGCAAAAAAGTACCTTTCTTTGATTTTGATTGGAAAGCCTCTCGCTGGAATTTAGTAGTGGTACTAGGTGCAATGTTAGGTGGCTTTGTGGCGGTACATTATATGAGCGCTCCAACCAACGTAGCAATCAATCCCCAAACGGTTGAGCAATTGGCAACATTAGGAATCGATGCTCCTGATGGGAAATTAGTGCCTGATGCCCTTTTTAGCAGTTCGCTGTTTCAATCTCCAAAAGGAATAGCACTATTGCTTTTAGGTGGTTTTTTAATTGGTTTTGGCTCTCGTTATGCTGGTGGTTGCACCTCAGGACACGCCATTACAGGCTTGAGTAATTTGCAATTGCCTTCGCTAAAAGCGGTAATTGGGTTCTTTATTGGTGGATTAATTATGGCACATCTCTTGTTGCCTTTACTTTTAAAATAATTACGATATGTTCAAAGCTTTAAAATACCTTCTCGTTGGATTCCTATTCGGAATTGTCTTAACGAAATCAGAAGCAGTTTCTTGGTACCGCATTTACGAAATGTTTCACTTTCAATCCTTTCATATGTATGGCATAATTGGCGTTGCCGTAGCCACAGGATTAATCGGAATGCAATTGGTGAAACGTTTTCAAATCAAAAATGTTAAAGGCACTCTTATGCAAGTTGAAGACAAAGAAAAAGGTTCAGCTCGCTATTGGATAGGAGGAACTCTTTTTGGTTTAGGATGGGCGCTTGTAGGCTGTTGTCCTGGACCTATCTTTATATTATTAGGCGCTGGATTTTTCCCTGTGTTGCTAGTGCTTTTGGGAGCGCTTTTGGGAACTTTTGTCTATGGATTGACGAAAGACAAACTGCCTCATTAAGCTTTTGATTAGAATTTTACTTAAAAAATGATAAAAAAAAGTAGTCTTTTCAATTAAGAAAAGACTACTTTTTTTGGTTTAGGCGAAGAAGGCCTGAAACAATAAGGTACTGTGCCAAGATGTAAGTACTCATAATCCAAAAACCAGATTGAGCTATAGGATGGTAGAATTTATTAATAGCCAATATGCTGTCCGAAAGCACAAAGAAAATGGCACCTGTTAGGATGAAATAAGCTGCTGGTTTTTCCCAAGCCAAACTTCCTTTATAAGCAACAAAGAGCATTGTAGTAATTACAGCTGCGTATACCATTACAGGAATTTGTAATGGGCCTAATTTCGGAAACAATAGACCAACCATACCAAAGAAGTAACCAAGAATCAGGATAGCTCCTAAGTACAAAGCAACGGAATTACTTTTAATTGCTGATTTGGGTTGTTTACTAAAAAGGACAATGTACAGGATATGAGAAAGTAAAAACGAAACCAACCCTAAAATGAAATATATTTCGGCTTTGTCAGCAAACATCAAAATGATATCTCCTATCCAAGAAAACAATAAAGCGCTGAGCAATAATTTTTTGCCTTGAAAATCAGCAGAAATCAGAACAGTTACTAGCAAAAAGGGCAACAAAAAGGGTTTCAAATACCAGTTAATTGTATCTAATCCAATAAAAGGTAATAATAAGTAGAGTATACTAAAAATAAGGTAACTGTTGAGGATGCTGTTCGCTTTCATAAGACACAAGAAGTAATAAGCAGTCTATGCGACTACGGAATGGAAATTAAATAAGTTTAGAATAAGTTTGAAGCAACTAGGCGAGTGCTATTTTTTCTTTTTCAAAATCAACTGCCACAAAGTAAATACTCATAGCAAGGGAAATCGAAAAATACCCAATTAAAATAAAGGTACTCACGGGTAGTAAATTGGTCAATCCAAACCAATCACCATAAAAATAGAGCAGCCCCATAGCAAAAAGGAATCGGAAAGTCTCCCAAAAGACAGCCGTTTTTCGGGCATCCATCAATTCTGTGTAACTGTAAACGGTTACAAAGATAAAAGCGCCATACACAAACACGTGCGGTAAGCCAATCGTACCTATAGAATCATACATATAGGTAATCAAAAGCAAAGTAACCAACGCCTGAAAAATAGACCAATACATTAATTTCTTAGAATGCTGTGTGCCGTACTTTTCAAAATGATAGACGTCGCTTATTTTGGTAACGGGATATTTTTCTTCAAAATTCTCAGGGCGCCAACCGGTTGGTTTGAACCAAATGGTGAGTTTGTCTTTCCAGTTTTCAGCACGCCACGCATCCGAAATCAGCAATCCTAAATGCTGAAAATTAATTCGGATGGGGTTCCAAGTTTGTGCAGGTCGGGTAATCCCAAAAACAGGAGGCACTGCATCCAATTCTTCTTGAAAAGTGCCAAAGAGTTTGTCCCAAAAAATAAAGATTTGGGAATGATTCTTATCGATATATTCTGGATTGATGGCGTGATGCACACGATGATGGGAAGGGGTAACCAAGATTTTTTCTAGAAAGCCCATTTTTTTGATGTGTTTGGTATGGTACCAAAACTGTAAAAACAAATGAATGGGTAAGGTAACCGCAATTACTACTGAGGGAACTCCCAAAACTGCGGCAGGAATAAGTAAAAAGGTAAAAAGATTGACAAAACTTGAAATGGTTTGGCGCAGCGCACAAGCCAAATTGAATTCCTCACTACTGTGATGAATAGCGTGTTTGTTCCATAAAAAATTAATTTGATGCGCCCATCGGTGCGACCAATATCCATAAAAATCAATGCAAATAAAAGCAATGATATACGCCCAAACACTGGCTTCTAAATGAAATAGGGCAATATGAGCTTCAAGCCATTCATAAGTAAGGATGGAGATACTAATTCCCAAAACATCTTTGACCGAATTCGTCATTCCAGAACTGACACTCGAAACCGTATCCATATAAGGAGCAGTGTCTTCGCCTTTAAAATGACCGTAAATTTTTTCAATCGCAATGAGTAGTAAAAATATGGGCATTACAAATACCAATATTTTGCCGTATTCTTCCATAAAGTACTTTTTTTTTACCAAATATATAAAAAAGAAAAAGCAGAACTACCAATTGTATTGATAATTCTGCTTTTTTATAAAAGTTTTTTCTTAGACTATTTCAGCGTTTAAACCCGCTGCCAAAAGTTTAGTGCATTGTGGTTTCAATTTGTCATAAGGCCCTGTTTTTACAGTACATTTTCCGTTATAGTGAATGATTAACGAGCATTGTTCTGCTTGTTCAGGGGTGTGGTCACAAACTCGAATTAAAGTCTCAATTACGTGGTCAAAAGTGTTAACATCGTCATTGTATACTATAATTTCATTGTTGAGCCCTAGCAATTCCTTGATATTGACTTTTTCTCTTACTTTTTCTTTAGTACTCATAATGCTGTGTTTTGATACTAGAAATGGTGTAAAATTGTTATTTGTTATATTTCAGGGAAACCCAGTTGTTTCTTTGTAGTTTTTTTACAAAAGTTAGTCCTTTTTCAGTGCAAGAAGCGTCTAGGAATGGAATGTCCTCTTCGTAAAAACCACTCAATAATAAGGTTCCATTTGGATTCAAACAATCAACATAACTTTGCATATCGTTCAATAAAATGTTTCTGTTGATGTTGGCAATAATCAAATCGTATTGTTTGCCAGCAAGTAAAGCGGCATCTCCTTCGTAAACGCTAATGTGTTCACAATTATTGCGTTGTGCGTTTTCTATGGAATTCAAATAACACCAATTGTCGATATCAATCGCATCAATAGGTTGGGCTCCTTTCATTTCGGCTAAAATGGCCAAAATCGCGGTACCACATCCCATATCTAGTGTTTTCAATCCCGCCACATCCATATCGAGTAGGTGCTGAATCATCATATGAGTAGTTTCGTGATGCCCTGTACCAAAACTCATTTTCGGTTCGATGACAATATCAAATTCGGCATCGGTTTTTGGATGAAAAGGAGCGCGAACGTGACAGTTCCCGTCTACATCTATAGGTTCAAAGTTTTTTTCCCACTCTTCATTCCAGTTGATTTGTTCGATTTCTTCGAAGGTATAGCTAATCTTGAACTCTTCGGATTGTAGAATAAAAATATCCTCTAAAATAGTTTCGTCCCAAAGGTCTTTTTGAACGAAGGCGTCAATTCCTGTTTCGGTTTCGGTAAAGCTTTCGAATGCTTTTTCGCCCAACTCGGCAATTAGAATTTCTGAACCTAATTCTTTGGGTTCAATAGTAAAATGGTATCCTATGTAACTATTTGACATCTTTCAATTTTTTTGCAAAGGTACTATTTCTGTGCTGATGCTGTGTTAAAAATAATAAAAAGCTATAGTGTTGTTGTTGTTGTTGTTGTTGTTGTTGTTGTTGTTGTTGTTGTTGTTGTTGTTGTTGTTGTT
>NZ_JBPTTO010000021.1:0-15121 GCF_051547145.1 Flavobacterium sp. RSSB_23 | reverse complement strand
CATTTTCACCAACCATTTTTGACTATTAAACCAGAAAATCCCATTCTTTCTGCTCCAAAAAAAAATCCGTAAAACTGGTTAGGAATTACGGATTCAAGAAATAGTATTGGTTTTGGTTAGTTTAAAAGGGTATTGATTAGCTGTTAAGCATTACTGGCATTACAAGCATAGTAACGGTTTCGCCTTCTTCTAAACCATCTACTGGAGTTAAAATCCCAGCGCGGTTAGGTAAAGACATTTCAAGCATAATCATATCTGATTGAAGATTGGTCAACATTTCGGTTAAGAATCGAGAGTTGTAGCCAATTTGCATATCGTCTCCTTGATAATCACAAGTCAAACGCTCTTCGGCTTTGTTGGAGTAATCAATATCTTCTGCGGATACGTTTAATTCGGCACCAGCAATTTTCAAACGAATTTGGTGTGTTGTTTTGTTAGAAAAGATAGCCACACGACGTACTGAGCTTAAGAACAAAGTACGGTCGATGATTAACTTGTTTGGGTTTTCTTTTGGAATAACCGCTTCGTAATTTGGGTATTTTCCATCAATCAAACGACACATCAAGATGTAATTGTCAAAAGAGAAAGTGGCATTGCTATCATTGTACTCAATTTTAACTTCAGCATCTGAAGAGGAAAGAATACTTTTTAAGATGTTCAATGGCTTTTTAGGCATAATGAAATCGGCTACTTCAGAAGCCGTAACATCTGTACGAGCATATTTAACCAATTTGTGAGCGTCTGTTGCAACAAAAATCAACCCTTGTGGTGAAAATTGAAAAAACACTCCAGACATTACTGGACGTAAATCATCATTTCCTGCTGCAAAGATGGTTTTACTTATTGCCGTTGCTAGTACATCGGCAGGAACAAGTGTCACGGAAGGTTCGTCCAATTGAACGGCTTTAGGAAACTCTTCTCCTGGAGCATAAGCCAAGGCATATTTTCCAGAATTAGAACTAATCTCTATAGTACTATTTTCTTCTACCGTAAACGTTAATGGCTGCTCTGGGAACGTTTTTAAGATTTCCAAAAGCAATTTAGCTGGTACTGCAACACTTCCTTTGCTGGTTGAATCTATCGCTAACGAAGCTGACATTGTAGTTTCTAAATCAGAAGCAGATACCGTTAATTGATTATTGTCTAATTCAAATAAAAAATTATCTAAAATGGGTAAGGTATTGCTACTGTTAATCACATTACCTAATACTTGCAACTGTTTTAATAAGTACGAACTCGATACTATAAATTTCATGTGTATTGTTTTATTTTTTTGGATTCTATATAAACTAGGTTAGAATACCTGATTACAAATATATCTCAATCTAGTGTATGTTTTTATTTTTTTTATTAACAGTTAGCGCGCATAGTTACGTTTGCGGAAATAAGTAAACAAGAGACCAAAAACGCCTAAAATTAGAATTGGAAGCCCGATAGTTAGGACTTGTATGTAAGTGTAATTTGCGTATACTTTTTCTTTATCCAATAAAGGAAGATCTAAATCTTTGCTTCTAATGTTAATAAGTCCACTATCATCTAGCAAGTAATTCACACTATTCATCAGAAAATCTTTGTTATCGTAGAGATTTCCTGAGCGTTGATCGTAGCCTAACTCTACAGGAAGCTGATTTTTATCCAATTGATTTCTAAGGATATCGCCATCTGAGATGACAATCATTTTAGTAGGTTTACTAGTGGATTGAAAATTAGTTTGTTCAAAAGCTTTTACGCGATTCTCGAATGCAGAATGGAAGGAGCCCTCAAGCAAAACGGCCAATGGAATTCCTCCTGTATTGGGATAGTCAGCTGGACTAGTAGTCTCAGAAACCATCGATAAATTGATTGCTGTTGGTGTTCCTACGCGTTTAGAATAGGGTGAAGATTGCAAAAGAACTGTTTTCTTAATGTTATTTTTCAGCGTATCAATTGAATTGGTAAAATCAAATTTAATCCCTCCAAGGTTTTTTACAATTGGATGTATGCTTATTGGAGTAACCAATGGCGCGTATTTCCAATTGAATTGTTGAAAGCGGGTAGCACTTCCTGGCTCACCTGATGCCAATTGTATCGGACTTCCTTGCTCGTCTTTTACTATATCAGGATTAATACGAATGCCATATTTAAAAAATAGATCATTGATGTTCAAGTCTCTAGGGTAAGCAAGACTCGCTCCTGATGGATTATAGAGACTGTCTATTTCTGCAACGACCTGATCGACCAACCAGATGGTTTTTCCGCCATTCATTAAGTATTGATCTAAAACTTGTTTTTCACTTTCACTAAAAGTTTCTGAAGGCTTTGCAATCACGGCCAAATCATATTCTTTAAGCGCTTGTAAACTTCCTTCAGGATTCTTCGCTACAGAGTCAAGTGTGAATGGAGCAATAAAATAACTGTCTCTAACTTGCAATAAAAACTTAGCAATAAAAGCTTCTTTTAGTTCTCCATTTCCTTTGATGATGGCCACTTTTTTCTGTTTGGCTTTGGTGATTTTATTGAAAGCATCTGAAAAGGAGTATTCTAAATGCTGAACAGAACCAATTACTTTTTGAGTGGTGGATGCTCCCATTTGGTTTTTAAGCAATGGAATCGAAACTTCTTTGTTGTCATAGGTAGCTATAGCCCACGGAAAAACTAAGGCTTGGGATTGTTTTCCTTTATCGTCAACTGTAATGTTAATGGGAGTTAGGCCTTTTCGGTACAAATCTTTAATGAGATCCATACTTTCTTCTTGATTTTCCATCGGATCAACAAATTCAAATACAATATTGCTATTGTACGCTTGGAATTCTTCTAGAATTTGTTTGGTTTCTTGTTGTAAACGCTTGAATTCTGCGGGTAAGTCGCCCTGCATATAGACTTTAATAGACAAAGGATTTTTTACTTCTTTTAGTAGGTTTAAAGAAGTAGCCGAAAGGGTGTACCTTTTGTCTTTTGTCAAGTCAAAACGATAAAAGAAAAAGGAACCTAGTAGGTGCAAAGTCAGTACTATTCCAAAAATATAGAGGAGTTGAATACGATTGTTTTTTATAGACGCCTTCATTACGCTTTAAAAGATTTTAGATTATAAACTGTAAATGATAAAAATAAAACGCTAACGCTTGCAAAGTAAAGTATGTCTCTGGTATCCAAAACACCACGACTCATACTTTTGAAGTGATCTTGCATTCCAAAAAGACTTATGTACGAACTCCATTCACTAAAAACAGTTGCTAAACCATCAAATCCAAAATAGAAAATGAAACATAAAAAAACGGCAATGATAAAAGCTACAATCTGATTTTCAGAAAGGGTAGAAGTGTAAATACCTATTGCAGTATAACTACTGATAAGAAAAAGTAAGCCGAAATAAGAGCCAATGGTGCTTCCCATATCAATATTGCCCTCTGGTTGCCCAAGGCTAGAAAGAATGTACACGTAGAGAAAGGTGGGGACAATTGCAATTACAATTAAAAAGAAGGCACCCAAAAATTTACCCGTAGCAATCTCCCAAATACTTAAAGGCTTTGTCAAAAGCAATTCTAATGTCCCCTGCTTTTTTTCATCGGAAAAACTTCTCATAGTAACTGCTGGAATTAAAAAAAGAAGGATCCATGGAGATAGAGTGAAAAAAGGGGTCATGTCTGCAAAACCCGAATTGAGAATGTTATAATCACCCTCAAATAGCCAAAGGAAGACGCCGTTTATAAGCAAAAACAAGGCAATGACCAAATAACCTACGGGTGAACCAAAAAAGGATTTTATTTCTCGTAATACGATTGATTTCATTAGTGATACTTTATTTTAAAGTGTTTTATCGTTAATTTAAATGGATGGTAAACCAAAAGGGATTAGGGTAAAACCGCTATTTTGTCTACACTCCAAGCTTCAGGTTTGGCATTAAATAATTGTTTGGTAAAGGTCCATACTTCATTGAATAAGGCTGACTGTCTATAGTTTTCCAAATCTGCCTCTGTTTCCCAATAACTATAGGTGAAAAATACGTTAGAATTGGTCTTATCTTGATACAATTCTAATAAACGGTTGCCAGGAGCATTTCTAATCTGTTGCTTCATCAATTCGAAATTAGCCAAAAAGGCAGTGCAATGTTCTGGATGAAAACTCAACTTTACAATTCGTACAAACATTTAAAGTATAGATATTAAAATTTAGTGATTTTTGATGGTGTTTTTATATTATGAAAATTTGACAGTTATGGTGTCTCTATAATTCAATCCCAATAAACTATGAGCGGAACCTACTTTTGATGGATTACTTCTGTAAATCGCAATTTCTAAATAACCAGCTTCATTAAATAAGGCCAATTTTTCTCCTTCATAATACTTGATTGGATACTTGTCTGAAACCGCAATGGCTGAATAATTGGAAACAATAGTCTTAATACTTTTAGTTCGTAAAAGTATCTCAAAAGAACGACCTTTGGCAGCCTCTGTAAATTGTTTTTGACTAATATTAGTTACCACATTACCAAAATGATCAATGTACATCACCGAACCAGTTAGCTGATTACCTAGATCATTCATAGTAACTTGCATTTCGGTTACTTCTTTGATAGAAGCTATTTCTTTTCCTATTACATTAAGCAATCCTCCTTTGGCCAAATGACAAGCCACCTGTACAAACACATCCAAATCAGTAGCACCATGATGCAGTCGATCGTGAATGTTGATGGCAACCATTTTTTGGGGCACTATTTTTTGACATAACATACTCAAAATACCATTGTCGGCGGCAATAAAATAATGGTCGTTCCACTGAATGGCTATATGCTGATTTTCTTTGTTTAACTCAATATCTACACCAATTAAATGTACCGTGCCTTTTGGGAAATTAGCATAAGCCGCACTAAGTATATAACTGGCTTCTACGATATTAAAAGGGTCAATGTCATGCGATAAATCGACTATAGTAAGCTCTGGATTTGTCGTCAATATCTTACCCTTAAGAGCGCCTACAAAGTAGTCTTTTAAGCCGTAATCGGTAGTAAGAGTAATTATTGACATAATTTTGTTTATAACTATTTAAGGCAATTTAAAGCTAATTTGCTTAAATTTGAGATATGCAAAGCTACTAATTTCAGCTATTATTTTTTAATTAAAAACTACTCCATTTTGAACGAAAGAACCATCGAGCTTGTTGATATTGCTCCAAAAGAGTTTTGGGGCGCTCAAGATACTCATCTTGAAATGATTAAAAAATATTATCCCAAGCTTAAAATAGTGGCTCGTGGCTCAACTTTAAAAGCTTTTGGGGAAAAAGAGGTCTTAGACGAATTTGAAAAACAGTTCCAAAGACTCATGCTACATTTTACAAGATACAACAATATCGACTTAAATGTGATTGAAAGAGTAATCATGAATGATGCTCAAGACAATCGAAAAATGGCTGATTACGACAAAATTCTGGTACATGGAGTAGGAGGTAAGATCATCAAGGCCATGACTCCAAACCAACAACTGTTGGTGGATACCTTAAATAAAAACGACATGGTGTTCGCGGTAGGACCTGCAGGTACAGGTAAAACCTACACTGGGGTTGCGATGGCTGTAAAAGCACTAAAAGAAAAACAAGTTAAAAAAATTATCTTGACGCGCCCCGCTGTAGAAGCAGGAGAAAATTTAGGTTTTTTACCTGGCGACATGAAAGAAAAACTGGATCCCTACATGCAGCCTTTGTACGATGCGTTAAGGGACATGCTACCCAATGAAAAATTGGAAGATTATATCACCAAAGGAATCATTCAAATCGCTCCTTTGGCATTCATGAGAGGAAGAACATTGGACCACGCTTTTGTCATCTTAGACGAAGCTCAAAACACCACCCACTCTCAAATGAAAATGTTCCTAACCCGTATGGGAAAATGCGCCAAATTCATGATCACTGGTGACCCAGGACAGGTGGATTTGCCTAGAAGAACAATTTCTGGACTCAAGGAAGCATTACTCGTTTTAAAAGATATTGAAGGTATTGGAATCATCTATTTAGACGATAAAGATATTGTACGCCATCGACTGGTTAAGAAAGTAATCGATGCTTACAAACAGATTGAGAATAATGATTATTAGATTTTAATTTAGTTAGATAAGCGAAAAGTAGTAGCTAATTAAGGCTTTACTTTTCGCTTTATTATTTATTCTGATTTAAAAAGAGGAAGTAAGTAAAGCCAAAATGAACAAGACACATCAAGAGATCAAAGTAATAGTTTCTGATTTAGACGGTACTTTACTCAATTCAAATCACCAAATCACAGCAGAAACCAAAGCCGTATTCCATCAATTGTATGAAAAGGGATATACCATTATCATTGCAACGGGTAGACACCATATAGATGCAAAGGCTATTTTAAAAGGAATGGATCTTCCTTTGTACTTGGTCACATCAAATGGCGCTAGAATCCATAGTCCTAATAATGAACTCTTGTTTTCTTTTGATATAGAAAGCGAAATTGTAGCCTCTGTTTTTCAATTGGATATTGACCCCACTATCACTACTGTACTCTTTAAAGAAGAAGTATGGCTAACCTCTAAAACCAATAAAAAAATCAATAGCTTTCAAAGGGATTTGTCTTACCCACCTGAAGTTGTTGATTTTAGTAGTTTGACGGATTATCGAGCGATAAAACTGTTCTTTACTCACGATAGTCACGAAGTTTTGGTAGCTTTAAAAGATCAAATTCTCGAGACACATTCCGATGTTCTCAGCCACGCCTTCAGTTTACCTTTTTGCCTAGAATTCATGGACAAGTCCGTAGACAAAAGTGTAGCGATTGAAAAAATAGTAAATAGAGAAGGTTACTCTCTTGACAATGCCATCGCTTTTGGAGACGGATTTAATGATGAAAGAATGCTGGCAGCTGTAGCCAAAGGATTGATTATGGGAAATGCTCCCGATTCTTTAAAAAACAAACTAAAACACTTGGAAGTAATCGCTTCTAATAATGACAATGCAGTAGCAACTTACCTTACTCAAAATATTTTAAAATAGTTTAGTATTTTGCTACACTTAAAAAAGAAAATAATTAAGCATTACTAATAATTAGCCTAAATACAATTCATAATGACGAAAAAAACACTAGTCGCTTTTGCTTTACTTACTACTTTTTTTATTCAAGCACAACAGCTTAAATTAGAAGAAATCATGAAAGGAAATGATTTCATTGGCTGGCAACCCGAAAACCCTCGTTGGTCAGTAGATGGTCAAAAAGTTTTTTTTGAATGGAATCCCAACAAAGAATGGGGAGCAAGTACGTATTTCTGGCAAAAAGGAGCCACAGCACCAAAATTAGCTACACCTGAAGAAGCTGCTTTCTCTCGATACAATATCAAAATCAACAAGAGTGGTACTGTTGGATATTATAGCAACAAAGGCGCTATTTTTTCTTATAGTATTAAAGATAAAGTGACAAAAAAAATATATGCTACTACTGCTTCTATCACTAATTTAGAGTTAGGAAGTAAAGAAGGAGTTTTGTTTTTTGGACAAAATGATAACTTGATGCAGTTGGATACAAAAGCAGGAACATTGCTTCAGCTGACCAATTTCAAAAAAGGGACCTCTAAAAACAAAAAAGAAGACGATAAATCATTTTTGAAAGCACAACAAACCGAATTGTTCCAGTTCATTCGAGACCAAGAGGCTAAAAGAAAATGGAACGCTGAAAGAGCCAAAGCCATAAAATCGGATTTCCCAAAGGAGTATTGGTATGGAGAGGATAATTTAGAGGCTTTTAAAATGAACCCAAATGGTCAATATGCTACTTTCAGACTTACCGAGGAGGCTAAAACGAAAAGTGAAAAAATGGAAGTGTTTATCACTGCCGACGGATACAACCAATCACCTGAGACTAAAGAAAAAGTGTCTGTCAAAAACCTAGTCAATTCAAAAATGGGGATTTATAATGTAGCCAAAGACACGGTATACATAATCAATTTTTCAAAATTGTCACATATCAAAGACCAACCAGAATATTATGCGTTATATGATAATCTGAAAAAGAAAGACAAAGAAGAAAAATTAATTATTGCGCAAGACCCAGTCTACAACGAAACGGGTTCCTTTGCGGTGGTAGAAATCCGAAGCCAAGACAATAAAGAGCGTTGGTTGGTAAATCTCAATCTAGAAAACGGTACTTTCGAAGAAATAGACCACCAACATGACGAGGCTTGGATTGGTGGACCTGGCATTCCTTCCTATTCATTTGGTTCGGGGAATTTGGGCTTTTTGTATGACAATGAAACCATTTATTTCCAATCTGAAGCTACGGGTTTTTCTCATTTGTATACCTATAATTTGAAGACAAAAAAGAAAACACAAGTAACAACTGGCAAATGGGAAGTGCGAGACGTTACCTTGTCAAAAGATAAGAAAACATTCTATTTGTCAACCAATACTACGCATCCTGGAAATCGTGAGTTTTATAAATTGAATATCAATGATACCGTTCTGCAACCAATATTGACTGCCGATGGTGCGCATGAAGTAAGCATGTCTCCTGATGAAGCTACATTATTGGTTCGTTATTCTTATAAAGATAAACCATGGGAATTGTACGTAGCTTCTAATGTAAAAAACGCAAAGCTTAGTCCTATTACAAGCTCAACATCAGAAGCTTTCAAAAGCTACAAATGGAGAAAACCAGAAGTGATTACCTATAAAGCACAAGACGGGGCTACCGTTTATGCAAGAGTGTACCAGCCAGAAGAAGCTAAAGCAAATAAAGCAGCAGTAATTTTTGTACATGGTGCTGGGTATTTACAAAACGCTCACAATTATTGGAGTAATTATCATAGAGAATACATGTTTCATAACTTGTTGACGGATTTAGGTTATACCGTACTAGATATTGACTACAGAGGTAGTGATGGGTATGGAAGAGAGGTAAGAACGGGTATTTATCGTTTTATGGGAGGAAAAGACCTTTCAGATCATATAGATGGAAAAAAAATATTGGTAGACAAATACGGAATTGACCCAAACAGGGTAGGGATTTATGGTGGATCTTATGGAGGTTTTATTACTTTGATGGCGATGCTAACGACTCCAAAAGAGTTTGCTTCTGGAGCAGCTTTACGATCTGTAACCGATTGGGCACATTACAATCATGGCTATACGGGTAATATTTTGAATTTCCCTGAAACGGACCCTATTGCGTTTCAAAAAAGCTCTCCAATATATTACGCAGATAAATTGGAAGGAAATCTGTTGATGCTTCACGGAATGGTGGATGATAATGTAGAATATAAAGATATTGTTAGAATTTCACAGCGATTTATCGAACTAGGAAAGAAGAATTGGAGCTTGGCGTCATTTCCAGTCGAAGCCCATGGATTTAGAGAAACGTATTCTTGGATAGACGAATACAGTAGAATTTTGCAATTGTTCGAATCAACCATTGGAAAAAAAGAAACCAAGTAAATTATACCAATGCTTTTCTTTGCTTCCTCCTAGAAATAGTTTTAAATTTGCGTTCTTAAAAATGACACAACTTACAACACAATGAGTACAACAATTACAACAACCAATTTTAGTTTCCCGAATCAGAAATCCCTTTACCGAGGAAAAGTTCGTGAAGTATACAATATAAACGATGAACTTTTAGTAATGGTCGCTACAGATAGACTCTCAGCATTCGATGTAGTATTGCCTAAAGGGATTCCATACAAAGGACAAATTCTAAATCAAATTGCTACTAAGTTCATGGAGTTGACTAAAGACATTGTTCCAAATTGGTTAGTGGCTACTCCAGACCCAAGTGTAGCTGTTGGTCATCTGTGTACTCCTTTTAAAGTAGAAATGGTAATCAGAGGATACCTATCGGGTCACGCCGCTCGTGAGTATGCCGCTGGTAAAAGAACCCTTTGCGGAGTAACAATGGCAGAAGGACTCAAAGAGAACGATAAGTTCCCTGAACCTATAATTACCCCAACAACAAAAGCAGATAACGGTGAACACGATGCTGATATATCAAGAGAAGCTATCTTGTCAAATGGTATTGTGACCGAGGAAGATTATCTTGTATTAGAAAAGTATACACGTGCATTGTTTCAACGGGGTACTGAAATAGCAGCTAGCCGTGGATTGATTTTAGTGGATACCAAATATGAGTTTGGTAAAACCAAAGAGGGACAAATTGTTTTAATAGATGAAATTCATACGCCAGATTCTTCTCGTTACTTTTATGCTGAAGGATACCAAGAAAGACAGGAAAAAGGGGAAGAGCAAAAGCAATTATCTAAAGAGTTTGTGCGTCGTTGGTTGATTGAAAATGGTTTTCAAGGTAAGGAAGGACAGCAAATCCCAGAAATGACTGAGGAATACATCGAATCAGTTTCTGATCGTTACATTGAATTGTATGAAAATATAATTGGCGAAAAGTTTGTGAAAGCTGATATTACAAATATAAATGAACGTATCGAAAACAATGTTTTGGAGTATCTAAAAGGATAAAACGATACTAAAACATATTCTTTAAAACCTCATGCTATGAAAATAGTATGAGGTTTTTTCGTTTGTAAATACTTCAATTTCCTTGTTTTTAGGGGGTTATCCTTTGTGTTTTGTTAATTATTTGTTAAATATAAGTACTATGTAAAACAAGATACTGTTTAAAAGATATATATTTGCATAGGATATTATTATTTAAAACAACAAATCAAAAAACTAAAAAAATAAAAATCATGAAAGCATCAATCATTTACACAGTAGCAGTATCAGTAGTTTTAATTTCAACTTTAGAAATTCGTTTAGACAAAAATAATTTCGGTAAAATAGGAACTAGAAGAGAAGCCAAAATCAATCCTAGTTTGAAACAAAATGAAAACCAAAAAGCAACAGTAGATTTTACTAAAATTAAATTGGTTAAAACAAATTTTGAAGTTAAAAAGGAAAGTCCAATAGTTTTCGTAAAACCTGAACTTGTTTTAGAGGTATCACCTGTGGTTTATACTTTGGTTCCAACAGCAGAAAGAAGTTGGTCTTTTGAAAGTGTAATCATTGAAGAAAATGATAGTGAGGAAACCCAAACTTTAGTTGATAACGAAAGCAATACTGTTTCGAATAAAGAAGAAGTGATTGTAGTAGCTGTAGTGGCAAAGAAAGAGACTTCTTTTAATGATAAGGTACGTCAAGAAAATGCAATCATCGAAGAAACGGAAGAGAGCGAAAGTAAAACATTAGATTTTAATTGGATCAATACGTTAGCTATGTACGATGAAGCTATAGTTTCACCTTCATCAACTAAAGAAAGCAATAGTGTAGACTTTAGTGTGGTAGGTGAGGACAGTTCTTTGTCAGAACAGCCTCTAGATTTTAATTGGATAGAAACCTTACAAATGTTTGACGAACCCATAGTGTCTCCTCAACAAAATGTAACGGAAAAGAATTTAATAATTACTGAGTACTTAAATAATTCCATTATTGAATCTAATCAATAATTTAAAAGCTAAATTAAAGTTAATTTATGTAAGCTCACGTAACATTAACCATTGGATAACGTCTATAGTAGTAAGTTGATTTAACTTTGAGTTGCCTTAAAACTAGATGTTTAAACAACGAGTTAATTATTAGTTAATAAATAGTACCATGTAATACACATAATTAAAAATACTTTACTTTTGAAAAGAAATTTAATCATCAATCAATAATCAAAAATCACGATCATCATGAAAAAAGCAATCATCTGTTTAGGTTTAGTAGTACTGTCAAGTTTTGCTACAAAAGTTGAAGCGGCAAACGTTAAATCATTTGCTAAAGTAAAAGTTATGACTCCTTCATATGGAGAAGCAACACCTTTGCACGTCGCAATTTATAAAGGCGATTTGGAATTCATCAAAAAATTAATCGATTTTGGAGCCGATGTTAATGAAAAGTCATATGGTTTGACACCTTTAATGATTGCAGCTCGCTACAATAAAGTCGAAATCATGAAATTACTAATTGCTAAAGGAGCAAAAGTGGAAGAAAAAACAAGTTTTGGTGCCGATGCTTTAAAGTATGCACAATTATCCAATGCAAAAGAAGCCTATGTTTTTCTTCAATTGAACAAAGAAAACGCAGTGGCTCAACGTTAATAACAGCAATCATCAATCAAAAAAAAACTCCGTTTATCTAGAATAAACGGAGTTTTTGCTTTTATCATTTATTTGAAATAGGAAAAGGTTTCGTTGTTTTCTATTTTTAATAAGGTTTCATAGATCAATTGAATGACGTTCTCAACATCCTTGCGATGCACCATTTCAACTGTAGTGTGCATGTAGCGAAGTGGTAAAGAAATCAATGCTGAGGCTACTCCGCCATTACTATAAGCAAAAGCATCAGTATCGGTACCTGTAACTCTAGAAGAAGCCAATCGCTGAAAAGGGATGCCTTTTTCTGAAGCAGTGTTCAATATGAGTTCTCTAAGATTGTTTTGAACTGCTGGAGCGTAAGTAATTACAGGTCCTTTGCCTATTTTCGTCTCTCCCTCAATCTTTTTGTCAATCATAGGTGTCGTCGAGTCATGACATACATCAGTAACAATAGCAACATTCGGTCGTATGGTTTGAGTAATCATTTCTGCTCCTCTAAGACCAACTTCTTCTTGAACCGCGTTTACAATATACAATCCAAAAGGTAATTTTTTCTTATTCTCATGTAATAATCGAGCAACCTCGGCAATCATAAATCCGCCCATTCGGTTATCAATAGCACGACAAACAAATTTGTTTTCGTTCATAATCATAAATTCATCAGGATAAGTAATCACACAACCAACATGAACTCCTAATTTTTCTACTTCCTCTTTTGTTTCACAACCAAGATCTATGAAGATATTGCTTGTTTTTGGATTTTCTTCTTTGTCCCTGTTTCTAGTGTGTATGGCAGGCCAACCAAATACACCTTTTACAATCCCTTTTTTGGTATGTATGTTAACGCGTTTCGAAGGAGCAATTTGATGATCAGAGCCTCCATTGCGAATAACATATACCAAACCATCTTCTGTAATATAGTTAACATACCAAGCAATCTCATCTGCGTGGCCCTCAATAACTACTTTAAATGGAGCATCCGGATTAATGATTCCAACAGCAGTTCCATAGGTATCGGTAATAAAAGTATCCACATAAGGTTGAAGGTAGTCCATCCAAATCTTTTGGCCTTCAGATTCAAAACCTGTTGGAGAGGCGTTATTTAAGTATTTTTCTAAAAATGCCATAGAAGAGGCATTCAATAGTGATGGTGAATTCATATGAAATTATTTTTTGCTAATTTATAAATTTGGCATCAGACTTGTGTATAAATTTATAATTTTGAATCATAAAATTTTCCCATGAACCGAATCTTCATTTATTTCCTATTCCTTTTGTGTTCTCTCGCGACACAAGCACAAATTGTCCCAAAAGAAACCGAAAAAACAGACCCTACGCTTATCGAAAACGATAGTATTCTCAGTGATACTATTCTGTTACCAGAAATAATCATCAGTAAGCAAAAATTAAGTCTTGAAGATAAAAAGCAATTCTTAATTCTACAAAATAGAGTATATAAAACATATCCCTATGCTAAATTAGCCTCTGAAAGACTCGTTGCCCTCAAAAAAGGGATGTCTTATTTAAAAACAAACAAAGAAAAAAAGAAGTATTTTAAAATTGTTGAGGACTATTTAACGAATGAGTTCGAAGCGAAACTTAAAAAACTGTCACGAAAACAGGGGCAAATTTTAGTCAAATTAATTCATAGGCAAACCGGTATAACTACTTACGACCTCGTTTCTGACTTAAAAAGTGGATGGAAAGCATTCTGGGCCAATACCACGGCCCGAATTTTTGATATTAATCTCAAAACAAAGTACCAACCTTACGAAGTAAATGAAGATTTCTTAATCGAGACAATCTTAGTAAGAGCCTTCGAATCAGGAAGGCTCCAAAACCAACCACCTGCAACCCCTGTAAATTATGACGATTTAAATGAAGCTTGGCATACAAAAGCCAGTCAACTTAAATAGTCAGCTTATCTTAACTAAACAATTGAGGCTACTTTTCTTTTTTAGGAGCTATTTCCGGCTGTCCGTTATATCTCTTGGTTCGAACCCCGCCCCAAGAGGATGCCACTACCATCCGGGCTAGGCATTTGTGCTCACAACAGTTTTTTGTCTTTGTTTTCACGTATAATTTATTGCTTTACGCTTTGTTCTAAATTTTCACAACGAAGTTTATGTTGCTATTTTGTCAATTCCGACAAAGAGGAGTCGCGTAGTACAATTAAGTAGTATGGTTTTTTAGATTGTATTTCTGCCTATCCCTAATGTATCTTGCTGCGTCCGGTAATCCTCGAGACCGCCCATAAAGACGATGCTAGTGTGTTTGTCGTAGAAAGGTGTTCTGTATTTTTTTTATGTTTAATGTATTGTTCTTTATTACTACATATAAAATGTATGGATAGAGTATGGATAGAGTATGGATAGAGTATGGACAGAGTATGGATAGAGTATGGATAGAGTATGGATAGAGTATGGATAGAGTATGGATAGAGTATGGATAGAGTATGGATAGAGTATGGATAGAGTATGGATAGTGTGTGGATACTATATGGATAGTGCATAGATAAAGTATGTGTATGGTATGTATATAGTATAAAGACACTATATATATAGTATGTATACAATAATGAAGTAATAAGTTTTACTATATATAAGGATTAATTGGCTTTTGAACGTCTATAATACGTCCTGTAAATAGAGTAAGAACAGGGTGTAATATGCGCAAATTGGGCTTTAAGGCTAGAGTGTCTGTGGTAAGCCATTTTTTTTACGATGCTAATGTTTGTGTTAAATAATGATTATCAATGTTTTATTAATGTATTAAAAAATAAATCAAAAAAAGTTTGAAAAAGGTATTGTTTAAACGAAAAAAGGGTCTACTTTTGCACCCGCAACAACGGCAACGTTCATTTAAATACTGACAAGCGATTGAGATAAAAGAAGAGAAATTTTCGAAAAAAAATATCAAAAAAGTTTGTGAGAAATAAAAACGTTACTTACCTTTGCACCCCGCAAAATACGGAAAGTTCCTTGAAAGATTGATAAGAAAATGAGATTTAAATGGAAATAAAAATTTTCAAAAAAAGTTTTAAATTTTCTTGCCAA
>NZ_JBPTTO010000020.1:0-16169 GCF_051547145.1 Flavobacterium sp. RSSB_23 | reverse complement strand
GAAAATCAGAACAAAGCGTAAAGCATACATTATATATGAAAACAAAGACAAAACCTGTTGTGAGCACAAATACCCTAGCCCGGATGGGAGTGACATCCTCTTGGGGCGGGGTTCGACCCAAGAGATATAACGGACAGCCGGAAATAGCTCCTAAAAAAGAAAACAGAGGAAAACACCATTAGCATTCACCAGAAGAGAACAACCAACAAAACAAAAGATAAACCATCAAAGAAAATAGGCTAAAAACAAAAAACCACCTAATTTCTTAGGTGGTTTTCTCTGGAGCCGGCGGAGGGACTCGAACCCACGACCTGCTGATTACAAATCAGCTGCTCTAGCCGACTGAGCTACGCTGGCGTTTTATTTCGGGTGCAAATATAAATACATATTTCAATTTTGCAAAACAAATTCGTAAAGTTTTTACAAGAATTTTAAAATCAACAACCGTACAAGAAAAACAAAAAACCACCTAATTACTTAGGTGGTTTTCTTTGGAGCCGGCGGAGGGACTCGAACCCACGACCTGCTGATTACAAATCAGCTGCTCTAGCCGACTGAGCTACGCTGGCGTCTTATTTCGGGTGCAAATATAAGTCTGAATTTGAATTCTCCAAAACAAATTCAGACTTTTTTTTACTTTTTTTCGATTACAATTCGTTGATTTTGGCAATCAATTGATTTGCAGTTTGTTCTAATTCCAAATTAATTTGTTTGAAATGCGCTTTTTTGCTTTCCACATTTTTTTGATTCACTTTTGCAATCAAAGCATCAAAAGCAGCAATAGCTTCGTCAATTAAAGCATTAGTTTGTTCTGTTGGTTTTCCTGTAGTAGTTAATTCATACAAGTAAACTGCTTCAATAATATCTCCTAAAACGTAGTTGATGTCTTTCTTTAAATTCTTAACGTTTGCCATTTTTATTTAATTTATATATTGTACTAAAATTTGCGTTTGCAAAAGTACACATAATCTTTCGAATACAAACTATGAAATGTAAATTTCTAAAAGAGAAGCATTTCCACTTAAGGTAAACGACTGTAGCGCAGCTGGAACAAGAACAGTGTCACCAGTTTGATACTTATATTCTACTCCATTTATATCGATAGAGAAACAACCATCAACTACCATATACACGGAAAAAGATTCTCCTGTTTTACTTATTACCATATCCCCTTGCAAAGGAATATAGTTCGTAGTAAAATAGGGGCAATCAACCATTGTATTGGATTGATTGACTAATTTAGTATACTGCTTTTGTGTGTTTACTTTTTTATAATTGATTGCATCTAAAGCCAAGTCAACATGTAATTCTCTAGTATTTCCGTGCGCATCAACACGATCGAAATCGTACAATCTATAGGTTATATCGGAGGTTTGCTGAATTTCGGCAATTACTAGTCCAGCGCCAATAGCATGGACCGTTCCAGTTTCTAAAAAGAAAACGTCTCCCTTTTGAACTTCTTTGGTATCTAGTATTGTGAGTAACTCTTTATTCTCTAGTTTTTCTAGGTATTCCGTAGCATTAGAATCTTCTTTGAAGCCAACAATCAGTCGTGATTTTGGGTCAGCTTGCATTACATACCACATCTCGGTTTTACCAAATGAGTTATGCCTTTCTTGAGCTAAAGCATCATTAGGATGCACTTGTATCGATAAATCTTCACGAGCATCTAAAAATTTAAAAAGCAATGGAAACTGTTTTCCGAATTTTTGATAAACAGCAGTTCCCAAAATCTCCGCTGGTTGATTTTCGATTAGTTCCATCAATTCAACCCCTTTAAAATCACCATTAGCAATTACACTACAATCTCCTTTCACTGTAGACAATTCCCAACTCTCCCCTGTAATTGGAGAAACAATAGGCTTATTCAAAAAAGTTTTTAGCTTTTCGCCGCCCCAAATACGTTCTTTAAGTATGGGCTCAAATTGTAAAGGATATAGTTTGGTTTGCATTTCTTTTTTTGACAAATATCGCTAATTCAAGGAGTTTGAATTGCTATTTTTTTGTTATTTTATGATACTATTTTTTTTATAGCTTCAAGTGCCTCAGCAATATGCTTAGTAGCATTGATACTATCATCAAAAACCAAAACAACTTTTCCTTGTTTATCTACAATGTAAGTGACACGACCAGGAAGTACACCCAACAAACCAGAAGGCACACCAAATAACTTTCTGATTTTCTTATCAGTGTCAGACAAAAGTATAAACGGTAATTTGTATTGTTTTGCAAAGGCATTATGGGAATCAACCGAATCACTACTAATACCAATAACTTCTGCTCCTAAATCAGTAAAATCCTGATATTGATCTCTAAAACCGCATGCTTGTGCGGTACAACCTGGTGTATTGTTCTTTGGATAAAAATAAATTACTAATGGCTTCTTACCTATATATTCTAAAGTATCGAATTTTTCCTCATTAGTATCAATTGCTGTAAAATGTGGTATTACGTCTCCTAATTCAATTGGCATAAGTTACAACTTCTAATATAAATTAAATAAATTATTCTCCTCTATAGGTTACAAAATTACGTGGGGTTTCGTAGAGTACAACTTCTAAGTCTAAGCTTGATTTGATTTTGGCGCGTATTTTATTCCAAATAACTACCACGATATTTTCAGCTGTAGGATTAAGGTTCTCAAATTCGGGGACGTCTAAATTTAAGTTTTTATGATCCATTTGCTCCTCTACTTCTGACTTGATAATGTCTGTCAAAAATTTCACATCCATAACATAACCTGTTTCTGGATCTATTTCACCAGTCACACTTACAATCAACTCATAATTATGACCATGAAAATTAGGGTTATTACACTTCCCAAATACAGCATCGTTTTGTTCGAAAGTCCAATTTTTTCTATACAAACGATGGGCTGCATTAAAATGTGCTTTACGGGAAATGGTTACTCTCATGTTGGTATTATTATATCTGAATTAATAGATTTAGTTTTCAAGAATTATATAGTATGGTCTTCTAGAAAATGATAGAACTCATCAAAGATAATTTTAAACCATACTGTATAACTTTCAGGATGGATTAGCATGTCATTCTTTACATCTTCAATTTTCATCCATTTCCAATCTTGAACTTCTTCAGGATTGATTTGTGGAGCATCATTATAATAACCTACCATTACATGATCTAGTTCATGCTCCGTTAATCCGTTATCAAATGGTGCTTTATAAATAAAATGAAAGAGCTCTTTTATCTCTGTTCTAAATCCCATTTCTTCAAATAAACGCCTGTTGCCTGCTTGAATATTGGTTTCGCCCTCGCGTTGGTGGCTACAACAAGTGTTTGTCCATAGCAAAGGAGAATGGTATTTGTGCTGCGCTCTTTGTTGTAACATTATTTCCTTTTTATCGTTCAAGATAAAAACGGAGAAAGCGCGATGTAGAACTGCTTTTTGATGCGCCTCTAATTTAGGCATTAGACCAATCTGTTCGTCTAATTCGTTGACTAAGATAACTTTTTCTTCTTCCATAAAATTTTTACAGGCCAAAAATACAAAAAGGTTTAGATTTAACGGGGGCTTTAACGTTGTCTTTCGTTTTGTTGAAGCTTTATTTTTTAAAAAATGCCCTTTAGGCTGCAACTCAATATCGACTATCTAAGTTTTGTATATTTGGCAATAGATTGAATTATCGAAATTACTCATTTTTCAATTATTACTATAAAAATTTAAGAATTTTAACCAATTTGCTGAGTCGTTTTTTTCAAAACTACTTTCAAGAATTTAAAACATATTAGTTGTTCCGATGATATCATTTACACAAAAACGTTTACACTATTTTTAGTTTACTGTAAACAAAAGTTAAATTTATATCAAAGTATACCTTAGAGTAAACCAGCTGACAAACATTGACGTAAGTACACTATAGTTTTACAATTCCATTTAACAACAATAATTCTATGAAAAAGCAACTCCTTATAATACTAGCAATAAACAGCTTATTTTTTCAAGCTTGTGCTCAAAAAAATCCATCACAATCAACAACACTTAATTCAAAAAACATGAAAGAAGTCCTTCACAAACCAGAGAACCCTTATTATTCAAATACTGACACAAAAAAGGTGGCAATTCCAAATTCTGAATGGAAAAAAGTGCTTTCACCCGATTTATACGCTGTGGCAAGAGAAGCTGATACAGAAAGAGCCTTCACAGGAACGATGTGGAATTCTGAAACCAAAGGCACTTATTATTGCGCTGCCTGTGGTAACTTACTTTTCAAATCCAATCAAAAATTTGTAAGTAGTTGCGGTTGGCCAAGTTTTTTTGAGCAAGAAAACAAAGAGAGTATCACTTTCAAACCCGATAATTCGTATGGTATGCAGCGAATAGAAGCCAATTGCGGTCGTTGTGATAGTCACTTGGGTCACCTCTTTGATGACGGACCTGCTCCAACGGGAAAACGCTATTGTATGAATGCTATTTCTTTAGATTTTGTACCTGACACTAAATAAACTCACGCTATGAAAAAAATAATGCTCCTTAGCCTTTTCGCCACTACTTTTGGTTTTGCGCAAAAGAAAACTGAAACAAACACAAGTGCCCCAAAAACGGATACCATAGTACTAGCAGGCGGATGCTACTGGTGTGTTGAAGCGGTATATGAAAACCTAATGGGGGTTGAGAAAGTAGTCTCTGGTTTTGCAGGAGGAACCGTTAAAAACCCAAGTTACGAAGCCGTTTCGTCAGGTGACACTGGAGCTGCCGAAGTAGTTCAAATCACTTTCGATCCAGCTGTTACAAACCTAAATGAAATTTTCAAAGTGTTCTTTACTGTTCATGATCCTACTACTTTGAATCGTCAAGGCGCAGATGTGGGCACGCAATATCGTTCTGCCATATTTTATAAAAATGAAGCTCAAAAAAAAGCAGGCCAACAAATAATTCAAGCGCTAACGAAGGCAAAAGCTTTTGACCGCCCAATAGTAACTACACTAGAACCTCTTACTGCTTTTTATAAAGCCAAAGACAGTCATCAAGATTATTACGAAAAAAACCAATCTCAACCGTATTGCCAACTCGTGATACAACCCAAATTAGAGAAATTCGAAAAAGTCTTTAAAAACCGATTAAAGCAAAAAATTAAAGTACAACCCAATTTGTATACCTTTTAAGAAGCCGAATTTTCGGCTTTTTTTTATGCCTCGAAGCAGTTCCATTTTTACTATATTTGTTTGTAACCGAAAACCAAATTCATGAAAAAAACAACAATTACTTCCTGCCTTTTGCTGATGGCATTGTGCAGTACCGCCCAAAATCAAGCTCTAAAAACAAAAGTGGCTCAAAAAGCAGCCAGTTTAGAATCGAAAGTAGTTAGTTGGAGACGAGAGTTGCACCAAAATCCAGAATTAGGTAATCGAGAGTTTAAAACTTCAGAAAAGATTGCTGCACACTTACGTTCTTTGGGTATTGAAGTGCAAACAGGCGTAGCAAAAACAGGAGTTGTTGGCATTCTAAAAGGAGGAAAACCAGGGCCTGTTGTGGCACTTAGAGCTGATATGGATGCGCTCCCCGTAAAAGAACGAGTGAATTTACCCTTTACTTCCAAAGTTACAGGAGAATATAATGGACAAGCTGTTGGTGTAATGCATGCATGCGGCCATGATACCCACGTAGCCATGTTAATGGGAACAGCTGAAATTCTAGCCTCGATAAAAAATGAAATTAAAGGAACAGTAAAATTCATTTTCCAACCTGCGGAAGAAGGTCCGCCAGAAGGCGAAGAAGGCGGCGCTGAATTAATGGTAAAAGAAGGTGTTCTGAATAACCCAAAAGTAGATGTTATTTTTGGCCTTCATATTAATGCACAAACCGAAGTCGGCCAAATCAAATACCGTCCAAAAGGAACTATGGCGTCCTCAGATTGGTTTACCATACAAGTTAACGGTAAGCAATCGCACGGTGCTTATCCCTGGCAATCAGTAGACCCTATCGTTACCGCATCACAAATTGTTCTCGGCTTACAAACTATTGTAAGTCGCAATGTAAATTTAACCGAAAACGCTGCTGTAGTGAGCGTTGGACAAATTAATGCTGGAGTTCGAAGCAATATCATCCCTGAGTCGTTGACGCTGAGTGGTACGATTCGAACGTTAGATTCCCAAACTCAAGACTTTATTCATGGTAGAATCAAAACCATCGCTACCAATATAGCCGAAAGTGCTGGAGCTACTTCAGAAGTTACCATTACCAAAAAAACATTAATTACTTACAATGAACCCACGCTTACGGAACAAATGCTACCAACTTTGCAAGCAGCCGCAGGAAAAGACAATGTGCATTTAACCGAAGCCGTTACTGGAGCCGAAGACTTTTCTTTTTATCAAGCCAAAATTCCTGGATTGTTTTATTTTATTGGAGGAATGCCCAAAGGAAAAAAAGCCAGTGAAATGCCTTCACATCATACTCCTGACTTTTATATAGACGAAGGCAGCTTTGTTTTGGGGATGACAAGTATGGCAACTTTGACTTTAGACTATATGGAAATGAATGCTAAAAAGTAACACATGAAAACCTATCTATTCTCCATTTATATTATTTGCATTTTTTTATTCGCAACAACCGTGATTGCTCAAGAAAAAAAAGTAGCGCCAACTTCACAAGAGTTGTACAATGAAATTGCGACTATGGACACTCAACTTTTTGAGGCCTTCAACGCAAAAGATCTGTCCAAATTTAAACCCCTGTTTACCGAAGACTTAGAATGGTACCAAGACAATGGTGGTTTATTGTCGTATGACACTGTTTTTGCCAATTTTGAAAAAATGTTCAAAAACGAAAACAAACTTACTCGAACGCTAGTAAAAGGAAGCCTTGAAGTACATCCTATAAAAGATTTTGGAGCCATTGAAGTAGCCCAACATCAATTCCGACATATGGAGAACGGAAAAGAAGAAGTCGGCACCTTTAAATTTGTTGCCATTTGGAAAAAAATAGGCAATCAATGGAAAGTTTCACGAATGATAAGTTATGACCATTAAAATGTATTTTTCATAAATCAATTTTAATCATATTCAGGGCGTGCCACCATAAAAAAAAGAGGCCAACTCATGCTATGGTGCGTCGGCCTCTTTTTTTTATGCTGTCGGGCTATCCGCTCCGCAATGGCGGATTGCTCCTATCCCTCACGCAAAATAGTACCACTGAAAGATATATCAATAGAAGAATAAACCGGTTCTCTAAAAAATATTCAAAAGACAACTCCTTTGCACAAATTTTGGCTTTACTATTGTTTCAATTTCATCTTGTAAATAGTAAAATCCAATTCTTTTATATCACCAGTAGCTTCATTAATACGGGAATTAGTATAGTACAAATAGTCTTTATGAATAGCAAAAGAATCTGCCCATTTAACCTTCATCTTATCATCTGTCAACACATTAATCTTGCCTTTTCTATCAAGATAATGTATCGCGTCATGTTCTAAATCACCATAATATAGATTCCCTTTTTTATCCATAATCAGACCGTCTGGTGCCGCTGTAGGGATGGCAATGATTTCACTTGCATCATTTTTAATCAATTGGTCAATCTTAATACCATACAAAGTATACGCCGTTAAGGCATGGAAATACAGCATATCATTTTTGGCATCAAACTCAATACCATCAGAATGCACTGTGTTTTTCCAAATACCATTGCTACAATTAAGCTGATCCTTCTCTGCCATAGTCACCTTATGTTGATCCAAATATCTTTTAGATGTACCTGTTTTAAGATCCAAAACAACAATACCTCCCACTCCAGAATCTGTACAATACACCAATTGTCGTTTTATATCTATTCGAAGATCATTAATATAAGAGTTCTTATGATAGCTCTCTTTCGAGAACAGATAGGTGTGTTTCAATTGATTGGAATTCAAATCAAAAACATACAATTTTGGATGATCTTGTACCCCTTTAAATTGAGGATTACTAGTTTCTAATACATACAAACTTTGCCCTTCAGCAACCACTGATTGAATCGCCACAAAGGTATTATTTTCTTTACCCTGATTCGTTTTCAATACATTCCATGCTGTATTTGGATAAGGAGCATAAGTACCGTCTTGAAACACTTCTACCACCGAAAAAGGAATCGGTTCACGCCAACGAGGAAAATTTGCAAAAATTCTGCCTTTATCAGAAACAGCAATTCCTGTTACCTGAATCCCTTTAAAAACAGTCACTTGTTCTTGTGAAAAAACAAAAAAACCATATAACAAACTTAAAATCAAGACAACTTTTTTCATAATCATTTTTTTAATTTTATATATATGTATCCGTATAACTCAATCACTTGTTTTATTTTTAGTCTTCAGAGAATCTTACATTCATCTTTAAACAACAATCAAAATCATTGTACTAAGCAATGAAATTCTCATTTATAACACTATCTACTCCAACATTCTTAAAAAAGTAAACCATAAATAAAACTAACTAAAAAGAGATTAAAACAAAGTAGCTTTAATCTCTTAATTATCTAAAAATATGCAAATTACATCTTTTTTTTTTATTATATACCTATTTAATTAATACCTCCGCAATCTTCTGTGCACATTTCTCGCCATCAATCGCTGCCGAAATAATGCCTCCTGCATAACCCGCTCCTTCGCCGCAAGGATACAATCCTTTGATTTGAAGATGCTCCAAGGTGTAATTGTCTCTTGGAATTCGAACTGGGGAAGAGGTTCTAGATTCGGGAGCGTGCAAAATCGCCTCATTAGTAGCATAGCCTTTCATCGATTTCCCGAATTCTGAAAATCCTTGACGCATAATTTGGGTTAAAAATCCCGGAAAAATCTGTCCCAATTCTACTGATGTTGTTCCCGGAACATAAGATGTTTTAGGAATATCAGAGGACGTTTTACTTTGGGTAAAATCGACTAAACGTTGTGCAGGCACTTTTTGCGTTTGTCCCGCCAATTGCCAGGCTTTTTGTTCAATGCTTTTTTGAAACTCCATTCCTGCAAGTGCTCCAAATTTGGCAAAGGGTTTAAAATCCTCCAATTTCAATTCGACTACAATTCCTGAATTGGCCGTATGCTGATCTCTTTTAGAAGGCGACCAACCATTGGTAACTACTTCACCTGGACTGGTAGCACAAGGTGCAATCACACCTCCCGGACACATACAAAATGAATACATCCCGCGACCATTCACTTGTTTTACTATTGAATACGGCGCTGGTGGTAAATGTTCCCCTCGATAATCACAACTGTATTGAATACTATCAATCAAAGACTGCGGATGTTCGGCTCTTACACCAAGCGCAAAAGGTTTGGCTTCAATTAAAACTTTCTTTTTATCCAACAACTCGAAAATATCACGTGCAGAATGCCCAGTAGCTAAAATTAATTTATTGGCAGAAATGACTGCACCATTTTGAGTTGTCACTCCTTGGACTTCATTGTTTTTTATACTAATATCCGTAACCCTAGTTTCAAAAAGGACTTTACCACCGCATTCAATTATTTTTTCTCGAATATCTTGAATGATTTGCGGTAGTTTATTGGTACCAATGTGTGGATGAGCGTCGACCAAAATATCAGGTGTTGCTCCAAAAGCTACCAATAATTCTAATATTCTATTTACGTCACCTCTTTTTTTGGAACGTGTGTATAATTTCCCATCCGAATAGGTCCCTGCTCCTCCTTCTCCAAAACAATAATTCGAATCTTCGTTTACTATATGGTCTCTGTTGATGGCTTTCAAATCCCTACGTCGGCCGCGAACATCTTTTCCGCGTTCAATAACTATAGGTTTCAACCCCAGTTCTATCAATTGAAGTGCCGCAAAAAGTCCAGCAGGTCCAGCACCTACTACAATCACTTCTTGTGCATTCGCTACGTTTTGATAGTCTGGCAAAGCTATTTTTTGTTCTAAAAAAGGCTCTCCTTTTAAGTAAACTATCACTTTTAAATTGATTTTGACAGCTTTTTGACGCGCATCAATAGAACGTTTTACAATAGTTACATGCTGAATTTCTTTGACCGAAATTTTTAATTGTCGAGACAAATAATCGTTTAGTAACGTTTCGTTAGCAGCAATCTCTGGAGCAACTTGTAATAGGAGTTCTTGTGGCATGGTATCTGAATACTTCAATTTTTAGAGTAAACCACCTTTGTTTACTCAGGCTACAAAAGTACTATTTTGAATTCAATTTTGAGAATAAGAATAAAAAACGACAATTAGGTCCTCAAAAAATAAAACATATAAGTCATTGAAGTGTTTAGTTGAAACGGAGTGTTTGTGTTTAAACCATATAAGACATATATGGGCATATAAGTTTTACTAGAGATTTATAGCAAGGGACGCAAAGGGTTACGCAGAAGGCACCAAAAAACAGACAACAGATAAGTTATGAAAGTTTTAATAAAACGAAGTGTGTGTTTAGACCATATAAGGAATTTATGAACATAAAAGTTATGTGAAAATATCTTTTGTAATCTTTTAATCTGTAGCTTTTGACTTTTTTTATCAGTAATAAACAAAGATTTTCATTATAAGTCTTTGTAGTTTTGTGCACTAGTTAAATCAAATACTATGTCTAGAAAAATCAAACTCATTTGGGATTTTCGCGGTCCTGCCTCTGCTAAAACTGCCGAACATCACGAAATTCATCTGAAAGAATATATAAAGATTGAGCAACTACCTCTTGATATCACAGGATTTAAAACATTCGGAGAAATGCACGCCATTGCCTTTATGGTAGTAGAAGAGGAAGATATGATTACAGTACGAGATGCTTTGAAACCCCACCGAGGAGAAGTTTATGAAAACTAAATTCCAAAAACGAAAATTCCAAATTCCAATAACTAACGATCATTGGAATTTGGAATTTAATTTTTTGGAACTTGAAAATTTAATTCGCTACTTCACTAATAAATTTGATACGCATCAATCGTAATTCATCAATATCATATTCGCCATCAAATTCTTTTAAAGCTTCTTCAATATTATCAGAATGGGATTCCATAAAATAATCGTGAATTTCTTCTTGCTGGTCTTCGTCCAACATTTCATCTATCCAATAAGTAATATTCAGTTTTGTTCCAGAATACACAATCTGCTCCATTTCCTTGATTAGCGCTCCCATAGAAAGGCCTTTTGCTGAGGCAATATCTGTTAAAGCTAACTTTCTATCAATATTTTGAATGATATATAATTTATTTGCCGAATTCACACCTGTTGATTTGACTACTAAATCATCTGGTCGAATGATATCATTATCTTCTACATAGCGTTGTATTAAGGTAACAAATGCTTTTCCGTATTTTCTAGCTTTTCCTTCACCAACACCGTGAATGTTTATCAATTCTTCTAGAGAAATTGGATATTTCAATGCCATATCCTCTAGAGAAGGGTCTTGAAATACTACAAAAGGTGGAACGCCTAACTTTTTGGCTTCTTTTTTTCGCAACTCTTTTAGCATCGCCATTAACGCCTCATCGGCTGTGCCTGAAGATTTAGCAGCTGTAACAATTGCGTCATCCTCTGATTCGTTGTATTCATGGTCTTCAGACATCATAAATGACTCTGGATTTTTAATAAACGCTAGACCTTTTTTGGTAATTTTTACAACTCCGTAGGTTTCGATATCTTTAGCTAGTAAACCATCTACTAAAACCTGACGCAATAAAGCCATCCAAAATTTTTCATCATGGTCTGCACCACTCCCAAAGAACGATTGGGTATCTGTTTTGTGTGCTTTAATAACAGCATTAACTCTACCGATTAACGTAAAAACTATTTCTTTGGATTTATAGATATGTTTTGTTTCTTTAACAACCTGAAGGAGCTTGACTACTTCATTCATCGCTTCAACTTTTGTCTTTGGATTTCTAACATTGTCATCCATATTTCCACCCTCTCCAGTTTCATTATCGTACTCTTCTCCGAAATAATGGAGTAAAAATTTACGTCTCGACATGGATGTTTCAGCATAAGCAACCACCTCTTGCAAAAGAGCAAAACCAATTTCTTGTTCAGCAACAGGCTTACCAGACAAGAATTTTTCTAATTTTTCAACATCTTTATAAGAGTAATAAGCCAAACAATGTCCTTCTCCTCCATCTCTACCAGCACGACCTGTTTCTTGGTAATAACTTTCAAGAGATTTTGGAATATCGTGATGAATTACATAACGTACATCGGGCTTGTCGATTCCCATACCAAAAGCGATTGTGGCTACCACAACATCAACATCCTCCATCAAAAACATGTCCTGATGTTTGGCTCTAGTCTTGGCATCCAATCCAGCGTGATAAGGTACAGCACTAATTCCGTTTACTTGTAAAACTTCAGCAATTGATTCTACTTTTTTACGACTCAAACAGTATATAATGCCTGATTTCCCTTTATGTTGACGAATGAATCGAATGATATCCGACTCTATATTTTTAGTTTTGGTACGTACTTCATAAAAAAGATTGGGTCTATTAAAAGATGCTTTATAAGTCACCGCATCTGACATGTCTAGGTTTTTCAGGATATCCTCTTGTACTTTTGGAGTAGCAGTAGCTGTAAGCCCAATTACTGGAACCTGCCCTAATTGTTTGATAATATGTCTTAAATTTCGATATTCAGGTCTAAAATCATGTCCCCATTCAGAGATACAATGTGCTTCATCAATTGCAACAAAAGAAAGCGGAACTTGTTGCAAAAACTGAACATACTCTTCTTTAGTTAACGATTCTGGCGCCACATACAATAGCTTCGTTATTCCTGATGTAATGTCTTTTTTTACTTGAGCGATTTCAGTTTTTGTCAATGATGAATTCAAGACATGTGCCACTCCATTATCAGAAGACAAACTTCGAATAGCATCTACTTGATTTTTCATTAAAGCAATGAGAGGAGAAACTACAATTGCAGTTCCGTCTAGAATTAAAGCGGGTAATTGGTAACAAAGTGATTTCCCTCCACCAGTCGGCATAATTACAAAAGTATTCTCTTTATTTAAGAGGCTTTTAATGACTTGTTCCTGCAATCCTTTGAATTGACTGAAGCCAAAATACTTTTTTAATTCCTTGTGTATATCAATTTCGTTTGAATTCATTCTTTATTATGTGGTATTTTGTATAAATTTGCAACACTAAAGATACAAAAATCTTTTATACATACAAATTTAAACATTCTGTTTTGATAAGCAACGAAAACCTATTGGCATTAGCCAAAAAAACAATTCTCTCAGAAAGTGAATCTATTGCCAAATTAACCACTTTTTTGGATGAGCAGTTCCTATCAACCACCCACAAAATATTTCAATCTAAAGGCCGAGTTGTCATAACTGGAATTGGAAAAAGTGCCATAATTGCTCAAAAAATTGTAGCATCGTTAAATTCTACTGGGACACCTGCTTTATTCTTGCATGCCTCAGAAGCCATTCATGGTGACCTTGGAATGATACAAGATGAAGACGTAATAATTTGTATTTCTAAAAGCGGAAACAGTCCTGAAATCAAGGTATTGGTTCCTTTGTTAAAACGTTTTGGAAACACTTTAATAGGTATGACAGGCAATATGACTTCCTTTTTAGCGAAAGGCTCTCATTTTGTCCTAAACACCACTGTTGATGCTGAATCTTGCCCTATGAATTTGGCACCTACCAATAGTACAACTGCGCAATTAGTAATGGGTGATGCGCTTACCGTATGTTTGATGGAAATGAGAGGATTTCAAGCTGAAGATTTTGCCAAATACCATCCAGGAGGAGCCCTTGGAAAAAAACTTTTATTAAAAGTAAAAGACTTAATAGAACATTCATTACAACCGATTGTAACCTCCGATACCTCCATAAAAAAAGCAATTTTTGAGATTTCAGAAAAAAGATTAGGAGTAACTGCTGTTGTAGATAACGGAAAAGTAGTTGGTATTATTACTGATGGAGATATCCGAAGAATGCTCAACGACCGCGACAGTATTGCTGGTGTAACCGCTAAAGACATTATGACAAAAAATCCAAAACAAATTCACTCAGAGGCAATGGCTATTGATGCATTCAATCTTATGGAAGACTTCTCCATTACGCAATTGATTGTAATTGACAACGGAGAATACAAAGGAATTTTACATATACATGACATTTTAAAAGAAGGAATTGTATAATGGCAAAGAAAAACCTTAACGAAATGTCTTTTTTAGACCATCTTGAAGAATTAAGATGGGTTTTGGTAAGAAGTACAACTGCTATTTTGATTATGGCCTTTGTAACCTATTTTATCAGTGACTTCTTATTCAACGATATCATTTTTGGTCCAACACGTCCTAGTTTTTTTACTTACCGTTTTTTTTGTGAACTATCACATCAACTGGGTTTTGTGGATAGTATTTGCATTACTGAACTTCCCTTTATCATTCAAAATACGCAAATGGAGGGACAAGTAAACATGTTTGTTTGGATGTGTTTATTGGCTGGTTTCATTTTGAGTTTTCCCTATATTTTATTTGAAATATGGAAATTCATAAGTCCAGCACTATATGAAAAAGAGAAAAAAGGAGCTAAATTTTTCATTGGGGTTTCTTCTATTCTTTTCTTTCTAGGGGTGCTTTTTGGCTACTTTGTTATTATACCTATGTCGGTAAATTTCGTAGCCACTTTTACAGTATCAGATGTTGTAAAAAACCAATTCACTTTAGAGTCATATATTGGCCTAGTAAAGACCTCAGTATTGGCTGGAGGTCTCTTTTTTGAACTCCCGATAGTTATCTATTTCCTTACCAAACTAGGCTTAGTTACTCCTGAGTTTTTAAGAAAATATTGGAAATATGCAGTAATCATTATCTTGATTGTTGCTGCTATCGTTACCCCACCAGATGTAGTGAGTCAAACTATTGTAGCAATACCAATGTTATTGATTTATGAAGTAAGTATATTAATTTCTAAACTTGTTGTTCGCAACCAAAACAAACAAAATGGCTGATTTAATTCAAGAATTCAACGACTATCGTTCTAAAATGAACGAAAAATTATTGGCAGATAACAATAAAATTGTAAAACGCATTTTCAATTTAGACACTAATGCTTATGCTGCTGGTGCATTGGATGTAAAAACAAAAGAACTATTAGGATTAGTTGCTTCAGCGGTTTTACGCTGTGACGATTGTGTTAAATACCATTTAGAAACTAGCTATAAAGAAGGAGTTACACGAGAAGAAATGATGGAAGCTATGGGAATCGCTACCTTAGTTGGAGGTACAATAGTAGTTCCTCATTTGCGTAGAGCTTACGAATTTTGGGAAGCCTTAGAAGAACAAACCAAATAGGTAAAATTATAGCTTAAATTCTCAAGAAGTAAACTTTTCATAGCTTAAACTTCTACACTCATAAACCAACAAATTCTCAGAATCTTAGCAATTCAAATACAATGAAATTAAGAGCAGAAAACCTCATAAAAACGTATAAAGGCCGTAGTGTTGTAAAGGGCATTTCTTTGGAAGTAAACCAAGGGCAAATTGTTGGGCTTTTGGGACCAAACGGTGCTGGTAAAACCACCTCTTTTTATATGATTGTAGGATTGGTAAAACCCAACTCGGGTCATATTTATTTAGATGATTTGGACATTACTGAATATCCGATGTACAAACGTGCGCAACAAGGAGTGGGCTATTTGGCACAAGAGGCTTCTGTGTTTAGAAAATTAAGTATCGAGGACAATATTCTGAGTGTTTTGCAATTGACTAATCATACCAAAGAAGAACAAATTGCAAAAATGGAAAATCTAATTGCCGAATTTAGTCTGGAACATATCCGCACCAATAGAGGTGACTTGCTTTCAGGAGGTGAACGAAGAAGAACCGAAATTGCACGTTGTTTAGCCACCGACCCAAAATTCATCTTATTGGACGAACCTTTTGCAGGAGTAGACCCTGTGGCTGTAGAAGACATTCAACGCATTGTGGCACAATTGAAAAACAAAAATATTGGTATTTTGATTACAGACCATAACGTACAAGAAACTTTGGCCATTACCGATAAAACCTATTTGATGTTTGAAGGTGGTATCCTAAAAGCTGGAACACCAGAAGAATTGGTAGAAGATGAAATGGTTAGACGAGTATACTTGGGGCAAAATTTTGAATTAAGAAAGACTAAAATTGATTTCAACTCTCCAAAATAGATTAACTAAGACATTGCTATCCTAGTTTTTTAGTTAAAATCCCTCATAATTTAA